>NZ_SNZY01000007.1:0-192624 GCF_004364275.1 Idiomarina sp. H2
ATTCAAGCTGCTGTAATGGCGATAAGAGCAGGAATGACAGTCAATGAGTTGGCTGATGAGCTCTTCCCATACCTTACGATGGTAGAAGGCTTAAAGTTATGTGCTCAAACATTCACTAAAGATGTTAAGCAATTATCTTGCTGCGCTGGATGAGACAATTGATAGGGAGAAGACAAGACCAACGGCAGATCAATAAGCAGTAAAAGTACGCTTGAGAAGGGTTCGCAACTACGAGCTGCTGGCTCCTACCAAGAGCAGTAGTACATTTATAAAACAAAAGATACGGGTTCATTGCATGCAATACATCGTGAAACATTGAGAATTTTCAGACTGTTCGCGAGCAAGTACCGTCAGTAAGGCTCGGGCACCTAAATTTGTACCATTGACGACGGTATTATGCACATTGATGATCTATTTATTAAAGAAGCACACCGCCAATACGGAATTGATAATGACCTGGTAGAGACACTGCTAAATTTAGTGGATTTGAGAGGGATGGTAAGCCGAGATTTGTACAGAAATCGCCAAATTAGAGCTAACGACTTGGTAACTTAAACATTATTCTTGAAGTAAAGTTTAAATCATCAGGATCCGAACAACTCAACCTGACGGCAACTATTTCTTATCGCCTAACTTATGAATTTAACTTAGCTTCCAAAACTGTGCTTTTTGGAAGCTCTATTTGTACTGCAAATCCGGTTGGATGAATATTGTTGAATGATATTTTTCCATCGTGCAATTGTATTATCTTCGAGGTAATGGATAAACCAAGACCAGAGCCGTCGATTCCACTATGCCCTTGAAACCGATAAAGCCGCTCTCCCATTCGCTGAAGCATTTCTGTGGGTACTCCGGTGCCTTGATCCATTATTTTGATAGTAATGCTTTCTGATGTTTCAACTGCATTTATTTGTATCTTGGAATCTGCGGGTGAAAATTTCATGGCGTTGGATAGAAGATTGGTCAACGCGCTTATTATCAAAGTTTCATTGCAGGCTATCTTGATTGTGGGAGCGTCGATTTGCCATTGATAATTCTCGACCGTGTTTGTGGGGAGAGCGTTGATGGCTGCAGAAACAAGCGTTTTGAGTTCAATCTCGGAGAAATCAGTAGACTTATCCAAACTATCCAGTCGATTTAAGCGCAAGAGTTGATTAACTAAATGCGACATGCGCTCTACGGTACTAAAAATGGCTTTACCGGACTGTTTGGAATCCTCCAGCGATTCAGCGTGAATAATATTTTCCGCATGTACTTGAATTGCGCTTAACGGTGTTCGTAACTCATGTGACGCATCAGCAATAAAACGCTTTTCCCTCTCTGAAAACATCTTAATTTGATGTAATAATTTATTAATTGCCTGCTTTATCGGGATCAACTCTTTGGGCAGTTCTGACTCAATTGGTGACAGGTTGTTTAACGCTCTGGCTCTTAAATGAATGGCGAATCGATTAACCGGTTTCAGTACAAGATAAACAATAAAGAGTATTATTAAGCTTATCGGTACCCACATCAATACTAGCGGGTACAGCTGTTCTGTAGCCAAGTAACCACTGAGCTCACTGCGTACATCCTCCCGTTGAAAGGTACGCACCCAAATGCCCTTAGATTTCGAAAAATAACTAAAGATAAACCATGTCTGCGCATCATTTTCTAACGTATGGTAGCCAGCGTCTAAATTTTTCAGCGGCAGTATCTTCAACTGATTAGTTAAGGCCAGCAATTTACCTTCAGAGTTGTATATGTGATAGCCGATTTTAGATTCGTACTTATGGCCGCTAGGGCCTCTCTCATTAGCGGACTCATCTTCACCGGTATCATTGTAGTTTGATATTGGGATCCTTTTAGGTACAGACTGAGTTTCCGAAGAGTGTGTATAAAATGCTGCCAGCGACTTTGCGGTTTGTGCGAGTTGCGCATCAAAAACTTCATCTAACTCGTGCAGAATATCCCGATAGCTAGCCCAAGCTGTGAACACTAATACAGCAATTACAGCTAAGTTAATGCCAATAACCAATGAGCGGCGAAGCGACCAGAATTTCATGATGACTCATCTTTTAACAGATAGCCTAAACCTCGGATGGTGGTTATCAGGCTAGGGTTCAGTTTTTTTCGTAAATGGTGAATATGGACCTCTAACGAATTGCTTTCGTTATCGCTATCCCAGCCATAACATGCAGTTTCTAACTGCTCTTTACTCACTATCTTTCCGACATGCAACGCGAGTTGTTTGAGTAATATCCATTCTAACCGGGTTAAATTAATTAGTTTGCGCTGAAAGCGACATTGTTGTGATGCAATATCAACGCTCAGATCGCCGCAATTTATAACATCATTGAGTTGGAGGTTTGCTTTTCGCACCTGAACCCGAACACGGGCTTCTAACTCACGTAACTCAAACGGCTTTACTACGTAATCATTGGCGCCCTCATTCAGTGCCAGCACCTTCGTATCAACATCATCCCAGGCGGTGAGTACGACAATAGGAACGGGTTGCCCTGCCTTTCTCAGTTTTTTGATCAAGGATACGGCATTGCCATCAGGCAGGCCAAGATCAAAAATTGCCAGTTCGAATTGGTCAGTTTTAAGGGCACTTTCCGCTTGCGACAGATTCATAGCGAGTTCGACCATATAACCCATACGATTCAGACCCTTAATGATACCTTCTGCCAAGGTTTTGTCATCTTCAAGGAGTAGTAGACGCATTTACATATCTCTCGTTAAACGGGTTAAATCAAGGCTTGCATTATAAAGTGACGTTTCTACATTAAAGTAACCTAATACAGTATGCGAGAAATTATCGTGATTAATATTGGCGTCTGTATTATTCCCCGTCATTTCAAATGTCTCTGAAGGCCAAACTATCCAAGGGATATGTCGTTGCTCCTCGGGCGCTAACCAATTTGGTAAACCATGCAGGTAGATACCGTTATCACCCAGGGACTCACCGTGGTCGGATACATACATCATACTGCTCTCCAGCTCTTTGTGGCTCCTCAATAACCTAATGGCCTGACTCACGAGCCGATCAGTTATCAATAAACTGTTGTCGTACGCATTAATAATTTCTTCTTTTGTGCAGTTTGTTAATTCCTCGCTTTTACACTCTGGTAAAAAATGTTTGAGTTTCTCTGGCGAGCGTTTGTAATATGCTGGCCCATGACTACCCATTTGGTGAAGCACAATAATCGAATCCTGAGTGATGTTTCGTAACCAGGAGCTCAAGTCATCAAGCATCTCAAAGTCGTAGCAGCCCGTTTCTCCGCACCGATCTTCATCCATCACAATGGTATGAATACGGTTACAGACGTCCTTGCACCCGGAGTTGTTTTCAATCCAGGTTGCTTTGATACCGGCATTTTCTAAAACATCTAATACGTTACTGGAATTTCTGGCGGCATTGGAATAAGTGTCAGCCGTTAAAAAACTGAACATACAGGGAACAGAAACAGCCGTAGCTGTGCCGCATGACATGGCAGCTTTGTAGCTCAAGATTGGTTCTGAAGTTGCTAACTGGGAAAGCATGGGTGTTGTCGGACGCTCATAACCATTCAGTGAAAAGTGATCTGCACGCGCTGTTTCGCCCAATATGACAACCATTACTTTTGGCTTTGCCGAAGTTTTAGTTTGCACCGCGTCCTGCCCCAAAGAGGTAAACTGAGCCGGCTTTTCTAGTTTTTGTCTTATGACTGAAACACTCGCCGAGATGACATTGAATGGGACGATCCGATACTTTACATCCCGATGGTTACGAAATAAGGAGGCAAAGTCGTCATAACTTGTATAAACAATACCGACCGCTAAAAAACAGAAGCAGGCTGCTGTAACAAGACTTTGTTTGATCTGTGTAAGTGTTCTTGCTTTGGGGATTTTTATGTACATCAGCAATAACGAAGGGATGATACCCAGTGCCATTAAGGTGATAAAAAAACTGGTAGAAAGTTGGTCTCCGGCCTCTGCTGGGTCGGTCTCCATGGTATTGATGAGCATGTCGGAGTCAATAACAATGCCGTATTCCAGCATATAAAATGAGGCCGGCGCAGCCACAATAATTAAAACAATCGCCAGTGGCTTGAACGCATTAATAAACCGGCTTAAGGCCAGCACAAAAGCATAAAAACAGAGTGTGAATACCATTAACTTAAACTGTGTGAATGACTGGACACCATAAGCCTCCAAAGCGTTTAATAAAGGCGCTGAGTAGGCAAAGGTTAACCAAGTTGCAACAACCATTAACAGTATTGAAAAATTAAGTGTCAGTCGTTTCATGATGCTCACCTATATGAAAAATAAGTAACGCGATGCTCCAGCAAATAAACGCTGTAGTGATATCGTCGACGAAGAAGTGGGCGCCACGCAGTTGTTGTGCAAAGCCGAGAGTGAAGCCAACAAAAAGTGAGAAAACAGCCGATGTATTAGCAAGGACGGGCTGATTTTTACGCCAGAAAAAATAAAGCCCGATCCAGGCAAAACCGATACTCGAATGCCCCGACGGAAAGCATCGTCCTGAGCTAAAGGGGCTGTCATTCAACGACCACAAACTGAAGTAAGGTTTGGTGCCGCCGTATACACGCAGATCCCAGGGACAGTCCATCCCCAGAGTCGCTTTAAGGTAATTAACCAAGCCAAAAGACAGTAAAATAGATAAGAGCAGCAGCACATAGCGACGCCGCTGAGCGTTATTTTTTCCCGGAAAAAACTGGAATAAGGTTAAGGCCAGTAGCGAAATGACAGCGATGAGATTGAGATTCCGAGCACCTTCATGAAAAATGGTTTCAGTAATGAAGTGGTGTTTAAGTGACCACTGCCCCCCTTCTAGCCGATAGAGTGCATTGGCAAATAGGAATTTGAGATCAAATAATTCTGCCGTTGTTAACACCGCAATAAAAATGACCAGAGTAATCAGCCAACGTTGGCTGGTTGTTGTCATCTTCAAAGCTGGCATAAGAGTGCTGCCCAAACGATGATGAACTGAATGATCGCAAGAAATACAGCGGCCGACGCGATATCTTTCGCTCGCGCGCTAAGCTCATGAAAGTCTGCGCCGATACGGTCGACTACAGCTTCTACAGCGGAATTAAGCAACTCAGTAATGAGTAAGCCGGACAGAGACAAAAACATTAACAACCGCTCTGCTAACGCCAACGGTGCCAGCACTAAAATAGGCGCTAATAAAATGAACAGTAACACTTCTTGCCGAAATGCGGCTTCAAAAAGCCATGCAGCTTTTAGCCCCTTTATGGAATACCGCGTTGCATGAAGTATTCGGATTACTCCTGTTTTGCCTGGTTTCATGATGAGTCCTGTCACGATAAAAAAATACATCCTAAACGACCAATATTAAGTTCAGCTTAAGGTTCCCCCTTTACTATCCATCGCATCACTAAAGCTACAAATGGATTGGATTCTTAATGTGGAATGTTTTGCTAAAAAAAGCGACGCGGTCTTTAGCGCACTATCAGACGCTGATTGTAGGATTTGCGCTTGGCTTAATCATTTTGAGTGTCAGCCGTCTGCTGCTGTTTATCTGGCAGTTTGATCGTGTAACGGAGGCGGCGAATATTGGCTATCTGATGGTGATGGGATTGAGGGCTGACGTTGTTCAAATGGGATATCTGACACTGCCATTATTGTTATTTGCGCCGTTATTTCTAAACCGATGGGGTTTGGGGCTATGGCAAAAACTTCAGAGCATCTGGTTGATTATCGCTATTACCTATATTGCGTTTATGGAGATATCAACGCCAGCTTTTGTTATGCAATACGATTTGCGACCTAACCGCTTGTTCATTGAATATTTAGAATATCCCAAAGAAGTGTTTAGTATGCTCTGGGCTGGTTTTAAACCCTGGTTATTTGTAAGCGGCGTGGTTGTGATTGGCTGTTTATATGGGTTAACTAAATTAGCGAAGCGCTTGAATACATCACCCCCCATCGATAACAAGAAGGTTGTCAGTTCTCTGGTTGTCTGGCCGTTGTTAGTGATCCTTGTCTTTGCTGGTGTCCGCTCAACTCTGGCGCACCGGCCGGCTAACCCAGCCTTTTTTGCAGTGACGTCTGATGCGCTTGTGAATAGTTTAGTTATTAGTTCAGCTTACTCTGTCGAATATGCAATTTATAATATGCGTCATGAGGCAAGCGCTGCCAGTGTGTATGGTAAGGTTCCCATCGATCAGATACTTAATACCGTGAAAAAACAACCTCACTTAGTTGAGAAAACTTTTCCGTCTGAAAAATACCCAACAGTGCATTTTAATCCCGCCTCCCGTAATTACAACAAACCCAAAAATATTGTTGTTATTTTGGAGGAGAGTCTGGGGGCTACTTTTGTTAAAGATTTAGGTGGGGTTGGTGTGACACCAAATCTTGAACAGTTACGACAGGAAGGTTGGTGGTTTAAGCAGTTGTACGCGACAGGAACTCGCTCGGTTCGCGGTATTGAGGCGGTCATCTCAAGCTTTTTACCAACGCCTGCAAGAAGCACCGTAAAACTCTCTTTATCGCAGCAAAACTTTTATACCGCGGCGGATTTGTTGTCGCGTAAAGGCTATTTTACCGAGTTTATTTACGGTGGTGAAACCCACTTCGACAATATGGGGAGCTTTTTTACCGGCAACGGATTTCAATCAATACTGGGGCAAGGTGACATTGTTAACCCACAATTTGTGGGCAGTTGGGGGGCTAGTGACGGCGATTTATTTAATACGGCGCATCAGCGATTTAAGGAACTGGAAAAAATCGGGCAACCTTTTTTTAGTTTAGTTTTTACATCGTCCAATCATGAGCCGTTTGAGTTTCCGGACAATGCAATTGAGCTCTATTCGAAGTCAAAGAATACGGTTGAAAATGCGGTTAAATACGCAGATTTCGCTCTGGGTGAATTCATTAAAAAGGCAAAAAGAAGTGAATATTGGGAGGACACGATTTTTCTAATTGTTGCAGACCATGATACGCGTGTCTACGGCAACGAATTAGTGCCCATTAATAAATTCCATATACCCGGGCTTATTTTGGGAGGGTCTATTAAACCCAGGAAAATAGATTCAATAGTCAGTCAAATTGATTTGTTACCGACTGTTATATCGCTTGCGGGTGTTTCTTCCTGGACTCCGTCAATAGGGCAGGATCTATCTGCAGAAAATGTACCGTTTGCCAATCGTGCGATGATGCAATTTGGTAATAACTATGCGTGGATGACTAACGACGCTGTGATCATTTTAACGCCAAGCGGAAGTATGGCTGGTTACTATGATTTCCATAAAAACAGTTTTGTCAGAAGCAGCAAAGTACATGACACATTGTATAACGACGCTTTAGCACACGCACTTTTACCTTCATGGCTTTACCAAAACCTTGCTTACTTTGTGCCGGAGGATCTAAATTAGCATATTCGTTCGGCTATGGTTGAGGCGCTAACCTCCTTTCATAAGTGCTGGATTTCTAAGGTACCTTTGCGAAACAAGGCTCTGATAGCTGCCCGCGAGGCCGTTAAAAACATCCACCAGGACGTCCTTGTTTTGGCTCATCAACCCGAAAATGGCCGCCCTCTGAATGATATGCCCGTCGAATTTAGAGAGTGGCTCATTGATTTTGGCCAGAGTGGCCATCTCGCACTGTACCGTTACGATGGTTTTGAAACGATCATCCTAGCAGTGCTTGCCGGTTCACTCTAAGATACCGATTGACAAAAGCAAACATGTTTCTCTAATTGAATCAGTGTACGAAGTACAGGCGATTCTTAAGTTTTTCTGCACTATAGAAATTATTGAAGGCTTTCAGTATTCAACTGCTAACGATACGTGTGAAAAGTTACGCAAAAAGATTGATGACTGCCAAGAATCGGCAATGAAAGAGTTGAAGAAGCGGTATAGAGCCTAAAAAATTAATTTTCATTGTCACTAACCTCTCTCATCCAGAGTTTAGTTTGCACATTCAAAAAATATCACCTATATACAAAATTCACATTAGAGTTAAACACTAAGCTTAAAATAGGAAGGTTAATTATGGCAGTAAAACACACACCAACCGGAGTTGTGCATCAAGGAAGTAAAGGCGGGAGAACTGGTTGCGGATTCAACACTAAAGAAAACTCAAGTCACTGGGTGAACTCACACGAAAAAATAAATTGTGACAAAAAAGGCTGTAAAAGCTAATTAAAGCACGGTGGAGCTACTACGCCTTCTCAGGAGCCCCTCGTTTATCCCATACCGTCTCATATGCCCGCGCGGAAGGCTTCATCAAGATAGTCCCCCCACCACTGCATCAATTCCCGACGGCGTTCCAAATACTGAGATCTATTGTAAGCACTGCGTATCTGGTTAGGGTCAGTATGCGCCAACGCAGATTCAATCAGATCAGGATCCTTCCCTTCTTCATTTAGAATAGTACTCGCCAAAGCTCTTAAACCGTGGCTAACGAGCTTATCTTTATAATCCATGCGTCGTATCGCCATATTCGCAGTTTGACTGTTTACATGCGTGTTAGGGTTCTTCATTGAAATGAAAATATGCTCTCTGTTACCGCTAATCTCTTTCATTTTATCCAGCACTTTTATGGCTTGCGTCGGTAGAGGAACAATGTGCTGACGTCGCTTTTTCATTCGTTCAGCCGGTATAATCCAATTAACCTCACCGTTATCTAACCTTTCAATTTCTTCCCACCTAGCGCCAGCAGCTTCAGATGGCCGAACCATCGTAAGTAACTGCCATTTAATTAAATGCCTAGTAACCTTACTGACGCTAGTGTTTTGGAGTTTATCCAAGAATACCGGTAGTTCATCCTTTCCTATTGTTGGTAAATGCTGCTTTTTGGGCGACTGAAAAGCTGCTTTCACTCCAGCTAGGGGATTAGCCTGGATAACACCAGTATTCGTGGCGAAGACCATGATTTCATTAACACGTTGAATAACACGCTTCACAGTTTCCAAGCGCCCCGACTTTTCTATCGGTTTAAGTACCTGGATAAACATCGGCGCAGTAATTTCATTTATCGGCTTTTTGCCTAAGTCTGGGAATACATGAAGCTCTAGTGATCGCCAAATGTCATCCGCATAATCATCCGTGACTTTGGTTTTCTTAGTTTCAAACCAATCTTCAGCAACTTTACGTAAAGTCGACTCTTGCTCAGTTCGCTGAGTCCGAATACTTTCATCTCTAGAAAGCTTAGGGTCTATGCCTTCAGCAACTTTTGCCCGAGCCTCTTCCGCTAAGCTTCTGGCCTTTTTTAGGCTAACCTCAGGGTACATCCCCAACCCCATATTCATACGTTTCTTTGTAACTGGATGCAGGTAATTAAAATTCCATAACTTTGAACCACTGGAAGCTCTAATGCGCAACTGAAGCCCCCCACCATCAGAAAAAACACAGTCTTTTTCCTTTGGCTTAGCTTTTTTTATTTGACTGTCGTTAAGCGGAGTCACAGGCCGTGGCATATCAAAATCTCCAATCGTTGTATTCCTGGATTGTATACCCATCGCTCAGGAATACAACCTGGAATACAAAAACGTTAGGCTTCCCTGGAATATCGTGAGATTACTTGAGAATCTAAAATAGCTTAAGAGGCTCTATGAAAGGGGCTCTAGGCATAAAAAAGGGCGCTACTGGAGCGCCCTGATTTAATAATGTGGTGGAGCTGGCGGGAGTTGAACCCGCGTCCGCAATACCTACATCCTCGGTCCTACATGCTTAGTCAGTCATTTAGTTAATCAGTGTGACGCCGACTGACAGGCTTCACAACTGACGAGTCCGATTGGTTTTAACGCTTCAGCTCCGGACAAAGCCTCCACGCGAGTCTACATTAGTTTGAGCCATCCTAGTCCGGTCTCGCAGACAAAGCGCCGGGGGATGGGCTTAGCGGGTTATTAAGCCGCTAGAGCGTAGTTGTCGTCGTTTGCAACTATTAGGTTGAGGCTTTTTACGAGGCCTGCCTCACCTCGGCATGCACCTTGGGTTTCGTGTATCCCGTCGAATCCAGATCAGCCCCAAAGCTATTACTTACGTAACTTGTGTACTATAACTCAGACACCGCTTAAGTGCTATAAGTTCTGCACTCAAGCGGTTATTTATTGGACGTTAAGTCAGGTATTAGGCCGCCATATACAAAACTTTTTCAACCAGCTTGCGAATGCCCTCTTCGGCATCCGGCAGGTTTTCAGCCAGCATATAGGCCGGTGTGGTAACTAACTGGTGCTTGTCATCAACGACAATATCGCGAACACCACAGTTCACGTGCTCGCCACCCATTTTGTTAATGGCACTGGCCACTTCGCCGTCGTTACCAATGGTGACTTTCACACCTTTTCCGTATATGTGCGGCAACAAGACAGGTGAAATACACATATAGCCTGCTGGCTTCTTCGCCTCAACAAAGGCTTTACCAACTTTCAACACCTGGTCATTTACCGTCATATCAGCACCTTTAACGGCAAAATCGCAGAAGTTTTTGGCAACACCAAAACCGCCCGGCAATATCAACGCATCAAACTCAGACGAATCTAAGTCGGTTAAAGGTTTTACTTCACCGCGGGTAATGCGCGCCGCCTCTTCCAGAACATTGCGCTTATCACCGCTTTCCTCACCCTTAAGGTGGTTAATGGTGTGCATTTGTTCAATGTCTGGTGCAAAGCATTCGTAGCTGGCTCCCTGCTTTGCTATGTGCAATAAGGTTAATACAGCTTCGTTCACTTCGGCTCCGTCAAAAACACCGGAGCCGGATAAAATAACTGCTACTTTTTTCATAGTCGAAACCTCCTGTCCGCTACTTAAAATTCGCTTTAATCCAGTTCAATGTGCGCGTCGTTCTCGTCGCGCCACTTCCACTCATTCTCAAGTGTAGCGGTTGGTTGTAGCATGGCAAAATTTAACTGACGTATTGGCTCGGAAGACTTAATGCGAATAGGAAAGTCCGGATTCGCTAATGACGTTTTCGCCATAGCAAGCAAAGCATTAGGATAATGCCCCGCGACGTGCTCATAGTTTTTCTCGCTAATACCGCCGTTTACAATTAACGGAATGTCCGAAAACTCCTGCACAATATCGCCCAATGATTTATTACTTCCGCCTTTAAATGGCTTACGCATTACGTCCGTATCTGTTGTGTGAATGTAATCCACACCGGCTTTCTCCATGGCCTTGACCACTTTAATCATGGCGTCTTCGCCTTCCGGCCACTGATAATCAGAGTCCGTTACGGTAATCTGGCTTAAACGCACACCGACAATGAAGTCATCGCCCGCAGCGGATTTCGCAGCCTTAACCACTAATTCCAGAAAATGCATGCGTTTTGCCATGTCTCCGCCCCACTGGTCAGGGCGCTGGTTAAAGTAGTCACTTAAAAACTCATTCAGTAAGTACCCATTAGCTGCGTGCAACTCAACCCCGTCAAAACCCGCCTCTTTAGCCCGGTTTACGGAACCAACAAAACCGTTCATAACGGCATCAAAATCCGTTTCATCCATGGCTTTCACTTCGGGCCAGCCATCGGTTTTTCCATACAAGTCCAGCGGCTCACCTTTAGGCTTTATTTCGCTGGGCGCAATGGGTGTGTCTGTGTATTCATTATGCTGGAACTGAGCGCCAGCATGCATCAACTGCATAATAAACTTGCAGTCATGCTTGTGTACTCGTTCGACAATTTCTTTCCAGGCGTCGGTTTGTGGGGCGTCGGTAATGCCCGGCTGATTTTCATAGCCCTGACTTGCCTGCCGGTCTGTGTACACGCCCTCGCTGATGATCATGCTCCAGCCGCCTTTCGCGAAACGCTCGTAATACTCGCCCATTAACTCCGTTGGCTTGCCTTTCTTGTCGGCACTGGTTCGCGTCATGGGAGCCACAACAAAACGGTTTTCAAGCTTGTGGCCTTTTAATTCAAAATCATCAAATGCTGAACTCATACAGAATTCCTTTTTCATCTAATACTGTTATATGACTTTGAGCATAATTACGCAGAATTCAAGGGGAATTGATCACTTTGTTGTTAAATCAGCTGAAAGTACAACCGCTGCTTTTTGCTTACGACCACCGTAGCCAAAGGCTTTGCTGAAGGTACTTATAGGCACCGGTAAATACTGACGTTCGGTAGGAGATTCCCAGGGTAAAGTGTCGTAATCGGGGTCGTTTATGTAGATAAAGTCATCGTCGGCCGCGCAAATTAAGACCCAATGCGGTGCCCTAATACCGTCAAACTGATAAGTAGAGATAAGCACCATAACCAGACAGCCCTGGCTTAAGTCCTCTTTTATTAACGTCACGTCATAGTCGCGTACAACAATGGGAACACCATGCTTTTCCAGGTAGGTCATATCGGCCTGCTGTATGCGCTGCATAACCGTTTTTTTCTGCTCCTGACGGACGGAATCCACAAATAATGGCTGGTCGGTATTGACCTCCACCCGAACTTTCAGGCCACGCTGAAACGCCGCCCGCGCAAGCCCATGAGGGCCGCAGCCACCGTGCCCGGAGGTCATATAAATGGTCGTCGCCTGACGCCAAATTTCCAGCTCTTCGGCTTGCGGGTCGCTACTGGGCCGGCCGAAGTAGTCCATAGCCATTAGCAAGCTTGCGGGGCCGCAGGTAAACTCCGTCGACTGGGTCAGCATAGGAACGTATTCTTCGGTTGCTCCCACGCCTGCATCTTCGCCCATTTCATAACGAGGCAATAGCTTTTGCAGCACCAGAGCGTCTGTCGATTGCGACGCAGAAGGCGGGAAATAGGCTTCACGGAGCTCTATTGCCCGGAAGCCCTCGCTGTTCATCAGCTGTTGCCCTACGGTATTAGAGGTTGCCACCTCCGTGCGTAAAAACAAAGAATGCCGCTCATCGGCAAGGTCTTCTGCAGCTTGCAACAAACGGCGACCATAGCCATTACTACGGTGGTTCTGTTCGACAACCAGAGCATAGAGTCGAGCCAGGTTCGTATTGTTTCGGTACAGGACAACGGTATAGCCAATGACCTTTTCGTTCAGCAGTAACACCTGAAAATCGGCGCTAGGCGACTCAATAAACCGCCGAAAACTGCGCTTACTGATCGCATCTTCGGGGAAAGTGACAGCTTCTAGCGCCGTTACGGCGTCTAAATGCTCATTACGTGCCGGTTGAATACTGGCCATAAAATAACCCCCTTAATTTTACGCAGATTTTACGCCTAAAGACGCTTTCGGTATAGAGATTTTACGCCCTGCAGAATTACCCTTAGTAATAGAAAAAGTCGGCTCTTCGCATGAGGTTACAGTGAATCTAAAAGCAACGTTGCGCCTATTAACCTGGCCTATGATCTGGATTGCCTCAATTCAGTGTTTTTTTGGTTTGCTTTCGGTTTTTGTCTTTAGGGACAAAACCTTTACCGACTTTATTTATTCCTCTTTGCTCTGCCTTGTTCTCGCGCTCTTTCTATTCATACGCACTAATAACGGCGAGCAAAAGAAAATCTTTTTCCGCGAAGCCTTGGCGTTCGCTTCATTCACCTGGATTTTAATAGGCGTTCTGGGAGCATTACCCATTATGTCTGTTACCGGGGTTAGCTTTACCGACGCAGTATTTGAGTCGGTCAGCGCTATGACCACCACCGGTGCCACCATTCTCACCGGCCTTGATGAAATGCCCAAAAGCTTTTTACTGTACCGCCAGTTTCTGCAATGGATGGGCGGGCTCGGTATCGTGATTTTTGTAGTCGCCATTCTTCCCATGCTAAACGTGGGTGGCATGCGCCTGCTTAAGGCTGAAACTCCGGGTCCCATTAAAAATGAGAAGTTAGCACCACGTGTTGCGAGTACAAGCCGTTACCTCTGGTTAGTTTACCTGTGCCTGACAATAGGCTGTGCCGGCAGTTACTGGTTGGCCGGAATGTCTCCTTTCGATGCCATAGCCCATAGTCTGACGACCGTATCAACCGGCGGGTTTTCGCCCTACGACGCCAGTATGGGCCACTTTCAGCAACCAATTATTCTTATAGTTGCCGATGTGTTTATGATTCTGGGGGCTATCAGTTTTGCCCTGCACCATAAACTGTTTACAGCCAGAGCCATAAGTGGCTACTGGAAAGACGAGGAAACTCGCTGGTTTTTAATTGCGTTGGCCGTTTTCAGCGTTATTCTTACCGCTCTGGCATTCAACGCTCAAACTCACCATTCCTTCGGGGAGTCTCTGAATCAGGCGGTTTTTCATGTCGTTTCCTTTATGACCAGTACCGGTTACGGTGCCGATGACCTCTCTGCCTGGCCTGCGGCTACGGCTGGCTTTTTAGTGGCAGCCAGTTACCTGGGCGGCTGCGCGGGGTCAACTGCCGGAGGCAACAAATTTGTCCGTAATGTCATTACCTTACGCATCCTGAAACACCAAATGCTGCAGGCCATCCACCCGCGTGCCATTCTGAAAGTGGTGTATCAGGGAAAAGCGGTGACTAACGACGTGATTCAGGCGGTAATGAGCTTTATGCTAATGGTCGCAATTAGTTCCATGGTGCTTACCCTCATACTGATGCTGACCGGGCTGGATTTTTTCTCGGCATTTACCGCCGTTTCGGCGTGTCTGAACGTACTTGGTCCGGGTTTTGGCGAAGTTTCCAGTAACTTTATTCCGGTATCAGACACCGGAACCTGGGTACTGACGTTAGCAATGATTTTAGGACGCCTTGAATACTTTACTTTGCTAACATTGTTACTTCCTCAATTCTGGCGGGACTAGCACATGAGATTAGAACATGAGTAAACAGCCGTGGTTAGGTTACCTGGCGTCCGCTGCCATCACCGGCACTGCGGCGGGCCTTGCTTACCTGCTCGATCACTGGTTATTGCCCACCTCCGGCACGGTGCTCATTCTGCAACTGGCGGTGTTGCTTATTGCGTTTTTAACCAATTTTCGCGCGGCACTACTTGCCGTTGTTCTGGCCTTGCTGCTGTTTAATTTTTTATTTACAGAACCGCGCTATTCGCTGCACATGACTGACATAGACGAAATGGTTACTGCAATTGTATTTATTGCCGTGGGCGTTATTACCAGCCACTTAGTCACCTTGTTCAGAAACCAAAAAGAAAGCTTACGTCAGGCCCAGCTGCGCTCAAACATTCTGCTATCGGTTTCACACGATCTGAGAACCCCGCTGGCCAGCGTCATTGGCAATTTAAGTACATTGCAGGCGTATCAGGAACGCTTGCCCGAACAAGAACGAGCCGAGCTGTTACAGGGTGCGCTGGATGAAAGTGACCGCCTGCATCGTTATATCGAAAACTTGTTACAGGCCACACGACTGCAGCACGGCGAAATTCGTCTGACTCATGCAGTGCAGGATATTCGTCCGGTTATCAGTAAAACTCTGTCGCGCTTTGCTTCACAAGAACGGTTACTGGTTAAAGATAATTTACAGCACGCTATGGTTGAGGTTCAGTCCTCGCTGCTGGAGCAGGCACTGTTTAATGTTATTGATAACGCGATGCGCTTTTCCGGCGACACAGCTCCCGTTACTTTAACTCTGTCAGAGATCGACGAGTTTGTTGTCATCGACATACAAGACCAGGGACCCGGCATAGAAACCAGTAAGCACTCGCTTGTATTTAATGTTTTTTATTCGTCGCGCGAGAAAGACTCAGGCACTGGCGGAACCGGTCTGGGTCTGTCCGTTGCTAAAGGAATAATCGACATTCATAACGGCCAAATAAGTATTGAAGAAAGCTCTGATGGCTGCCTTGTCCGAATTAAATTACCACGCGCCAACATCACAGAGGAAGTCTCATGAATGCACAAGCCCGCACCGACGGCCCCCGCATTTTAGTCATTGATGACGAACCACAGATACGACGCTTTATGCGCGCCTCGCTCACCGCCGAAGGTTATACCTACCTGGAAGCGGCGACAGCCGGGCAAGGGATAAAGCAGATTACCAGCCAGAACCCGCATTTGGTTATTCTGGACTTAGGTCTGCCTGATGCTGACGGCTATCAGGTTATGCGACAGCTGCGCAAATGGAGCCAGGTGCCGGTACTGGTGCTGACAGCGCGTGATGACGAGCTACAGAAAGTGAAACTACTGGAAGGCGGAGCTAACGACTACCTGACCAAACCCTTTGGTATTCGGGAGCTTATGGCGCGTATTCATGTTTTATTGCGCGACCTCTCCGATCAACAACCCACAGCAGAAGCCCAGCTTCGTTTTGGTGAGTTACTCATCGACCGCGAGCAGCACAAAGTGTTTCTGCAAAACGAAATAGTTAACTTGTCCCGTAAAGAATACGCCTTACTGGATTTCTTAGTCAGCCACCCGCAAAAACTCGTTACTCAGCAACAGTTGCTGGAGAAAATTTGGGGCCGAACGCACCAGGAAGACACCCACTATTTGCGTATTTTTGTCAGCCAGGTACGTAAAAAGCTCAAAGATGACCCGACACAGCCAAAGTATATAGAAACAGAACCCGGTGTCGGCTACCGGTTTATCGCAGAGAAATCCTGACACAATAGTGTAGTCATAAGCTACCTTTTGCAGCCTAAATCGTGTTAAACTTGCGCGCAAATTTTGCCAGTCGGGATTATTCTGTGAGCGATAAAAAACCTTCTTTAAGTTATAAAGACGCGGGCGTCGACATTGACGCTGGTAATGCATTGGTTGAACGTATTAAAGGCGTTACCAAGCGCACGCACCGGCCTGAAGTCATGGGTAACATTGGTGGGTTTGGTGCTCTGTGTGAAATTCCGGCAGGTTATAAACAGCCGGTTTTGGTTTCCGGCACCGACGGTGTGGGTACCAAGCTGCGTTTAGCTATAGACCTTAAGCGTCATCGTGGTGTAGGTATCGACTTAGTTGCTATGTGCGTCAACGACCTTATTGTACAAGGCGCTGAGCCGCTGTTTTTCCTTGACTACTACGCAACCGGCAAACTGGACGTTGACGTAGCAGCTGACGTGGTTGCCGGTATCGGCGACGGTTGTGAACAGTCGGGCTGTGCTCTTATCGGTGGCGAAACCGCAGAAATGCCGGGCATGTACGAAGGCGGCGACTATGACTTAGCCGGTTTCTGTACGGGCGTGGTGGAAAAGTCTGAAATTATTGACGGTACCAAAGTTGCCGACGGCGACGCTTTAATAGCGCTGGCATCCAGCGGCCCTCATTCAAATGGTTACTCGCTTATTCGCAAAATTATTGAAGTTAGCGGCGCTGATTTAGAATCTCACTTACAAGGCAAAACACTGGCTGATCATTTATTAGAACCTACCCGCATATACGTTAAGTCGGTTCTGGAACTGATTAAACACGTGCCGGTACACGCGTTGTCACACATTACCGGCGGCGGCTTCTGGGAAAACATCCCTCGCGTACTGCCTAAAGGTAGTAAAGCCGTTATTGACGGCAATAGCTGGGACTGGCCGGTTATTTTTGACTGGTTAAAAGAAAACGGCAATGTCAGCATGAAAGAAATGTACCGCACCTTTAACTGTGGTGTGGGTATGGTCATCGCCGTACCTAACGAGCAAGCAGATAAAGCCATTCAAATTCTGACAGACGCCGGTGAAGACGCATGGAAAATTGGCCGTATTGCCAACGCGGCTGAAGGTGAAGAGCAAGTCGACATTCTGGCCGACGAGACTCACTAATGAAGCGTATTGTTGTACTAATTTCAGGCACCGGTAGTAATATGCAGGCCATTCAACAGGCCTGCGAAGATGGAAAAGTAGCCGGTGAAGTGGTTGCGGTTATTTCCAATAAAGCCTCGGCTAAAGGCTTAGAGAAAGCAGCTGCTAAAGGCATTGATACCGAGGTATTGAGTCATAAAGAGTTTGACTCTCGCGAGGCTTATGACGCCGAACTAAAATCGCTGATTGATAGTTACCAGCCCGATTTAGTGGTTCTGGCGGGCTTTATGCGCATTCTGACAGGTAATTTTACGCGCCATTATGAAGGCCGCATGTTCAACATTCACCCGTCTCTTCTGCCTAAATATAAAGGTGTGAATACGCACCAGCGCGCATTAGACGCGGGCGATACCGAACACGGCGTGAGTGTGCATTTTGTCACTGAAGAACTCGATGGTGGTCCCGTGGTATTGCAGGCTAAAGTACCTATTTTTGAGGGTGACACAGTGGAAGAAGTTCAGGCTCGCGTGCACGAGCAGGAACACCGTATTTATCCGCTGGTGGTTAACTGGTTTTGTCAGGAGCGTCTTAAGCTGCAAGGCGGTCGCGTTACACTAGACGGCGAAGTTCTGGGCGCTCAAGGCTACGCAACCGAATAATTGCGTAGCCTGACATTTATGTCAGGTGAGGTATTGAACATTGAACCTGACATGAATGTCAGGCTACATAAATGCCAGAGCAGATACATATCGTGTCAAACAAGCACTAGTTCACATAGACAAGCTTTTCAGTGACATGGTGGCTTGCTCGTCACCTTCTTTAAACTGCTTCATTTTCACCATCACGTAATTTAGCTCCGGCGCGAACCAGAAAAAGGTCTGGCGCCGGTTATTATCCCTTATACGCCCGACTTTTATTGCTTCAACCTCACCGTAAGGCAACGACAACTCTTCTGTTGTCAGCACCTCAAAACGATATTCGTCTTCTTGACCTTTTTCATCAACCAATCGGTACTTAAAAGTTTCAGCTCCGCTGGCCAAATCCACACGTAATTGTTCGGTCACATTGGCTTCATCAAATAACGCGTCTTCCCAGTTCACATCCAGCATGCGCCCGGTATCCACATTGCGAACCTTTTTCTCATTCGGTTTGAATTCACCATGAAAAGACTTATCCGATCCGGTGCCGGTTCTCATGTAAATAAATTCGCGAGGCTCCAGCCGGCTATTCTCTTCATCCACAATAAATACCGAACGAGCTTCACGGGTGTCCGACAAAATAAACCAGGAAATATCCGACTTTGTCCGCAGTTGCCATTCGTCCTCGGGCGACACCTCAAGATAACGGTAACCTTCCCCATACTCGCTGTCACCACGTGTGATCACATAATCAGCCTGATACGGCTTCATTGATTGTTCGATGGGTTGCCCGGCGTTCTGCTGACTATCTGCAACAGCGGTATTCATTGCCAAACCACTTAATAATACGCTGGATACCAGCCAACTGACGGTCCTTTTCACTTTCACTTCTCCCCTTCTGTTCACTACTGGACGTTTATATTGACAACAAAATTCAAACGCCCGTTCAATTTTCTCTTGAAAATATACTCTGGTTGATCTAACTTGCACAGTATTACTGGTCAGACCTCCAAATCGGAGTATTACATTATGAGTATTGCACTTTGGATTGTCGCTACTGTTATAGTCGCGGCTGCATTAATCTACAAACGAGCCAGCCTGGCTATGTTCAGCGCCGGTCTGGTTATTATGTTCGCTATTGGTAGCGCAATTGACATTGTTGGCCCGGTGCTTTGGGCTATTCTGGCAATTGTTCTGGTTCCGCTTAACATAGCGCCAATTCGTTTAAACCTGCTGACTAAGCCTATTCTTAGCGCATATCGCAAAGTAATGCCAGAAATGTCTGATACCGAGCGTGATGCACTGGAAGCCGGTACGGTCTGGTGGGACGGCGATTTATTCAGTGGTGACCCTGACTGGTCAAAACTTCATAAGGTACCTAAAGCCGAGTTAACGGCTGAAGAAAAAGCCTTTCTGGACGGGCCTTGTGAAGAAGTCTGCAAAATGCTGGACGACTGGGAAGTGACCCACGAATTAACGGACATGCCTGAGCACGTCTGGCAATACCTGAAAGACGAGAAATTCTTCGCCATGATCATCAAGAAAGAGTACGGTGGTCTTGAATTCTCTGCCTACGCGCAGTCTCGTGTTTTACAGAAGCTTGCCGGTGTTAGCACGGTGCTGGCCTCAACCGTCGGCGTACCTAACTCATTAGGCCCGGGCGAATTGTTGCAGCATTATGGCACCAAAGAACAGCAAGACCATTACCTGCCACGCCTAGCCAGCGGTGACGAAATTCCATGTTTCGCACTAACCAGCCCGGAAGCCGGTTCTGACGCAGGCGCTATTCCTGACTCAGGTGTGGTGTGTAAAGGTGAGTGGAACGGCGAAGAAATTGTCGGTATTAAACTGAATTTCAATAAGCGCTACATTACCTTAGCACCAGTAGCTACTGTTTTAGGTCTGGCATTTAAAATGTACGACCCTGACAACCTTATTGGTGAAGAAGAAGAGCTGGGTATTACCTGTGCGCTTATTCCTCGCGACACCAAAGGTGTTGAAATTGGTCGCCGTCACTTCCCGCTGAACGTGCCGTTCCAGAACGGTCCTATCCGCGGTAACGACGTCTTCGTTCCATTAGATTACATTATTGGTGGACAGAAAATGGCCGGTAAGGGCTGGCGTATGCTGGTTGAATGTCTGTCAGTCGGCCGTTCAATTACCTTGCCTTCAAACAGTGCCGGTGGTATTAAGCAAATGGCTCTGGCAACTGGTGCTTACTCACGCATCCGTCGTCAGTTCAAACTACCTATTGGTAAAATGGAAGGTGTTGAAGAGCCAATGGCTCGCATAGGTGGTAACGCGTACCTGATGGATGCGGTGACTATGTTATCCACCAAAGGTATTGATTTAGGCGAGAAGCCTGGCGTTATCGGTGCCATTGCGAAATACCACATGACTGAGAAGCTACGTGCTTGCATGGACGACGCTATGGACGTTCACGGTGGTAAAGGTATCTGTTTAGGACCGAATAACTATCTTGGTCGTGGTTACCAGGGTGTTCCGGTCGCCATTACAGTAGAAGGTGCCAACATTCTTACCCGCAGTATGATGATATACGGCCAGGGCGCTATCCGTTGCCACCCATTTGTTTTGAAAGAAATGGAAGCCTCGGCTGAAAAAGGCCCGGATGCCTTGAAGAAATTTGATAAAGCCGTGTTTGGTCATATTGGCTTTGCCATCAGTAACTTTGTTCGTTCACTGTTCTATGGTTTTGGTGGTCACCGCCTGAGCTCTGTTCCGGCTAGCGACGAAACCCGTAAATACTACCAGCAGATGAACCGCTTCAGTGCCAACATGGCATTATTGTCAGACATTGCTATGGGTAAACTGGGTGGTAGTCTTAAACGCAAGGAACGAGTTTCTGCGCGCTTAGGTGATATGCTCAGCTACTTGTACATCGGTTCTTGTGTGCTGAAGCGTTATCACGACCAGGGTCGCATTAAAGAAGACTTACCATTAGTTCACTGGGCTATGCAGGACACTCTGCATAAGTTACAGGAAGCACAGCTGGAAATGCTGGCGAACTTTGGTGGTGTTGGTAGCTTCATGCGCGCCGTTATGTATCCGTTAGGTCGTATTGCTAAACGTCCTACAGATAAAAACGATCATGAAATTGCCCGTATGCTTATGTCACCAAACGACGTCCGTACGCGTTTAGGCGAAGGCCAGTTCCTTAGCCCTGAAGGTCACTTCGGTTTCCTTGAAGAAACCCTGAAAAACGTGATTGCCTCAGAGCCACTGTACGACAAAGTTTGTAAAGCAGCCGGTAAACGCTTCAGCTTTACTCAATTAGACCAGCTGGCCGCTAAAGGTAAAGAGCTGGGTGTATTGAGTGACGACGAAGTTGCTCTGCTTGAGCGCACGGAAGTTGGTCGCCTGCGTACCATAAACGTTGATGACTTTGCTCCGGAAGATTTATTAGCCGGTCAGGCAGCATTCGATTATGCCCTGAAAAACCTTAAGAAAGATGAAGCTGCATAACAGCTGAAGGTTAACCTACAAACGGCGCCCCTGATTTCAGCGGCGCCGTTTTTTTATGCTAGAATCTTGCGCTGGTCTAAAACTTATAATAAAGGCGCGAGTTATGCAGTCTCCCAATAATGACTATAACGCGACCAGACGAGGCTGGTTTTGCCGGGGTTTCCGCAGGCTACAGTGCCAACCTGCTAATTGGTACAGTAGACCCCTTACTGTCGGGCATTACCGAAGAAGCGGCCAAAATTATTGACCCTGCCTATACCGTTGGCGCAGAAGCCAACTGGTACTTCATGATGGTCAGTACCTTCCTGATTGCGATTATGGGCGCATTTATAACCGACAAAATTGTCGAACCTAAACTGGGTAAATACAACAAAGACGAAGCCTCTATTGATTTGTCCGATCAATCCTCAATGGACCCTCTGAGCAAACAGGAAAAACGCGGGTTAATTTACGCGGGGTTAAGCGTTCTGGTTCTGGCAGGTATTCTGGCATTAACCGTTGTACCTGAATGGGGTATTTTACGCCACCCGGAAACCGGTGATGTTAAAGGTTCGCCATTCCTGAAAGGCGTGGTTGTTTATATCTTCTTCTTTTTCGCCATTCCGGGCTTTGTCTATGGTCGCACGGTTGAGACCATGCGAAACGACCGCGATGTTATCGACGCGATGTCGCACAGCATGAGTACCATGGGTATGTATATTGTGCTGGTATTTTTTGCGGCTCAATTCGTTAACTTCTTTAAGTGGACTAATTTCGGGACTATTTTTGCCATTAATGGTGCAGAGTTCCTGACCAATATTGGCATGACCGGCCCTATCATTTTCCTGTTCTTCATTATGGTCTGCGGCTTTGTGAACCTGATGCTTGGCTCGGCTTCTGCACAGTGGGCTATTACCGCTCCTATTTTTGTGCCGATGCTGATGCTGGTTGGCTATTCGCCGGAAGTCATTCAGGCGGCGTACCGCATTGGTGACTCAGTCACCAATGTTATTACACCAATGATGAGTTACTTTGGCTTAATATTGGCCGTTGCGGCTCGTTACAAGAAGGATTTAGGTATTGGCACTCTGGTTGCCATGATGCTCCCTTATTCTATGTTCTTCTTTGTTGGCTGGTCGGTGCTTTTCTTCCTTTGGGTCTTTGTATTTGGATTCCCTGTAGGACCAGCCGCACCGACTTATTATAACTAAAAAGCTTATTCTGGCCGGCGCATTACGCGGTATGCAATTACCGCGAGTAAGCCGGCCACACCTATGACCCAGGCCATGGCGTAATCAGTGAATGAGCCCGCCTGACTCACTCCGGCAGAAACTAAACCAGCAATTAAAAACTGTAAGCTACCGGTTACTGCAGATGCCGAACCTGCGCGTTCTTTCTGTTCAGCCAAAGCCCCGGCCATAGCGTTCGGGAAAACCATGCCTAAAGTCGAAATATAGGCAAATAACGGCAGCAATATTCCCCAGAAGCCGGCATTAAAATACGCCATAACGCACATTACAATGGATACTACGGCCAATATCGGTAAAGAAACATTAAGGATCTTGCGTGAGGAGTGGTATTTCAGCAACCATCCATTAAGCTGCGAAAAGCCAATAATACCAATAGCGTTTAATCCAAACAGCCAACTGTAGTGCATGGGTTCAAGACCAAAAACCTCAATAAACATTTTTGGCGAACCTGTAATGTAGGCAAACAACCCAGACTGAGCAATAGCACCTGTTAACGAATAACGCAGGAATGAAGGATCTCGCAAAACCGCCCAGTAAGTGCTGCCAGTATTTCGCATACGCACGTCATAACGGCGCCCGCGGGTTTCCGGCAGAACAAAGTGGATAGTCACGGCGGAGGCCACACCTAAACCGGCGACAATTAAGAACAGAGCACGCCATCCCATCCATTCGGTTACATAGGCACCAAACAGAGGCGCCAGAATAGGCGCAACTCCCATTACCAATATGAGGAATGAAAACACACGGGCCGACGCTTGTGGTGTATATAAGTCACGCACCACAGCCCGTGCAATAACAATACCGGCACAGGCCCCTATAGCCTGCAGGAAGCGTAAAGCAATAAGCCACTGAATATCCGGCGCAAAAGCACAACCAATGGATGTCACCACGTAAATAGCTAAACCGATATAAAGCGGGTTTTTACGCCCAAATTTATCGGTCGCTGTACCGTAGAGCAGCTGTCCAATAAAAAGGCCGAAGAAAAATGCCGTCAGCGACAGTTCAACGTGGTGCGTATCGGTCGCATAGTCCGACGCAATAGCGCTGAAAGCCGGCAGGTACATATCAATGGAAAGTGGCGCAAAAGCCGTCAATAACGCCAGAATAACAACAATAAAATCGAATCTGGCGTTATCGGAAACCGGGGCTGGCTCGAATGCACGAGCCATTATTTATCTCCCACAGGAACATATGACTGCGTCGCAAATTCTTGCGGACGCTTCAAAACCTCCTGCTCTCTGGCATAATCCACCAGCGACTGAGCATAGTCTATTCCGGTATTACGGGCTCGTCCGCGCTCACTGACACGATAAAAGGTGTCATAACCGTCCTGACCGCCTGCAATAAAGCTGTTTGTCACCATCACGTAGGTTGCTCTGGCGGTCATTGGCTGCCAACTGCTGCTGCCTTTATCCCACACTTGCAGGTTAGACACACGACTGCCTTTTTCTTTGGTTAAGTCCACCGAATAACGAATACCGGCACCATAGGGATAAGCTCGGGTTGAGCCGCCATCAGAAATGGAATAGGCCAGTGCTTCTTCCATTGCCTGTTTGAACTCAGAGCCGCTCAGTTCCAGCTTAACCAGAGTATTCGCAAAAGGCAGTACATTGAAAGCGTCGCCCACGGTAAAGTCCCCCTGGCTAATGCCAGAGCGGACACCACCACCATTTTGAATAGCAAAGTCAGCTTCCGGCACTGAGCTCAAAAAGGCTTCAGCAACCAGACGGTGAGCACCAGAACTCATAATGTCAGCGCAACCATCGCGTCTCGGCAAATCAATTTCCTGACTACAAATTTGCTGTGGCACCTGCGCCAGCACTTCGGCAGAAAACTCTTCAACTTTGCCTTGATACTCCTGCAACATGCTTTGCAGCTCAGCGTCAGGTTCAACAAAGCTGAATACGTCACTTTCTTCCAGTGCGGTTTTAATCGGCTCGTAAGTTGTCACAATGCCGTCGCTGACCTGAATGTCGTTACTCAGAAGATAATGCGGACGCCCGCCGCACTCTGCAATTTTGTCACCTTCAAATACCGCCTGCATCTCGCCAACTACCAATGAATATTGATAAGCATGGCCAATACAAACTTTGTCGCCGTCGGCATTGCTCAGTTCGGTTGGATAAGGCCCGTCAGACTCCATACCAAAATCACTGAAATCGCCTAACAGCGTATGCGAATCACCACCAATAACAATATCCACGCCTGGCAACTGCTGCACCAGCTCTTTGTCCCGCTCGTATTGAATGTGCGTCAGCAACACTATTTTCTCGATACCCTGCTGTTGAACTTCCGCGATATACTTGCGCGCCGTTTCCAGCTCATCTAAAAACTCAGTAGTTTCATCCGGCTGCGATGACTTTTTGGTTTTACTGGCAATGTCCAGACCTATAATGGCTATTTTTTCACCGCCACGCTCGACTATTGTGTACGGCTGAAACATTTGCCACTCGCGGTCAGGGGTCAGTGGAGACTGCCCGACTTTCGGCTTAATATTGGCTCCGAGCTTCACGGTAGGGCAACTTTCAGTTCCCAATTCCTGCAGGAACTCGGCCAGTCCGGCATCGCCGGTGTCAAACTCATGGTTACCAATAGTGAAGGCATCGAAACAAATGTTGTTCATCATGCGGGCGTCGGCTTCACTACCAAACAAGGTGAAATACAAGCTGCCTGTCAGAGCGTCACCAGCATGCAATGTCAGTACATTTTCGTTAGCCGCGCGTAGCTTTTTGATTTGCGCGCCAACACGAGGGAAACCGCCGGCTTCAACTTGCCACTCCTGTTCACCCCACACTAAGGTTTGCCGCTTAGCATCCAAATTAGAATGGTGGTCATCAATGTGCAGCAACGTCAATCGAAACTCATTGCTTTCAGGCTCCTGCGGAGCTGATGCGCAACTGATTAATAATGCAGAAACAGTGACAGCAGCCACACCCCGAACTATGCGTTTTAGATTAAACTCGCCTGTTTTCACCAGCTGTTCCTTTTAGTCTTTTATCAAACCAATTTCACGTAAGCGCTGCATTAGATAGTCATCCGCTGTAATAGGTTCATCTCGCTGCGGATTTTCATCCGAAATGCAGCTTTCCAGCGGTGTGATCATCACATCCGGATTAAAATGTAAAAAGAAGGGTATTGAGTAACGCGACTTTTCATTAAATGGTGCAGGTGGGTTAACCACCCGATGCGTTGTCGATGGCAGCACATGATTCGTTAAGCGCTGCAGCATGTCACCCACGTTACAAATAATAGCACCTTCAATAATGGTTACCGGCACCCAGGTGCCGTCTTTCGCCAGCACTTCTAACCCCGGTTCACGCGACCCCACCAATAGTGTCAGAACGTTGATGTCTTCATGCGCACCGGCACGAACCGATGGCGTATCTTCATCAATAATAGGTGGATAGTGTAAAGGCCGCAAAATTGAATTGCCGTTATTCACTTTATTGCGGAAAAAGTCTTTCGGCTGACCCAAATAAACTGACAGAGCTTCCAGCACCTGATTACCAAGGTTATCCAAAGCCGCATAAATAGCTAGCATATCGTCTTTAAATTTAGGCAACTCTTGTGGCCAGACGTTTGGCAATAGTTGTGGGTATGCGGGCTCCCCTTCAACTTCACGACCCACATGCCAGAACTCTTTTAAGTCGACATGTTTGGCGTCTTTAGCCACTTCAGTACCAAAGGGCGTGTAGCCTCTGGCGCCACCCTGACCCGGGCGGTGATATTGTTTTTTTACATCTTCAGGTAATGCAAACAATTCACGACAGGTATCCAGTGCCCGTTCAATAAGCGCAGTATCGACGCCGTGCTGAGTTAAGGCAATAAAACCGTATTTTTCGTAACCATTACCGACATCTTGAGTAAAAGCATCAAAATCATTCTGATAACGGCGCATATCAACGTGCGGGATAGACTGCATGGTGAACTCCAACTTCCTGAAAGAGCTTAATGAACAGGCCGTTATTGTATGAATTTTCGGGTTAAATCACAAGTTAGCAAGGAGCCGCTTAACCGGGTTAAAACCTTTACGGTGTATAGGACAAGGCCCGTGTTTTTCCAATAACTCCAGGTGTTTGGGAGTACCATAAGCCTTATGTTTATCGAATTCATATTGTGGGTACAATTCATGCCACTTGAGCATCTGTCTGTCCCGCTCCACTTTCGCTAAAATTGAAGCAGCAGCAATGCATTGTTCGCTGGCATCGCCGCCAACAATGGCTTTTGCCGGTACATTCAACTCCGGAACCCGGTTGCCGTCCACCAGCACCATATCGGGTTTGACCGGCAGTGCTTCCACAGCTCGCTGCATGGCTTTCATCGACGCCCAGAGAATATTAATGGCTTCTATTTCGTCGGGGTCAGACTGAGCAATAGCCCAGTAAAGTGCCTTTTCTTTTATTTCCAGACTCAATTTTTCACGCTTCTTCTCGCTCAGTTTTTTTGAGTCGTTAAGCCCTTCAATTGGGTTATCCGGGTCTAAAATGACAGCCGCTGCCACAACCGGCCCGGCAATAGGTCCGCGACCCGCTTCATCTGTACCACAAATCATTGACACTTTTTCACCTTGTTCGCTTTGTTCCACCTTACAATAATGGTTATGATACCTGCGCATAATAATTAGACCAATAAAATAACAACCAGTTGTCCGGCGTGAGTTTTGATGAGAAGCACCCGCTTACGGGTGACTCTATTGGCGTAATCAACTTATTAAGCGGCACCGAATTTGCGGCTTTTCTTGCCAATATGGTTGATACCTTTATGGGTTTTGCACCCCTGGGTGTTGTGCTGGTAGCTATGCTGGGTGTGGGTGTAGCCGAACGCTCGGGCTTTATTAATGTTGCCATAAAACTCATGTTGAACGTTACGCCGAAAATGTTGCTGACGCCGGTTTTGATTCTGGTTGCTATAGTCAGCCATACGGCAGTTGATGCCGGCTACGTTCTGGTTATTCCTTTAGGTGGTGTAATTTTCTACGCGGCCGGCAGACATCCGCTGGCGGGTATTGCTGCAGCCTTTGCTGGTGTTTCCGGCGGTTTCAGTGCCAACTTCGTACCTTCGGCTATCGATCCGTTGTTGCAGGGCTTTACTGAAAGCGCCGCACAAATTATTGACGCCGACATGCAGTTAAATCCACTGAATAACTATTACTTTACAGCCGCTTCGTCAATTGTCGTTGTTGCCATTGGTTGGTTCCTGACGGACAAAGTGGTTGAGCCCCGTTTACGCGGTGCCGAAATTGATGGTGACGCCGAAGATATGCCTGCGCTAGACGACGTCTCCCCACGTGATCGCAAAGCGTTTTATGCTGGCGTAATCACCATGGCCGTAGGTTTGGCTCTGTTGTATTTCTCAGCAACGGCTGAAAATACTCCTTTGGCTGACCCGGCAACCGGTGAATTGGCATCTTACTCAGCACCTCTTATGGGTATGATTGTACCGCTCATTTTCTTACTGTTTATTATTCCGGGTATTGTTCACGGCTATGTTTCCGGTAACTTTACCAACTCGCAGGATGTTATCGGCGCAATGACTAAGTCAATGGAAGGCATGGCCTACTATATGGTTATGGCGTTCTTCTGTGCCTTATTCATAAAAGCGTTCGGAGATTCACAGCTCGGCACTTTAATATCCGTTAAAGGCGCTAACTTCCTGGCCAGCTTAGAGCTGTCTGGTGGGGTTACTATGGTCGGCATCGTTTTCTTAGTAGCCTTTATTAACTTATTCGTAGGTTCAGCATCGGCTAAATGGGCCCTGATATCCCCTATTTTTGTGCCTATGCTAATGCAGTTAGGCTATTCACCCGACTTAACCCAGGCGGCGTATCGTGTCGGTGATTCATCCAGTAATATTATTACGCCACTACTGCCTTACTTCCCGCTGGTCGTTCTTTATTGCCAACGCTATGTTAAAGGCACAGGCATAGGTACTTTAGTAGCAATGATGCTGCCCTATACTGTAGCGCTCTTAATACTATGGTCAGCCTTCCTTATCCTCTACTGGACTCTTGGCTTTCCTCTGGGTATCCAGGCAAATTACGTTTACCCTGCGGGCTAAATATCCGAATTTAAACTCGTATGAAAAACCAGTGAGTCACCTTAAGAAAGGTGGCTCACCGCATTTACGACATTCGTCGCACCTTCATCTATCTCTTCTATCAAGCTTTTCACTTTTTCAATTTGCTCTTTTCCGCGCTTTGCCATTTCCTGAATATCGTCAATAGACAACGAGATAGCTTCTGAAACTTCTGAACTGCGCTGCATAACGCCCGATATCTCGCTTGTTGCCTGCGTCGTTCTGGTTGCCAAATTTCTTACTTCGTCAGCAACCACAGCAAACCCACGCCCATGCTCACCCGCTCTAGCCGCTTCAATCGCCGCATTTAATGCCAGAAGATTTGTTTGTTCAGCTAGTGCGTTAATGGTTTTGACAATGTCTTCAATACTAACGGCTTGCTCTTGTAACTGCTCAATAATATCGTCGGTTTTCTGGCTTTTAGTCAGAATTTCATTAGAGGTTTCCACAGAGACATCAATAGAGGCTTTACCGTCTTTCACTATCATCGCCGTTTGCTGAGACGTCGAATACGCAATTTCTGCAGCTTCTGTGGTTTGCTGGGCTTTTAACACTTGCTCCGTCACGTCGCTGGCAAACTTAATGATTTTTACAACTCGACCATTACTATCAAAAATTGGGTTGTAACTGGCTTCCAGCCAAATCGGTTGCCCGTGCTTGCTGACACGCTTAAAACGTCCGGTTTTAAACTCACCTTTACCAAGTTCTCGCCAAAAACCCGGATTTTCATCGTAAAAGCTTTGCTCACAAAACAGCTTATGGTGCTTGCCGGTAATATCGCTGAGCGAGTAACCCAAAGTGTTCAGAAAGTTATCATTTGCCCAGGTAATGACTCCGTCAGGTGAAAACTCGATAGTCGCCATTGACTTATTAATTGCCGTATTAATGGCGGTTTGCTGCTCTAAGGCGGTGACTTCGTCAGTGACATCACTGGCAATTTTCGTAATGAAAACAACCTCGCTTTTCTCGTTTTTAACAGGAAAGTACGTCGCTTCTAACCAAATAATGTCGCCATTACTGCGAATGCGCTTAAATCGCTCATGCTGCGACTTACCCTCTGCCAGCTGCTGCCAAAAATTTCGATACGCCTGAGAAGATGAATAACTCGGTTCACAAAACATTTTGTGATGTTTAGAGATAACATCATCGAGACCATATCCCATGGTTTCCAGAAACTGGTTATTGGCATTTAAAACATAGCCCTGAGGGGTAAAGTCAATACGCGCAACATTACTGTCAATGGCATTCATTAACTGTTTATATTGCGACAGCTCTTCAGTGGTTTTAGCGAGCTGGTGTTTCGTTTTAGCGCAAAGCATTAAGGTATTCCTACAACAAACAAAGAACTTTTGAATGCGATAGTTTACGCTTTGCTGGTCTAATCAGATCAAAAAAAGATCTATTTTAGAGTAAATACTTACCAATACTTGATCTGTATCAAATTCGCTAAAGCCGGCATTAAGAACTCCATGCCGGGTTCCAGGTAACTTCCCAAATATGACCGTCCGGATCTTTGAAGAAACCGCCGTAGCCACCCCAAAATAAGTCTTTAGCCTCATGAAGAATGGTTGCTCCTGCCAATTTAGCCTCATTCATAACTGCATCAACTTCAGAGTGGGAACTGACATTATGGCTCAGCAGCACCTCATTAGCATTTTTAGCGACATCAACACCCATTTCAGCAGCAATGCTTTTACGCGGCCACAAAGCCAACCTCAAACCACTAGGCAGTTTAAAGAAAGCAACGGCACCGTTTTCAATGTCCTCACCGACAATGCCCTTCGTTTCCCAGCCTAAACCGTCCTGATAAAAAGCAAGTGCGCGCTTTAAGTCATCGACTCCCAGCGTAATAACACTGATACTTGGGTTCATAGAATCTTACTGCCTCAAAAGTTAAACTCTTACTTTAATTAACGCTTAAGTGATGGTCAAAGTATGGACGCAACATTGCTGGAACATTATAAAAATACCGACTACTGGTTTGTTGTGAATGGCCAAAAAATGACTTTATCGGTAGGTAGCACCAATAGCGACTTTAATACACTCTGTCATGACTTAAACTGCAAAACAGGGGCCTTTATTACCGCTTTTAACCCTCAAAGTCGGCAGTTAACCTTTGACGAGAATTGCGAAAGGAACCAACAGTTAGAAGCTGAATTAGTGGGTTTTAAAGGCATTCGATACTTTTACGGAGTAGGTCAAGACCGCAGTTTCCAATGGCCAGCCGAAAAAAGCTTTATGGTTTTAGGGTTGAGTCAACAAACAGTCATTGACCTTGCCCGCCGATATCAGCAGAATGCCTTTCTCTGGATTGAACACCAACAAGCTGCAGTGCTCATCGACGTATGAGTTAAGGGGGGCACCATGCCATCACACCATAGCCGCTGATAAACTCGCGTTTATCTACGCCCTTATTGCCGTTTTATTATGGTCGACGGTCGCTACGGCGTTTAAAATCACACTAGAGTACATGACGCCATTACAAATGGTAACAGCCGCCAGTGTCGTTTCCTTTGCTATTCTAAGCCTAGTCTGTGTGATTCAGAGAAAGTCTCACTTGTTGCTGCTTGAGCTGCGGAAAATGCCCTTGTACTACGTACTAATGGGGCTTATTAACCCTCTTATTTACTATTTAGTGCTTTTTCAAGCTTATAAACTGCTACCTGCCTCCGAAGCTCAGCCCCTGAATTACACATGGGCAATAGCACTCAGTATTATGGCCGCCCTGTTTCTAAAGCAGCATATTCGTCGCCGCGACTGGGTCGCCTGCGCACTGGGTTATTTTGGAGTGCTAGTTATAGCGACCCGCGGTGACTTATTAGGGCTAAGCTTTAGCAACCCCTGGGGTGTTTTACTAGCCTTAATATCAACCTTCCTGTGGGCAGGATACTGGATACTCAACACCCGACGTAATGCAGATTCAGTCGTTAGCCTGGTCTTGTCCTTTGGCCTAGCATTGCCAATTCTAATTATTGCCAGCTTTGTCTGGAGCGACTGGTCGAACATACCCTGGCAAGGCTGGGCAGCTGTCAGTTATGTCGGATTATTTGAAATGGGTATTACCTTTCTGTTTTGGCTAAAGGCCATGAAAACAGCCACCAACACCGCACTTATCAGCAACTTAATTTTTATTTCGCCCTTTATCTCGCTGTTGCTGCTCTCGGTCGTGATTGGCGAAACCATTTACCCAAGTACGCTAGTTGGGCTTATGCTTATTATTTTCGGACTGTTAGTTCAACGTATTCACATTCGACGTAAGCTTAAGCCATAGCCTTATCCACAATCTCATCAGCAGCTTCTTTGTCATCTTTATCCGGCGACGGACCATCACCGGCACCATTTTCTCCCGGAGCTAAAGCAAGCTCTGTCAGTAATGGAAAATGATCTGACCCAAAACCCGGTAAACGAGTCATTGAAACCAGTGCAAAATGGTGGCTATGAAAAATATGATCGAGCGGCCAGCGAGCAAACCAATAGTCCGCGTGGAAAGTGTTAAACATACCCCGTCCCACGCGCGGGTCTAATAAACCACTTAGCTTTCGAAAAAGCAGTGTCGTTCTCGACCAGGCCACATCGTTCAAGTCGCCAGTGACTATAGTCGGATGCTTCTCGGGCTCTACGTGTTTCGCAACTAACAGGAGTTCACCATCACGCTCCTCCGACTCCTCATTTTCCGTTGGACTCGGCGGCGCCGGATGCACAAAGTGCGCTTTCACTTTCTGCCCTGTCGGTAACTCAATAAAACAATGTATCGATGGCTTATCGTCTTCAATTAGGTATTCAATGCTAATGTCAGATAACGGCAGCCGAGAATAGAGATGCATACCATAGAGATTATCCAAAGGTACTTTAACCGTATGAGGGTAGTTCTCTTCAATAGCCTCTAACTGCTCCCCCCACCATCCATCAGACTCAAGCGTTACCAGAACATCCGGCGTATAGTCCCGAACCAACTTAATAAGGCCATCACTGTTACGGTTAGGCGTCAGTACATTCGCCGTCATAATTCTAAGCCGAGCCCCTGCCCCGCCTACATCAACCGCTTTCACTTCTTTCGGGAATAAAGCCGTATAAGGCACCACCCACCACAGCTGACAAACAAGACAACCAATAATCAGCCCCATAGCCACCGCAGTGACCGACGTCCAGTCACGTATAACCACAAAGCCAACTATCAACAGCACACTTAGCACCACCGAAAGCTGTAACCTGGGAAAATCTAACCCGCGAATCCACCAAACCTGCGACCACGACAACGGCGCTAACGTCAGTACCGCCAGTAATATCGCTAAAGAAAGGTAAATAATTTCAAACATCTTGGCTCTCTATGCTTCTCAGATAAGAAAACCATAGCACAGCTGTAGAAAATAAGGGGAAAGGAAGGTTAAAGTCTTAGTAAACGAGGCTCCGCGGGCATTGTGTGTAGCGCTAAGAGTTAAGGCCCGCTGATACAGGAGTGTCGAAGGCCATGGATGGCCTTCGTCAAGCCCTCATGGATGAGCTCGTTGCGTCTCCTGTATCAGCGGGCCTTAGCTCCAAGCGGAGCACTATGTCCGCGGAGCCTTGCCGTTATCTCAGACCATGTTAACCAGCATGCTGGTTGGGTCTTCGAGGTATTCCTGCCAGAGCTTGTTGAAGCGAGCAATGGTGCCGCCGTCGATAATACGATGGTCGCCTGACCAGCTTACCGTCATTATCTTACGAGCTACCACGTTGCCGCTTTCGTCAAAACGCGGTAATTCCTGCACTTTACCTAAGGCAACAATAGCTGCTTCCGGCTTATTAATGATAGGTGTTGCCACCGTACCGCCAATAACGCCAATATTTGAAATGCTGATGGTACCGCCTTTCATATCGGCCTGCGGCAACTTACCTTCGCGCGATGCCTGAGTCAGACGAGTCACTTCATTGGCTACATCGATGATGCTTTTGTTTTGTACCTGTTTTACGTTAGGTACTAACAGGCCAATTTTGGTGTCAACGGCCATACCAATGTTGTGATCATCAAAATAAGTGATCTCAGTACAATCTTCATTTACCTGCGCATTCATCACAGGGAATTCTTTCAGTGCCAGCGACAGAGCTTTGATAAAGAATGGCATGACAGTTAAACGAATGCCCTTCTCTTTGTATTGCTCTTTTAGCTTTTCACGCAATGCGATTAAGTCAGTAACATCAAACTCATCGGCGTAAGTAAAATGCGGAATCGTACTGACCGAGCTCATCATTTGCTTAGCCATTGCTGCTTTCACACCGCGGATAGCTTCGGTACGAGTACCACCGCTAGCAGCAGCTTTTTGCGGTTGCTGACTATCGCTTGATACCGCTGACTTCTGCTCACCCGATTTAAAGGCTTCAATATCTTTCTTCAGAACCCGGCCTTTTTTACCTGAACCTGGTACTTCGGCAATATTAATATCGCTCTCACGTGCCAGACGACGCACTGCCGGGCTGGCAATAGCTTTGCCCTGACGCGCTTTCGCTGGTGGCTCAGCTTCTGCTTTTGAGTCCGATGGCGAAGTCTTAGCGTCGGGGTCAACATGGCTCTGCGGAGCATTTGAACCCGATTCTTGAACGCCACCAACTGGCTTCAACGCAAACAACGGCTTGTGTACTTCCGCAATATCACCTTTTTTGTGATACAACTTAACCACGGTACCGTCGTCTTTAGCCGGAATTTCAACCGTTGCTTTGTCCGTCATGACTTCAACAACCGGCTGATCTTCTTTCACTTCGTCGCCTTCAGACACCAGCCATTCAACGATTTCGCATTCAACAATACCTTCACCGATATCCGGTAAAATAAAGTCGGTTGTATCACCGTCAGCCGGGGTCTGTTTTTCCTCTGTTTTCGGTTCTTCTTTTTTAGCAGGCGTGCTGTCTTTTTCTTTGGCAGGTGCCTCGTCAGAAGATCCGTCAGCTGGCTTTATCGCAAATAACGGTTCGTGAACCTTGGCAATATCACCTTTCTGGTAATACAGTTTTTCCACAATGCCGTCGTCTTTGGCCGGGATCTCAACCATAGCTTTGTCGGTCATAACCTCAACTACGGGTTGGTCTTCTTTAACTTCGTCACCTTCGGCAACCAGCCACTCAACGATTTCGCACTCTACGATCCCTTCGCCGATATCGGGCAGAATAAAGTCTTTACTCATGTCGATGGGTCCTTAGTAGTTCATTGAGCGTTTGATCGCTTCATAAATCTTCAAATGATCAGCCATGTACTCTTTTTCGTGACACAGCGGATACGGTACGTCGATACCGCACACTCGGCCAATTGGTGATTCCAGGTACAGGAAGCATTTGTCCTGAACTGTTGCCGCAATTTCGCTGGCGAAGCCACCGGTAATCGGTGCTTCCTGAGTGATCACCAAACGACCGGTTTTTAAAACCGATTGTGTAACAGTTTCAACATCCCATGGAGAAATAGTACGCAAGTCAATTACTTCGCATGAAACGCCGTCTTCTTCAGACTTTTCCACCGCTTTTTCAATCATTTCCATCTGCGCGCCCCAGCCAAGAACGGTAATATCTTTACCTTCTTTAACTACCTCGGCTTTGCCTAATGGAATAGTATATTCTTCTTCCGGAACATCGCCTGTCGACGCGCGGTACAACCGCTTCGGTTCCATAAATAACACCGGGTTTTTATCAAAAATAGCGCTCAGCAATAACCCTTTTGCTTCGTACGGGTTACGCGGGGTCACTATTTTAATACCCGGCGTATGCGCAAAGTAAGCTTCCGGAGACTGCGAGTGGTAATGACCACCGGCGATACCACCACCATACGGGGTACGAATAGTTAAACCACCAACGTTAAATTCATTACCTGAACGATAACGGAACTTGGCCGTTTCATTCACAATTTGGTCAAACGCCGGGAAGATGTAGTCGCCGAACTGAATTTCGGCAATGGCATAGCTGCCTTGTGACGCCAGGCCATTGGCAAAACCAATAATCCCCTGCTCTACCAGTGGGGTATTAAAGTTACGGTGCTTGCCGTATTTTTCAGTCAAGCCTGAAGTGGCGCGGAATACACCACCAAAACCACCGGTATCTTCACCAAAACTGTATACGTTGTCATGCTTAGCCATCGCCAGGTCTAGCGCGCTGTTGATGGCCTGTAGTAAATTCATTTTAGCCATTAGTCCAGTCTCCCCGACGTTTTACTATAGGCATCCGGGTATTTACGGATGTGCTCTTTCAACTCGTCTAACTGCTCTTTCAGCATGTCAGTCGGTTCGTCGTATACATCATTGATCAGTTCATCAATGTGCGGGACCGGTACTTTTTCTGACTCTTTTAACGCCGCCAGAACTTTGGCTTTCACTTCAGCATGATGCTCTTCAACGTGGTCTTTATCCAACCAGCCTTCGTTCATCATCCACTTCTGTAAACGCTCAAGCGGATCTTTCGCCTGCCAACCCGCTTCTTCATCACGCGTACGGTAACCAGTAGGGTCATCCGAGGTCGAGTGACCAGACATACGATACGACATGGCTTCAATTAAAACAGGTTCGTTTTCTTCTACAGCCAGACGACGAGCTTCCTGTGTCGCTTTGAGTACAGCGAAAACATCGTTACCGTCTATGCGTATGGTTTTCATGCCATAGCCGATACCACGCGGGGCAATACCGTCACCGGCATACTGCTCGCCTTGCGCCGGTGTAGAAATAGCGTAGCCATTATTACGGCAGAAGAAGATGACCGGCACTTTATAAACCGATGCCATGTTCAAGGCGGCGTGGAAGTCACCTTCAGAGGCAGCACCTTCACCAAAGTAACAGATAGTGCACTTCTCGGTTTTATCCATTTTCTGACCAAACGCATAACCTGTTGCCTGTGGAATCTGTGTTCCCAACGGCGAAGAAATGGTCATAAAGTTTAAGTCAGCGCAACCGTAGTGAACCGGCATCTGACGGCCTTTACCTAAGTCTTTTTCGTTCGAAAACAGCTGATTCATAAACTGTTCAACGGTAAAACCACGGTAAGCTAATGCGCCCTGCTCACGGTATTGACCCATGATCATATCACCTGCATCCAGCGCGGCGGCAGACGCCACACTCTCGGCTTCCTCACCTCGTGAGGCCAGGTAAAAACTGATACGGCCCTGGCGCTGTGCGGCGATCATGCGTTCATCGAGAATACGGATAAATTGCATGGTGTCGTGAATTTTCACGATCAGCTCTTTATCGTACTCCGGCATATCCGCATCTTTATGAAAACTGCCATCTTCTTTTAATATTTGCAGCATTGGAATTGTGACTGAATCTTTATCAAACCATTTCGGTTTCGTCACAATTTCTGTGTCGTGTTTTTTATCCTTGACCATAACCTTCTCTTTCGGTTTTAAGCTGGGTTGGAAATTGCCGCTACTTTACCTTTACGTAAAGTGACATGCAAACCACACCCTAATGAAAACTGAGTGCGCTAAGTGTAAATAGAAACGAACAGTCTTAACAAAGTTCGGCAACTTAGGCTCAATAATTTCAGACTAAATCGAGCGACTCTGTGGGTACTCTAACCACAGTTAATAACGCCCGGTGCCCCAGCGCCACTTTGGCATTAGGGAAAATAATATGTTCGCCGTCATGCTGCGCGTAACATGCCTTGTCACCATCCCAGGCCAGTAGCTCCCCTTTATTAAAAGAGGTGAAGTTAGCCACATCATCCGCAAAGTTTAGCTCAAAGTCAGGTTGTGTGCGGTTAATGGTTTGCGCTTCTCTGAACACATAGTGTCGTTCTGGTTCAAAGGGACCGAAATCCAGCTCAGTTTGCGAAATTAAGTTGCGTAATGTGCTTTCCGCTGCGGCAAACTTAGTCCTGTCATTTTCGCCAAATGCACGGACTTTACCCAGCTCAACGGTAAACGCATGGGCATTAAATTGGCGTGCGCTAAAATATGAAAATGTCGTTGTCGGCGCCTGATTTAATAATACCGTATCAACACCACAAGACAGCAAAAACTGAAGCTGTTGGCGGCTGTAAGGTGCGCCGTGAGTGAACGGATAAACCGCAAATTTCTCACGTTTTGAGTCGCGAATAGCAGTATGTAAGTCATAATGAAAACGTTCGCGGGGTCCTTCCGGAGCCAATTGATAAAAACGCTCCACATAGCTTTCTATCTTTGCTGCGCGCTCGCGTTCTTTATTTTGCGTACTGCCTTTACTGTGCTCACCACTAAACAGCCGGTTCATATTTTCTTCAACAAACCGCTCACCTTTGTTTATTGAGGCGGGGTTTGCAATTAAAAACAGCGTGCGGTGCGTTACTGTCTGTTTTTCATTAATAATGTCATTAATGATATCCCGGCATATTTCGATAGGAGCCGTTTCATTTCCATGCACCGCACAGGATAACACAATATCCTTGTGTCCCGGATTAGCCGGTGAAACTTCTAACACTCCGCTATCCCAGACCGACAGTTTAGTGCCATTGCCCAGTGTTAAGTCATGGCTCTCGCTACAACCCCACTCATGTTCACGAGTCCAGGCCAGAAAATCAGAAAATACCTTATTCACAACCTTCTCCTATTTTTTTCCCGGCACATAGCCTTTCGTTGCCAACAATTCACGTAATACTCGTGAGCGATATTCACGACGATAAAGCACTGCGACCACCACAGCACTTGAAGCAATTAAGATGACGGGATGCAGAAACCAGGATAAATAGGCCAAAGCAAAATAATATGTGCGCAGACCCTTATTGTACTCATGCCCGGACTGATCCAGTACTTTTGCTGCGTGCATAGCAAAACGCTGACGCTCTTCTTCCGGTTTATTGCCCTGGTGATACTCGACCGAGGCTCCCAGCAGGACGGACACAAAACCGAACTGACGAATAGACCAGGTAAACTTAAAAAAGGCGTAGATAAAGATAATGGCTAATACCGACAGCTTAAACTGCACCAAAATAGAACTGGTAGCGGGACTCATCGGAATTTCATTTAGCACCAACACAACTTCATCGGCATGTGCTAAGACCGTAATAACACCGGCCAAAACTAAAATGGTAGAGGAGGCGAAAAAGGTGACAGTTCTCTCGACATTGCCAATAAGTGACGCGTCAGCAACTTGATTTTCTTTGTGCATGACAGTGGTAAACCAGTCAATTCTTAACGAGCACAGAATACTCGACAAACAATGCGTGGTTCGGGCTCGTTTGCGGGCAAACAATGAATAGCCTATCCAGCAGAAAAAGAAAAATAGCAATGCGGCAAGATCAAGAAGCGACAGCAACATGTCAGGGTTTCCTCTGGAGTGTTCGGTTATTAATAATTTAACAGTTTAGAGTAATTAGTTTACCAGTTTATGACTAACCATACGATAAAGCCGGAGACTTAGCTCCGGCTTTCTTTCATTTCCTCAGACACTTAGTAGTGCTCCAGTGCCTCTTTGGTACTCATATCTTTAGGTTCAGGCGGCGTTGCCAGCCCATACCAGGACAGCATGGTACGCATCCCTCGCTTAGTATCAGCCAAAATCAAGTACAAACAAGGTATTAACAACAAGGTAATAACCGTTGCGAAAATAATACCGAAGGCCAGTGATATTGCCATTGGTATCACTATTTTAGCCTGCAGACTCTTCTCCAGCACTATCGGAAGCAAACCGAAGAAAGTCGTTAACGAGGTTAAGGTTATTGCGCGAAAGCGACGACAACCGGCATCCAGCACCGCCTTACGTAAATCCGTTCCCATCTCCCGGGCCCGGTTAACGTAGTCGACCATGACCAGACTGTCGTTCACCACAACCCCGGCTAACGCAATAATACCAAACAGGCTCAAAATACTGACCGGCATACCAATAACCCAGTGTCCAATAATTGCACCAATAATACCAAAGGGTATCACCGACATAATTATCAGCGGCTGACTATAGGACTTCAGCGGAATGGCCATTAGTGCGTAGACCGCAAACATTGCCAAAAAACCGCCAAGAGCAAGAGAGCCTGTTGCTTCAGCTTCATCCTGAGTCGCCCCCTGGAGTTGGAAGTTAACACTAGGGTACTTATCCAGAATTGGTTGGATTTTTTGTTCACGAACTTCATTTACAACGCGGAAAGGTTCTACTGTATCTTTATCGACCCGCGCACGAACGTTCACTGAGCGTTGGCGGTCAATACGGGTAATGGTGCTATAACCTTCAGCGAACTCAATATCAGCCAATTCTGTAAATGGAATTTCAGAACCATCAGGACCACGCAGCTTCATATCCTGCAAGTTGCCAACGGACTCACGCTGGTCACGGGGGTAACGAACCATGACTTTAACTTCTTCGTCGCCTCGCTGTATGCGCTGGGCTTCAGCACCGTAGAAGGCATAGCGCACCTGAGTAGCCAGTTCAGCCAGATTAATCCCCATAGCAGTCGCTAACGGTTTGGTCTGCAGAAGAATTTCTTCTTTACCGTCGCCAAAGGTATCTTCAATATCGAATACCCCGTCATAGTCGGCAAGTTCCAGCTTAAGCTCATCAGCTGCGGCTTTCAGTTCATCCAGGTTTTCACCGACTAACTGAAACTCAATATCAAAGCCACTACCGCCACTCATGCTTCCCTGGAAATTAAGGGCTCGCACTCCAGCTAGTTCGGGAACAGCTTCACGCCATTGGTTCACAATTTCAAACCCGTCTATCTGGCGGTCTTCACCTTTTTTCAGTTCTACAAATACCGTACCGGAAGTATTGCCATCCATCCAGATATTGGTATGACGGACAACGGCTTCACCGTCGTTTTCTTTAATCCGACTGTTCACTTCGTTGAGTGACTTTTCCACGCTGTTCAGGACTTCAATGGTGCGAGTTTCTGAGGTGCCGGGCTGCATCTCCACATTCGCCTGAATAAAATCGCTAGGAATATCCGGGAAGAAAACCCAACGTACAATACCGCCACTCATAAGACCGACCATCAGAATCAGCATACCGACAAAGGTTGCTAACGTTGTATAACGGTAGTGCAGACATTTTTTGAGGAACGGTCGATAGTAATTATCTACGAAAGACTTAATTGCATTCGCGAATTTATTGCGAAAACGTTGGAAAGCGTTGGCTTTTTCACCTTTCTGTTTGGAATATTTCATATTAGCGATGTGCGCTGGCAATATGAGTTTTGACTCCACTAAGGAAAAGGCCAAACAAAGAATAACGACCCAGGCAATAGACTCCCAGATAGCCCCCATACCTCCTTCAACCGTCAACATGGGCACAAAGGCAACCATAGTTGTTAGTACGCCAAAGGTGGCCGGCATTGCCACACGCTTAGCTCCGGCAATAACGTTATCGATACTTTTACCGTTTTCCTCTATTTCAGTATAAGCACTTTCTCCTATGACTATCGCGTCATCCACCACTATCCCTAACACGAGTATAAAGCCGAACAGCGATATCATATTAATTGAGATATCAAACATCGGCAGCGGCATTAACGCAATGGTGCCTAAAAAGCACACCGGAATACCTATCATGACCCAGAACGCCAAACGCAGTTGTAAGAATAACGACAACATAAGGAAGACCAACAGCCCGCCCATCCACATGTTGTTCATCATTAAGTCTAAGCGGCCTTGCAGGTAATAAGACGAGTCTCCCCATTGTGCTACCTGAACGCCGTCGGGCAGCTCTTCATTTTTTCTTTCCGTATAGCCCCGGACGTACTCTGCTATTTTAAGATCGTTCTGATCGCCCACTGACTGTACGCGGACAAAAGTTGCCGGTTTACCGTCAAAGCGGGTATACGACTCTTCTTCAATAAAACCGTCTTCTACTTTGGCTATATCACCCAGAGTTAAACGCGTACCGTCAGCACGGCTTAATAAAACAATTTTCTCAAACTCACCGCCAACATAGGCCTGGTTATTGGCACGCAGTAAAATGTCACCGTTAGGGGTCTTTATTGAACCACCAGCAACATCAATTGAGGTTCCGCGAACCGCGTCAACAATTTGTGAGAAGGTCAGTCCGTAGCGTTCAAGATCCTGCTGAGAAATCTCAACCGAAATTTCATAATCACGGTCACCAACCACCTCAACTTTGGTTATGCCGCCGACAGTCTTGAGCTCATCTCTGACTTCCTTCGCCAGCTCTTTACGGGAGCGCTCATCCAGGTCGCCATAAACCGACATCCAGATAACTTGTCGCTGTGGTCTTACCCGATAGATATTCGGCTTCTCGATTTGCTGAGGGAAGTTAGGAATGGCATCTACCAGCATTTTCACCTCGTCCATGACAACTTGCACGTCATAGTCAGGTTCAACTTCCAAAGTGACACTACCGCCGCCTTCGCGCGACTGAGAGGTCATCTCTTCGATACCATCAACATCCTCAATGGCATCTTCTATCAGCATAATAACGCCCTGCTCCACTTCCTGTGGTGCAGCACCGGGGAAAGGTACCTGGATACTGATAATATTCAGTTCAATTTCAGGAAACATTTGCTTGCGCACACTAAATACCGATAGTGCGCCTGCAACCAGAATAATGATCATCAATAAATTTGCGGCTACCGAGTTGCGTGCAAACCACGCAATCAGACCGGTTTGTTTTTCAGTCGTCATGATGTTTACCCGCCTACATTTTCAGAGTCTTCGGCTTTTTTCTCACCGTTTTCATCTGTTTTAGCCGTTGTTTCCATTTGCTCTGGCAGTGGGTCGCCGGGCAAACGTACCTTCATACCCGGTAACGCATTCTTCAGCTGCGTCAGCACCACTTTATCTCCACTTTCCAGTCCGGAGCTTATAAGGCTTGTATTGCCCTGAGTTCGCACAACCTCAACATCACGTTTTTCCAGCTCGCGACTCTCAGGAACAATCCAGACAGACCCATCAGGATTCAGTGCATAGGTAGGAATTTCCATAACTCCCTGAGCCACAGTGCCCTCAACTTTAGCCTGCACGAAACGCCCATAGCGCAAAGGAATAGGATGTGTCTCTTCACCCAGATTGTAAGGGTCAGAAACTTCTACAACACCATAGATAACCCGGCTGTTTTCATCTAAAACGCCTTCTGTCCGAACCAGACGTCCCTGCCAGGTTGCCGACTCACCGGAAACCATAGATTCTAACTGCACTCGGGGCGCTTCTTCAGCAAGAGCCGGATCTAGAATATAAGTCATATCAAGGTCACTTAATGGCAACCGAACTTCTGCCGTACGGGTATCAAATACCAAGGCTATCTGGCTACCCGTTGAAACAAACTGCCCCAAATTGGCTTCTTTACTACGAAGTACGCTATCGTAAGGCGCTTTTATGGTGGTTCGCTCTAAATCACGCTCGGCTTTAGCCAGGTTCGCTTCGGCTGACTCTACCGCGGCAATGGCACTGGCAAGCTGCGGTTTGCGCAAGCCCAGTTCAGGTGCTTTCCCTTCTTTGAAGGCCGACCATTCTTCTTCAGCAACGCGGGCACGTGCTTTCTCTTGTTCTAACTCAGACTGGGCCTGCAACAAGTTAGCCCGGGCCTGTTGGACCGCAACTTCATAGTCAGACGGATCGACCTGAACCAGCATATCGCCTTTCTTGAAGAAACCACCGGCATGGTAATTCGCAGCGACATCAACAATTTGCCCGGTCACTTCTGCAACCAGAGTAGTGGAATGCTTTGGTTTTACCGTGCCCTGAGAATCAACAATAAACGTCATGTCACGAGGGCTGACTTCCAGAACTTCAACCATCGCAGCAGGTTTACTTCGCTCTTTTTGTTTTGGCGGCTCCGCAGACATGCTTGCAAGTATCGATAAAACGATAGCTCCAACAATAATTAACGGCGGAATAAAGGCTCGTTTTTTAAATTTCATTTTTTATTGTTCTCATAATTGGTTAACTCACAGCATTATTATTACTGTTAATAATGTAAAATGTTAGGCGTTAACTGTTGCCAGTTGTGTGATTCCGGCACTAAGTTGTAACTGACTGTTTCAGCCTTCCAGTAACCAACGTTCCGCGGCCTCAACATAACGCGGTTTACCCACCAGCAAGACCACGTCCTGCGGTTGTAACTCGGTATCACCATCGGGCTCCTGAATTTCCTCGTCGTCACGCCTTAAAGCTTTTAACTGTACCTGATGTTTTTCCCAGTCTAATTCATCAATGCGTTTGCCCGTCGCCCAGGCACCTTCAGGTAAGGTTAAAGCACGTAAAAACTCAAGTTTGTCAGCAAGTTCTGGCGTAATCTCAGTTTCATCCCCTTGAAAGAAGCCATGCATTTCACCGTAATGGTTGCGTCTTTCTTTATCCAGCCGCGCAAGAATACGGCGTATTGGAATACCACTGCGGCTAAGCACATGAGAAATCAGCATTAAGCTCGCTTCCAGTGTGTCTGGAACCACCTGAGACGCTCCGGCTTCCTGTAACTGAGTCAATCTTGTATCGTCACGACTCCGTACAATAATGTAGGCATCAGGGTTTAACTGGCGAAGCTCTTTTAGTACTTCGAGAGCGCGCAGGTCATCGGCGAAACTGATAATAATCAGATCGACACTCTCGGCTCCTACCGCACGTAAAATATCTTTTCTGGCACTGTCACCAAAGTAGACCCGGGCACCACCGGCAACGGCTTCCTGAACTCGCATGGGGTCATTATCGACAGCTATATGAGTAATTCCCTCTGCGTCTAAAAATCGACTCATGGTTTGCCCAACCCGTCCAAAGCCGCAAATCAGTACCTGGTTCTCCAGCCCTTCACTACCGGTTGTTCGTTGCTGTTCAATATCGACCAGAGGATCAGGGTGGCGAACAACCAGATTCACTAAAGGTTTCAGACGGTGGATAACAATAGGTGTTATCGCCATACTCAACACACCAATACCTATCATACTGGTGACAATCTCTTTGCTCAGTAATCCATGGCTGCTAGCCAAGGCGACAATGACAAAGCCAAACTCCCCCATTTGAAATAGTGAAATACCACTGCCCCAGGCATCCTCATCCCGCTCGCCCATAAAACGTGCTACTGAGCTAATCAACGCAATTTTAATCACGGCCATTACAATCAAAGCCAGCAGTATCCAGTGAAAATTCTGGACGAAGCCGTAAAGCTGAAGCTGCATGCCTATGGTAGTAAAGAACAAGCCCATTAAAATATCGCGAAACGGGCGAATATCGGCTTCCAGCTGATGTTTATACTGGCTTTCCCCCAGCATCATTCCGGCTAAAAAAGCACCTAATGCCATAGAAAGACCAAAAACATGAGTCATACCACCGGCAACCAGTGCGACCAGAAGCGTCGCCAGAACAAACAGTTCATCGGTTCTTTGCTTGGCTATTTCTTTGAACAAATAAGGTAAGACCCATTTGCCTATTGTCATTAGTACAGCAATAACGGCGGCACCTTTCGCCAGAGCCAGTAATAAGGTGTAGCCGATATTACCGTTATCGGAGGCCAGCAAAGGAATAATAATTAGCAGTGGCACCACCGCTATATCCTGGAATAGCAAAATGGCGACACTCATCTGCCCGCGACGGGTTGACGTTTGTGCACTTTCTTTTAATTGCTTGATAACAACCGCAGTAGAGGACAAGGCCAGCGCTCCGGCAATAGCCAGAGATGCAGCCCATTCATCCAGCCAGATAAAGCCGATAAGCAAAAAGATTAACAAGGAGCCAAGAACCTGAGCCGCGCCTAACCCGAATACCCATCGCCGCATGGCGATCATCTTAGGTAAAGAGAACTCAAGCCCCAGCGAAAACAGGAGCAAAACAATACCCAGCTCAGCCACCAGATGATAATCATCCGGGTCAGCTATCCAGCCCATAACATCCGGCCCGGCAATAATACCGGCAACCAGGTAGGCTAAAATTGCCGGCAATTTCACCCTTCTGAAGAGCCAGACAAGAATAACGGCAACCGCTAATAAAAGCAGAAGGCTGGAAAATGTACCGTTCATTCATAAACTCCTGGATTTCTGTGTTTTTATGAGTGTCAAAATAGTAACACTCTTTTGTTTCAGAAAAACTATCTCTTATAACGTTTTGTAAAATATAGCTTTTCTATTCTTGGCCTAATATTTGCAAATAAATTTTCAATTATCAAATTCAGGCAAAAAGGTTTGTCATGCTAAACAGAGCTGTAGCAAAAACTGAGAGTAAGGCAACTGAGAACAAAACTCAGGCAATTATCAGTCAATTAACCTCATCGGCTGACTTGCAAAGCAAATCAACCCCGTTAACTGAACGGTTGCAGACATCTCTCGATTTGCATCAGGTATTATCTATTTACGCAGATTACATGGTTCAGCGTTTACCGGTAAGTGCCCTGCAATTTATCTCTGATGACCAAATTATTAATTTGATTGGCGACTACGAAAGCCTTGAGAGCGAATACTCGGTAATGCTTTATGCCGATAAAGAATACTTAGGACAAATGGTTTACCAATTCAAACGTCAACCATCCTATGTGAATAAAGTGCGTCTGGAACAAATGCACCGACAGCTGACTTTCCCTCTGCGTAACGCTATAGAGTTTTCGCGCTTAAGAAAAGTTGCGATACGAGACCATTTAACCGGCCTTGGCAACAGAGCCTTACTGGACGAAACGCTTGAGCACATCAGTGCACGTTTAAAGCGCGATAGTAAACAGTCTCATATTGTCATGCTATTGGATATGGATGGCTTTAAGAAAGTCAACGACCGTCATGGGCACCAGCAAGGTGATGAAGTACTAAAGCTCTTTGGTAATTTATTGCAACAGCAACTGCGCGATACGGATAGGGTATTTCGCTATGGTGGCGATGAATTTGTATTAATACTGGAAAACACAAGGCCCGAACAAGCAGATGACGTTTTTCGGCGTATTCGGGACGCGCTTGATAACGATATTAGCCTTGCCACTTTCAATATTGGCGTCAGCGCTGGTAGCCTGGTTATGGAGAGCTTTCATAGCCCGCAGGATATTATTGATGAAGCCGACAGACGCCTTTACGCCGCTAAAGTAACCGGTAAGAATCAACACCTGAGCTAACCCAGTTTGGCTCAGGTAACTTAAGGCTGTCGAATTCTGTTTTCTCAATAACCTGGTAGCTGAACCAGCCAAGTCCGGCTACCCACACGTACTGAGCGTTCAACTCAAGTATTGGTCGTCGGGCTCTTAACCACGGCGGAATTCCCGCCTGCTTCAGCCAGTCTTTCAGTTTTTTGCGCCCCTGACGTCCGGGTTTTGCCAGTTTTTCTGAGGTTAACGAAAAGGTTAATCTCAACTCATTATTATTTGTCAGCAATGCATCTGGCACGCTTAATTTTCCCCATTCACCCAAATTGACATTAGCCTCAGCTAACCAACAATCTTCAGGTAACTGGCCGACATTGTTGTCGCACCATAATGCGTATTGAAAGTAGCGCACACTGTAGCCATCACACTGAACCTGCATTTGGCTATCGTCTGTTGCGCTTTGAGCTTGTAACCGAATTTGCTCCAGTTGCTCGTAACTGGGCAACGAATATTTTTGTTCCTGCAGCCAGGTTCGCAGTAACGCTCGCTGCATAGCCGCAGAATGCTCCCTCAGCAAACTTAAAGGAAAGTGACTCTTGTGCTTCTGCGCCTTATGCAGCTTTTCCTGCAAGAGTTCATCCATCACCTGCTGTTGCTCGGCACAAAGTTTTGCTGACCTCAGCACGCTATTCCCAAACTGAGGCCAACGCTGCTCTAATAACGGCACCACTTTATGCCGCAAAAAATTCCGCTCAATACGGGTATCATAGTTCGTATCGTCTTCAATCCAGGTTAATTTCCGTTGCTGCGCGTAGCTTAAAATGTCTTCTTTACTCACTCTAAGCAAAGGCCGGCAGAGACGACGGCGGCCAACCCAAGGCTGAATAGCAGCCATTGAGGATAAGCCTTTTGGCCCGCTGCCGCGTTTTAATTGCAAAAAAAAGGTCTCGATCTGATCATTGCGGTGTTGCCCTAACAGCAATACCGCATCATCCTCAGTCAGCTCGGCCATTCTCCGGTAACGGCTTTCACGCCCTGCGGCCTCTTTGCTTTGGCGGTTTTCTATTGGGACATTAAGCGGTTCAAAAACCGTTTTTACACCATAGGCCTTAGCAGCATGCTCAATAGTCGACGACCAGTCAGCTGAACTGGGGTGAAAACTATGATCTAAATGAATGGCTAAATACTGATACTGAGGGTTCTGCTGACGAAAGCGCATCAGTAAATCGAGGATAGTTTGCGAGTCAGCCCCGCCACCAAGGGCAGCAACTAATTGCTGCCCCGGCTTTAATGCAAGAGACTCTAAGCTTTCACAAAACAGGTCGTAAAGACCATCTTTCATCATTGGTAATTAGCAGTAACCAAAAGACATGAGTTTACGATAACGCTGGTCCAGCAATTCCTCATGGCTTAAGCCCTGTAAGCTTCCTAAATCAGCAATCAGCTGACGCTTAAGGCGTACCGCCATTTCTTCCTGATGGCGGTGTGCGCCACCTAAAGGTTCAGGTATCACAGAATCAACCAGACCCAGCTCTTTACTCCGCGCTGCGGTTACGCCCATAGCTTCTGCCGCTAATGGCGCTTTGCTGGCACTTTTCCACAAAATAGAAGCACAACCTTCCGGAGAAATAACCGAGTAGGTACTGTATTGCAGCATATTAACGCGGTCACCGACGCCAATAGCCAGAGCACCACCAGAACCACCTTCTCCAATAACAGTACAAACAATAGGAACGGTTAAACGAGCCATAACTTTCAGGTTACGTGCAATGGCTTCACTCTGACCGCGCTCTTCCGCACCAATTCCCGGGTAAGCTCCAGGTGTATCAATGAAGGTAACAATTGGCATTTTAAAACGCTCGGCGGTTTGCATCAGGCGTAGCGCCTTACGATAACCTTCCGGCTTGGGCATACCAAAGTTACGACGGATCTTCTCTTTGGTTTCACGGCCTTTTTGCTGGCCTATAACCATAACCGGAGTGCCGTCTAAACGCGCAATACCGCCAACAATCGCCTCGTCATTAGCAAAAGAGCGATCACCCGCCATTTCGTCAAACTCGGTGAATATCATGCGAATATAGTCAAGCGTGTAAGGACGCAACGGATGACGCGCCAGCTGTGCAACCTGCCACGCACCTAAATCAGAAAAGATTTTCTCTGTCAGTTCCTGACTCTTGGTGGTCAGTCGCTGCACTTCCTCTTCTAAGTTAAGATCCAGTTGCCCGCGGTTGCCAACAGACTTCAGTTCCTCGATTTGCGCTTCAAGTTCCGCAATAGGTTGTTCAAAATCCAGAAAATTAAGGCTCATTCGCTGTCATTTCCTTTAAAATTCAAGTGAAACTTGCTGAGTTCCCAGCAAATTCTGTAATTCGTATATTAATTCATCAGACGGATTCACATACCATTGTGCGCCAACATTTAACGTGGCTTCAACGCGTTCCGACTGATACCGCATTTTTATCGGACAAGTCCCTTCAGCAAAGGGCTGTAATAGCTTTTCCAGTTTTCCGGCAAGACCTTTAGCAAGCTGCTCATCCGTCACTGTAATTGCTAAATGCCGGAGATAAGTTTCCCGAGCCTGCTCAATTGCCATCACTTCTCTGGCAGTCATTGTATTGCTATTACTGAAGTTATCAAATCTGACCTCACCTTTTATCCACAAAATTCGGTCTTTTTCGAGCAATTCCTGATAACTTTCGTATTCGTTACTAAATAAGCGTACATCCATGCGCGCTGTTTTGTCATCTAAAGTCACTATAGCAAAACGCTGACCTCTTTTATTGGTCAGTACTCTCACATCAATCACCAGCCCGGCAATAGCAATACTCTCATCTTTACGGGTAGGAGTAACATTGGACAATGTACTATTAATGTAATGTTTGAGCTCTGCACGAAAACGGTTAATGGGGTGACCAGTCAAATAAAGACCGAGGGTATCGCGCTCTCCTTCCAACCAGACCGCTTCCGACCATTTACGTACGCTGACAAACTCCTGTTCAACCGCTTCAGGTTCGGTGGTAAGCACCCCAAACATATCCGACTGACCAATTTTTTCCGCATTCAAATGCTGTTCGGCCTGACGAATGGCTTTTTCCAGCGTCGCCATTAATGAAGCACGGTGAGGTCCTAAGTTGTCCATTGCGCCAGCACGAATTAAGCGCTGCAGAATGCGCTTATTCATTCGCTTCAGATCAACCCGGCAACAGAAGTCGAATAAATCCCGGAACGGCCCGCCTTCTTCCCGGGCTTTAATAATAGACTCAATTGGCGCTTCACCCACACCTTTTATTGCGCCTATACCGTACACCACTCGTTGCTGTTCATCGACGGTAAACTTATATTCGCCTTTGTTTACGTCCGGAGGCAACAAGTCCAGTCCCATGCGTTCACATTCGTCCGCCAGAGTGACAATTTTGTCGGTATTATCCATATCGGCGGACATCACCGCAGCCATAAACTCTGCCGGGAAGTGGGTTTTCATCCATAAAGTCTGGTATGAAACTAAAGCGTAGGCAGCCGAGTGCGACTTGTTAAAGCCATAACCGGCAAATTTCTCTACCAAGTCGAAGATTTTCGTCGCCAGTTCAGGGTCGATATTATTTTGCGCCGCACCCTTAGCAAAAATTTCTCGTTGCTTAGCCATTTCCTCGGGCTTTTTCTTACCCATTGCACGGCGTAACAAATCTGCGCCACCCAAAGTGTAGCCAGCCAGAACCTGGGCAATTTGCATGACCTGTTCCTGGTAGAGAATGACACCGTAAGTCGGCTCTAGTATGGGTTGCAAACTCTCATGCTGATACTCAGCATCGGGGTACGAAATTTCTTCCCTGCCGTGCTTCCGGTCAATAAAGTTATCAACCATGCCGGACTGCAGTGGCCCCGGCCGGAATAGCGCCACCAGGGCGATAATGTCTTCGAAAGAGTCTGGCAAAAGCTTTTTAATAAGCTCTTTCATGCCACGCGACTCTAACTGAAACACCGCCGTTGTTTCGGCTTTTTTCAACAGTTTAAAACACGCCGGATCAGTTAAATCAATCGACGTAATATCAATAGGATCTTTACCGCTCTTAGCATGCCGGCGGTTCACCATATCAACCGCCCACTGAATAATGGTCAGCGTTCTCAAACCCAAAAAGTCGAACTTAACCAGACCTGCCGACTCAACATCATCTTTATCAAACTGAGTGACCGGGTTGTTACCTTCATCATCGCAATACAGTGGCGAGAAGTCGGTTATTTTGGTTGGAGAAATAACCACGCCACCAGCGTGTTTACCAGCATTACGAGTCACACCTTCAAGAATACGCGCCATATCAATAATGGCCTTAACTTCTTCATCCTGGTCGTACGCGGCGCCAAGCTGGGGCTCAATTTCAAAGGCTTTGGCCAGCGTCATGCCCGGATCGCCCGGTATTAATTTGGAAATTCGGTCGACAAAACCATAGGGATGAGCCAGTACCCGTCCGACATCTCGTATAGCAGCCTTAGCCGCCATAGTACCGAAGGTAATAATTTGCGAAACCGCTTCACGACCATACAGGTCAGCAACGTGATCGATAACTTCATCCCGACGATCCATGCAGAAGTCGACATCGAAATCTGGCATAGAAACCCGTTCAGGGTTAAGGAATCGCTCAAAAAGTAAGTCAAATTCAAGCGGATCCAAATCCGTTATTTTAAGTGCATAAGCCACCAGAGAGCCAGCACCTGAACCGCGCCCCGGGCCTACGGGTATGCCGTTATCTTTACTCCACTGAATGAACTCCATAACGATAAGGAAATACCCGGGGAAGCCCATATCGTTAATAACGCCAAGCTCACGCTTGAGTCGTTCATCGTACTCTGGACGCTTTTGCTGTCGCTCTTCCGCGTCAGGAAACAAAAACTCTAAACGTTCTTCCAGCCCTTCTTCCGAAACCTTAACTAAGAACTCTTCCGTGGTCAGGTCGCCAGTTGGAAACTTAGGCAGGAAGTATTCGCCCAAACGCACAGTGACATTACAGCGCTTGGCTATTTCAACAGTATTTTCTATTGCTTCAGGAATGTCAGAAAACAACTCTGTCATTTCTTCGCTGGAGCGCAAATATTGTTGTGGTGAATATTTTTTCGGCCGACGTTTGTCTTCCAACTGGTACCCGTCGTGAATAGCCACACGAATTTCGTGAGCATCAAAGTCTTCTTCTTTCAGGAAAACCACTTCATTAGTAGCGACAACGGGTAGGCCAGTTTCTCCGGCTAAAGCCACCGCTTTATGTAAATAGGTTTCTTCCTGAGGCCGACCGGTGCGCACCAGTTCCAGGTAATAGCGGTCAGGAAAATATTGCTGGTAGAAATCGAGGGCAGCATCCAGCTGGCTGTCGTGGCCTTTAATTAGAGCATGTCCTACATCACCCTGACGGCTTCCGGACAACAAAATAATGCCCTCGTTATGCTCCTTCAGCCAGTCTTTATCGATAACCGGCTTGCCTTTAATATTACCGCGCAAATAAGCTTTTGAAATAAGCTGAGTTATCTGCTGATAACCTTCATTATCCATTGCCAATGCAGTCAGGCGGAAAATTTCAGATTCAGGATAGTCAGCCTGCACCCAGAAATCGCACCCTATTAAAGGCTTTAAGCCCAGTTGATGCGCTTTTCCATAGTAGCGAACCAAACCACAAAAGTTCATTTGGTCGGTAATGGCTAAAGCAGGCATACCCGCTTCAGCAACAGCCTCACAAATTGGACCAACTTTCGCCAGTCCATCTATCATGGAAAAGTCGCTATGAACTCTTAAGTGAACAAAATTTGGTGCAGTCATTTTACGGATACAGTCTGGCTTTTTTCATTATCATTTTAGGGTCGTTATTGTGCCTTAAGCAGCCTCTGAAGTATATCGTCAGTGTAACTTCAGTCGCGGTTTTACAACATGGTTAAGTTTGTCCACCATTAACAACAAAAACATCTTCCACCAGCCGTGTAAGGCTCTTTGGTGCATCCGGTATAAACTGGCGTAAGCCCAACGCGCTAAAGTGCCTTCAAGCGACATTGACAGACTTTTACTTTGCATTAAATTACCCACCGCCGAAAAACGACTCAGTGAGACGAGTGAACCCCGGTCTTTATATTTGAAGGCTTTTGCCGGTTTGTTGCGGTACTCACGTACAATATTCTGATACAAACATTCAGCCATCTGATGTGCGGACTGGGCCCTTGGTGGTACCCAACGTTCGTCATCTATGCGGCAACCAGCACAGTCACCAATAGCATAAATGCTTTCGTCAGATACTGACTGGAGATACTCATTTACCTCAATTTGATTGTTTTTGCGCACTTTCAGACCCCATTCACTGACGAAGTCAGGAGCCCGGACACCAGCCGCCCAGACCATTAAATTGGCGTTGATATTCTCTCCTTCAGACAACACCAGAGTGTTTTCTTTTACTTCAGTAACCGGGTTACCCAATATGACTTCGACACCTAACGATTTCAGTTTCTTCTCTACTGATGCTGACAAACGCTCAGGTAACGCAGGCAGCAATCGTTTACCGGCTTCGACCAAACGAACTTCAAAATGCTTTTGATCAAGGAAAGAAAGACCATAAATAGACAACAATGACACTGAGTGAATGAGTTCAGCAGCCAGCTCAACTCCGGTCGCCCCGCCGCCCACAATAGCCAGTGACAATTTCGTATTTTCGCCGTCCTCAATCGACTGGTTTACTCGTAAAAATTCATTTAATAAATGTTCATGGAATTCATCCGCCTGGCGTAATGAGTCCAGGAAATAGCAATGATCGCTAACTCCGGGGGTTCCAAAATCTGCGGTAACACTGCCAATGGAAAGAATTAATCTATCGTATTGAATACTGCGCGGCGCCAACACTTCATTACCCTGCTCATCTTTTATTGCCGCTAATTGAATCGACTTTTCGTTTTTATTCACAGCCTCTAAAGTGCCAACCAGAAACTGAAAACCCTCGCGGGCACTTTGTCCGCGATAATCCAGTTCAGCCAGCCGCGAGTCCAGAGCACCTGAGGCAACTTCGTGCAACAACGGCTTCCACAAGTGGGTACTGTTTCTGTCAATTAGCATTATCTTTGCTTTCTTCTTGCGACCCAGCTTTCTTCCCAGCATAGTAGCCAATTCTAATCCGCCTGCACCGCCACCAACTATTACAATCCGTTCTTGCATTTGTGCCTCGCCTATCTGCAGATAATAAAAAAGCCACTGACGATGATAACGCCAGTGGCTTTAGATAACGACTGTTCAGTCGAAATTATTTCAGTATGACTTAGTCAATACTAGGATTCGTTAGTCCGCGACGCTCAAGTAAGGCTTCAACAGTTGGCTCCTGACCACGCCAGTCGATGTACTGTTGCATAGGATCTTTACTGCTGCCTTTGGACAGAATTTCTTTACGGAAAGCCTGGCCATTTTCAAGGCTCAAACCACCATTATTGCCCATGTGTTTAAACGCATCGGCTGCCAGCACTTCACTCCACATGTAAGCGTAGTAACCTGCTGAGTAGCCGCCCGCAAATACGTGAGCAAAGTAAGTTGAACGGTAGCGTGGTGGTACAGCTTCAATCGCTACACCGTTTTTCTCCAGCGCGTCCTGCTCAAACTTCTCAATGTCGCTAATTTCTGTACCCGGCTCCACTGTATGATACTCAAGATCCAGTAACGCAGCGGAAATATACTCTAAAGTATCAAAGCCCTGGTTAAAGTTACGTGCATCCAGTACTTTTTGCAGTAACTCGTCAGGAATCTGTTCACCCGTTTCGTAATGCTTTGCATAATTTGCAATAACTTTCGGGTTCAGCGTCCAGTCTTCCTGGAAAGTTGAAGGGAACTCAACGTAGTCACGCGGCACAGACGTACCTGCCTGAGATGGATATTTCACGTCAGAGAACATGCCGTGCAACGCATGGCCCATTTCATGGAACATGGTTGAAACTTCATCAAAGCTTAACAAGGTTGGTTCACCCTCAGGCGCTTTAGTGATGTTCATGTTATTCAAAATAACCGGCTTCTGGTTCATCAATTCAGACTGAGTACGGAACGAGCTCATCCAGGCTCCACCGCGTTTGCTGTCGCGAGCATAATAGTCCGCATAGAACAAACCTAAACTTGAGCCGTCTACGTCTTTCACTTCATAAACAACAACATCATCCTGATAAACAGGGATATCGTTACGCTCTTCAAAAGTGATGCCAAACAGTTGGTTCATTGCATAGAACACGCCGTCTTCCAGAACACGATTAAATTCGAAGTATTTTTTCACTTCGTCAGAGTCAATCGCGTATTTTTCTTCGCGAACTTTCTCTGCGTAGTAGAACCAGTCCCACGGTTTCAGTTCATGCTGTTCGCCTTCAGCCTCAATCATCGCACGAATCTCTTCGGCTTCGCTTTCAACGTTGCTTACAACTGCAGGAACCAGATCACGCAACATTTTTTGAGCGGCTTCTGGATTACCGGCCATGTTTTCTTCAAGAACGTAATCACCCCAGGTGTCATAACCTAATAGATTCGCCTTTTCTGCACGCAACTGAGTTAGCTTTGCAACCATTGGGCGAGTATCGGTTTCGGTATTTCCTGTGCCACGGTTTGAGGACGCTTCCCAAATGCGCTGACGCAATTCGCGGTTTTCAAGATCAGTCAAAATAGACTGACGTGTTGTGTTAGTTAAAGTAATGGCGTATTTACCCGGCATATCACGGCTTTCAGCCGCACTCGCCAAGCTACTGATTTGACTATCACTTAAGCCGGCTAATTCTTCTTTAGAATCAACGACAATCACATTTTCCTTGGTCAACTTCATTAAGCTGTTGCGAAATTCTGTGGTCAGGCTGGAAAGTTGCGAATTAACATCGCGAATCTGTTGCTGCTCATCTTCATTTAGTTCAGCACCAGCACGGACAAAACCTTTGTAGGTGTCTTCTAATAAACGTTCTGACGCAGTATCCAGCTCTAATTCGTCACGTTTGTCATGAAGTGACTTAATTCGGGCAAACAATTTAGCGTTCAGACGAATATTATCGCTATGAGCCGCTAACTTCGGAGCTAACTTACCCTGCAGCTCGCGAATTTGTTCATTACTATTGGACGATGACAGGTTGTAGAAAACTGATGAAACACGGCCAAGGATCGCACCCGATTTTTCCATCGCTACAATGGTATTCTCAAATGTTGGCTCTGCTGAGTTATTTGCAATGGCTTCAATTTCAGCCATGTGCTCATCCATACCCTTTTCAAACGCAGGCTCAAAATGTTTGAACTCAATGGCATCGAAGTCAGGTGCCTGATACAGCAGAGGGCTGGGTTTGTAGAATGGGTTGGTTTCTTTTGCTTGTTGACTGCTGTCTTTAGAAGCTTCAGTTGAAGCAGTTTTGTTCTCAGTTGTCGATGAGTCATTTGCATCACTGCAAGCTCCCAACGATACTGCCGCACTCACAGCTACAGCCAGTAAAGTTTTCCGCATGGGTATCTCCCGTTGTCTATGTTTATCATTGTGATTTTGGTGACAATACTCTAGCCCTGTGGAGGCTCAGGCTCAAGAGCTAAACGGCAAAAAGCATGATCTTCGGGGTAAAACTTAAGATGGATAAAAAATACAACAAACGAAAGAAAATAAAAAATATAATTAATTTAGATTTTACAGGGGGGATTACTAAGAGAGAGAATAATGGCGGAGTGGACGGGACTCGAACCCGCGACCTCCGGCGTGACAGGCCGGCATTCTAACCAACTGAACTACCACTCCGCAAAAATTCTTTGAGGCGTACTAAATGGCGGAGTGGACGGGACTCGAACCCGCGACCTCCGGCGTGACAGGCCGGCATTCTAACCAACTGAACTACCACTCCGCATTAGTACTACACGTTGAAGTCTCCCTCAACGCGGCGTGCATATTACGAGTGAGGGGCAAATGAGTCAACACTTTTTTTAAAGATTTTAACCGACTGTCTGATTTATATTCAGATCTGTGCTTTTTTAACCACAAAGGTCACTTTTTACCACTTTTCTCTGGTTTTTCAGCTTCCGCTTCATCGCTCTCAACGGCAACTTTTTTCCGACGAAACTTAAACCACCACAGCCCAACTAAAGCTAACGCAATGAGAACAATATTAACAACAACAATAATGATCAGATTGGTCATCGCCTGTTTTTGCTTGGCCTCGCGTTCTAGTCTTGTCTGTTCACGTTGACGCTCAAGCTCTATTTGCTGTCGTTCAGCCAGCTCTGCGGCTGTCGGTTCAGGAGGAGGCGGTTCCTTTGCAATAAAACTAAAGTCATCAATTCTGGCCTCAAACTCACGCCCCCCTACACTGGTGGCAAAAATATCTAAGTCTATAAGGTGTTTACCAAAAGCCAGGTTGGCAATTTCGACGCTGTGCGGAAAGCCCTCTATCTGGCTGACCGTAAATTTACGAACCTCTCCGTTAGGGAAGCTGGTTTCACCATTAATCACCAGGCTCTGTGGATCTATCCAGTCTTCATTAACACGAACGACTAATTGATGATTATCGTCCACAGACTCTGACTGAATAACATTAAATTCAACTGGTAACGGCTTAACCTCAACAGGGCCTGATTCAAACACTCGTTGGTACAGAGGGGTGGTCATTTCATAAGTGGCCATCCACTCACCTGGTACAACATCCAGATTAAAGAAACCGGTAAATATACCATCACCCGCTCTTTCGTCATGCCCTCGCCCGTCGTCTTCAAATTGTGCCACACGTGACGGATTCGAGCCGAAGTTATCAAAGTCTGAGTTATTGGTACTGACAAATAGAACATCCAGCAAAACGGTCTGACGAAAACGTGAAGTTTTAACCACTTCGTCGCCATTATAGAGTTTTCCTTCTACTTTCAGCTCTTCGTTCTGGAATAATGGACTAGGTAAAGGCTCAGCTTCAAAGCGAATATCAGAAATAACTAAGGCTTTATTTTCTTCATCGATGCGACCAGCGGCCTGCCAGGGGCCAGGCTGAGGTTCTTTTATCCGGATAATGTCAAAGTTAGGATCGGTATACCAAGTTACTTTTTCCGCTGGATAACGAGTATCGTACCACTTGCTCCCATCAGGCTTGATAATAACCAGGGGCTTGCTACCCGGCTCGCGGAAAAATAACAGAGTAATCTCTTCAACGTTCTCGTCTATGCGGAAACTTTGCCCTTTAATTGGCAATTTATTAGTAAGATCGCCTTCAATAAGGCTCATCGCACGCTTTTCAACTTCCTCTTTCGAGTCAGAGTCAACCGTGCTAAAACTCTGTACCGCGTAGGCTGATGAGCTACTTATTAAAACCAATAATACTGCTAAGAGTCTTGCCACAGACAATGTCCACCTTCTTCTTTGACTCGCGCCAAACGCTCCTGATGTAATGCTTCTTCATCGGCCGTTGCCCGTAAAACCTTTAATGCGGGACGATTGGTTATTCGTTGATGTTCCACTTTTTGTGAGCCACCCTGATTGTCTTTTCCGTGGCTGGCCAGGTTTAATGCCGTTTGCCCACCGGTCATCATCAAATAGACGTCAGCAAGAATCTCGGCATCCAGTAAGGCGCCGTGCAGTTCACGCGCAGAGTTATCAACGTCGTAGGCGCGGCATAGTGCATCCAAACTGTTTCTTTGCCCCGGGCGCATTTCACGGGCAAGCTGCAAGGTATCGAGTACCGAGCAAAAATCATTGGTCAGGCCAACCGCCGGGCGAATACGACTAAATTCAGCATCCATAAAGCCCACGTCAAATGGTGCATTATGAATAACTAACTGAGAGCCTTTAATAAATTCAATGAAATCTTGCACCACCTGAGCGAATACGGGCTTGTCGGTTAAAAAGTCATTGGTTATACCGTGAACTTCAATTGCTTCCTGCTCGACCACCCGCTCCGGATTAATGTAAACATGAAAATGATTACCGGTTAATTTGCGATTAATAAGCTCCACACAGCCTATTTCAATAATTCTGTGTCCCTTTGCAGGGTCAATTCCGGTAGTTTCTGTATCTAATACGACCTGACGCATGGTGAAATCCTGATATACTCGCTGGAAACAGAGGATATAGTAGCAAGTAACATGTCGAACTCAAAAACTGTTCATTTATATACTGATGGTTCTTGTCTGGGAAACCCGGGGCCGGGTGGCTATGGCGCTGTACTGGAATATGGAAAACATCACAAAGAATTAAGTCAGGGGTATCGTCTGACCACCAATAACCGCATGGAGATGCTGGCTACTATCGCTGGCCTGCGCGAGTTAAAGCGCTCCTGTCATGTCATTCTGACTACCGACAGCCAGTATGTGAAACAAGGTGTCGAGCAGTGGATGCATCGCTGGAAGCAAAACGGCTGGCGTACTTCTGCTCGTAAAGCGGTTAAAAATAAAGACTTATGGCAACAACTGGACGAAGAAGTTAACCGTCATAAAGTTGAATGGAAATGGATTAAAGGCCATTCCGGGCATAAACAAAATGAGCGTTGTGATGAACTGGCCCGCGACGCCGCAACGCGCGAGCCTATGCTTGAAGATGAAGGATTTGGGGGCGAGTAAATTACTCGCCGGCAACTACCGGCAGTTTATTTTCCTGCCAGGCACTCATGCCGCCATCTACGCTATAGACATTATCCAGCCCCATGCGTTGTAAGCTCTCTGCCGCCAGAGCTGAGCGACCACCGGTTCGACAAATAAGGTACAAAGGCTTTTCGGCGATGCGTTCCAGAGCATTGTCATATCCAGCCACATCAGGGTGCTGATTTAGCTGCATTTCCAACACACCACGGGGCATGTTCACCGCTTGTCGAATGTGCCCCTGTCCATATTCAGCCGGTTCTCTTACATCAATAACGCGCGCGCCCTGCTCTATGGCCTTTTGTAGTTCTTCGGTGTTTACTTCTTTGACGTTCGATTTCGCTTTTCCACATAACTCTTGTGCTGTAATCATGATTTACCTCTTATTTGTTTATTAGACTTTGAAAAATGTTTCGTCGTCATTGCTGTTGCTGCCTGTCTTCCATTAACCGCAAGCTGCTTTCTTTGAGCTGACGGTTTTAATCTGTTAATCAGAGTTTGTTTTCGTGCCACTATGAAATAAGCGGCGCGCAGTCCTGGTATCAGGTTGCTTAGCTTCGTCGACCAGTCACTTCCCCGGTGTTCGCTATGGTGCAGAAAATTCGAAACATAAAATTCAGACTCCAGAATTTCGAATCCCAATAATTCCAGCCAGTCCTTAACTCTCACTGGCGTAAAGTACCTTCCACACCATGGAAAGCTCTTTTTATGGCGAATGAAAAAGCCACTGGCTACTGCCGGACTATAGGGGTTAAACCCCGTAAGTATTAATACGCCATCATCATCCAGTACTCTCGTAACCTCCCTAAGTAGCTGGTGCGGATGCCGACAAAATTCAAGGACAAAAGGAGCAACTAGGTTATCGACACTGTCTTCCTTCAAAGCCAGCTCCGTTAATTTGCTGCGAACCGCTACGTCACTACCTGTGCCGACAGTCAGCCACTGAGCTCCATTTTTAATACACTCGTTAAGCCCCGGACTCAAAGAGCCTATAGCCACGGTTTTTCCTGGTTTCAACCGTCGCTGATGAGCGCGAATTAACTCAGCCGTCTGTTCCATCATGTAGTGCCCGCAAGCCATTTGCTGCCAGTCCCCGGGAGCCGCTAAATCAATTTTCGAATATGCTGGTTTAATTAACACGGCTAATTCCTGTATTATGAACTTATCTTCAACTTACTCGCTGGGTTTCTCATCCTAGCGTTATAGGGGTTAACATGCGAGTGCACGCTATTGAAGCTTTCGACGACAACTACATATGGGCAATTGAAACCAACGATAAAAACAAGGTTATTATTGTAGACCCCGGCGAAGCCCAACCCGTTCAACAATGGTTGGAACAAAATAGTAAAAGTATTGAGACTATTTTAGTCACTCACCACCATTACGACCACACTGGTGGCATAGCTGAATTAATAGAACAGAGCCCGTGTCCGGTCATCGGTCCGGAAAACCCAGAGATAGAAACGCTCACCCAGACAGTTACAGAAGGCGATGAACTGACCGTTGGAGGTATTCAGTGGCAGGTATTAACCACTCCGGGACACACACTGGACCACATCAGTTTTTATACTCCCGGCTTTTTGTTTTGCGGTGACACACTGTTTTCCGGTGGCTGTGGCCGTATGTTTGAAGGTACGCCAGAACAATTCACGCAGTCGTTATTAAAGCTGCGTAAGCTGCCGGGCGAAACTCGGGTCTTCTGTGCCCACGAATATACTCAGGCGAATGTAAATTTCGCATTGAAAGTTGAGCCAGAGAACGCTGTGCTGCAAAGTTACGCTGAAAAGGTCAGAATGTTACGTGAACAAGAGCAAATAACTCTGCCAAGCACGCTGCAACTAGAGTTAGCCATTAATCCTTTTCTCCGGTTTGACCAAAAAAGTGTTATTGCAGCAGCAAATAAGCATGCAGAAAGTGTAAAAAATAGCCCCGAGGATGTTTTTTATACAATTAGACAGTGGAAAGATAATGCGTGATTCTTTAAACTCCTCAAGATTTTAATAATTATCGGAAGTAGATTACGCATGATAAACAGCAAGCAAAAGAACGTATGGTTAAAGTATTGTATGGTGGCCAGTGGTTTGGCATTAAGCGGCTGCCAGAGCACAATGCTGTTTAGTAATAATGAACCGGTAAATACAAAAAACGAAACTACAGAGCTTAAACTGACGGTCATTCCGGAAGAAGTGATCAGTCGGCACGCCGAAGAAGAAATCAAAATCAGCGAACCTGTAAAGCTTACCCCGCAAGAGCAGGAAGATTTATGGGTGCGTATTCGCCAGCAATTGAGCTTTCATGTGCCTGATGTATCCAGAGTGCAAAGCCAGCGCAACTGGTATGCCAGCCACCCGGAGTATTTAGACCGCGTTGCTAAGCGCGCTGAACCTTACCTGCATCTCATTGTTGAAGAGCTGGAAAAACGTGATATGCCAGTAGATCTGGCTTTATTGCCGATAGTCGAAAGTGCTTTCGACCCGTTTGCTTATTCGCACGGCAGTGCCTCTGGTGTCTGGCAGTTTATTCCGGGTACCGCGCGTCAATATGGTTTGGATATCAACTGGTGGTACGATGGTCGTCGCGATGTTTTTGCCGCAACACACGCTGCACTCGATTATTTACAGGCACTTCATCGATACTTCGACGGTGACTGGATGCACGCACTGGCAGCCTATAATTCAGGTGAAGGCCGAGTTGCCGCTGCAATTCGCAAGAATGAGCGTCTGAACAAACCAACTGACTTCTGGAATCTGTCGCTACCTCGCGAAACTCGCGCATACGTGCCCAAGCTATTAGCTTTAGCAGAAATATTAGCCAACAGTGAAGAGTATGGTGTGGCATGGTACCCGATCGAAAATCAGCCAAAGCTTGAGGTTGTTGAGACACCAGCACAAATCGACTTAGCATTAGCTGCTGATATGGCTGACATGCCATTGGATTTACTGCACCAGTACAACTCTGGTTATAACCGCTGGGCAACGGCGCCGAACGGCCCACATCGTTTACTTCTGCCTAATCAAAATGCGGATAAATTTAAACAGGCTTTGGATAAAACAGAGCCAAAAGACTGGCTGAGCTGGACCCGCCACGAGGTTAAATCGGGTGAGAGCCTGCTCGTTATTTCCAAAAAATACAATACCTCTGTTGACGTGATACAGCAGGTTAATGACATCAGCAGTGATATCATCCGCGCAGGCGATCATTTGCTAGTGCCAGTTGCCACACTCGATATCGACAATTACACGTTATCGCAAGATCAGCGCCGTGAAGACCGTCAAGATCAGAAACGTTCAGGTAAACGTATTGAACACGTTGTTCAGTCTGGCGATACGCTCTGGGATCTCAGTCGCGCTTATCAGGTAAACCTTCGTGACTTGGCTCGCTGGAACTCAATGGCTCCGGGGGATTATTTAAGGCCAGGACAAGAACTCGTGGTTTGGACGGAAGCCGAGCCTTCTTCGACGATACAAAGCAGTATTAACAGTATCATGCGTAATATAAGATACCGTGTGCGTAGCGGTGACTCATTAGCCAGGATTGCTGATAAATTTAATGTCACCATTCGTCAAATTGAACAATGGAACAACATTCAACGCAATCGTTATCTACAACCCGGACAAATGCTTAAGTTAAAAGTAGATGTTACCGAGGTGAGTAGTTGAGGCAACCTATGAATAGCGTAAAATACTTTTTTTTCCTTGCAGCGCTACTATTTAGCGCTCAAACTTTAGCCGACTGGAAAGCCGAAGGTAGTGGTAAAGTCATTTATCCATCAGGCCGTACGGAACCTTTAACCTTTGGTTTTGAGTATAAAAAGGTTTATGACACCATTATTTTTACTGCCGGCAAGTCGCAAATGCGTACGTCCGAAATGCCGCCAAATTACATTCTTAATCTGTTTGTAAATAAGCAGGGACAGGTTTATGTCGCAGAGTTTGCTAATGGTTTCTTCAAAGGTTTCGAGCTCAATATTGGTGATCACAAAGTCAGCATGAATCACCGGCAAGAGTTTGATGAAGATGAACCACTGAGTCATCTGCGAGTGCAGATTGATGACCGTAGCTATCTGCTGGAAACCACACACCCGACTATCCGGTTCGAGTTTGATGAAGAAAAAGGCATTGTCGATATCAATGGCTCAGGCCTTCTGAAAGACCTGAGCGTTAAAGGACGTTAGTCGCTGAGCAGCTCAGCTAACGCATTCTCATCTAATATATCAAGCCCGAGGGACTGGGCTTTGGTCAGTTTTGAGCCGGCATTTTCCCCGGCAACCAGCGCGGTTGTCTTTTTAGAAACACTGGAAGCAACTTTCGCCCCTAAGGCTTCTAAAGCAGACTTCGCCTCGTCACGAGTCATAGTCGACAAAGTACCGGTAATAACATAGGTATTGCCCGATAAGCGGTCACTTTGCACTGAGCTTGCCTCCTCACCCTCAGGCCAGGAAATAAACTCACGCAATTCCGCAACCACCTGCTGGTTATGGGCTTCATGGAAAAAAGCCACAATATGCTTAGCGACAACAGCACCGACATCCGGAACTTCCTGTAGCTGTTCACTTTCAGCAGCAATTAAAGCATCCAGGTTTTTGAAGTGATTCGCCAGCGCGTTTGCCGTCGCTTCCCCTACTTCCCGAATACCTAATGCATAAATAAAGCGGGCTAAGGTTGTTTCTTGCGTCACTTTAATGGCATTTCGAAGATTTTCCGCAGATTTAGCGCCCATTCTCGGCAAAGTTGCCAACTCAGCTTTGGACAGACGATAAAGATCGGCCGGCGATTTTATCCAGTCGCGCTCTACCAGTTGCTCGACAATTTTATCGCCTAGTCCATCAATATCCATGGCTTTGCGGGAAGCAAAATGTTTAATCGCTTCCTTTCGCTGGGCCGCGCAATACAGACCACCGGTACAGCGGGCAACGGCTTCGCCTTCAACGCGTTCAATATCGGATTGACAAATCGGGCAATGCTGAGGAAATTCAATTGCCTTCGTGTTTTCAGGGCGTTTATCTTTTATGACGCTGACCACTTGCGGAATAACGTCACCCGCGCGGCGAATACTGACACAGTCGCCAATACGCACACCCAGTCGTTCAATTTCATCCGCATTATGCAAAGTCGCATTAGATACTGTAACGCCGCCCACATTAACGGGCTCTAAGCGCGCAACCGGCGTTATCGCGCCGGTACGGCCAACCTGGAAGTCAACTCCGGTAATGGTCGTCAGTTGTTCCTGCGCGGGAAACTTACGTGCAATAGCCCAGCGCGGCGCACGTGCGACAAAGCCTAAGTCTTGTTGCAAGCGAATAGAATCCACTTTAAAAACTACGCCATCAATATCGTAATTTAAGGTATCCCGGCGGGCCAAAATAGCTTCGTAGTAATCGTCGCAACCCTGCACCGAGTCTACCGTCTTTATTTCAATATTCACCGGCAGTCCCCAGTCTTTCAACTGTAACAAACGCTGGTGATGACTGTCGGGAAGTTGTGTGGTTTCTGATATTAACCCAAGACTGTAAGCATAAAAGTGCAAAGGACGTTTTGCGGTAATTCTGGAGTCTAACTGGCGTAAACTGCCTGCCGCCGCATTTCGGGGGTTAGCAAAGATCTTTTCTTCGCGCTGCCGGGCATGCTCATTAAAGCGCTCAAAAGCTCCCAATGGCATAACCACTTCACCCCGTACTTCCAGTCGCTCAGGAACATCGCCAGAGAGCTTTAGCGGCACATTGCGTATGGTCTTAACGTTCTCGGTAATATCTTCACCGCTTTGTCCATCGCCCCGGGTTGCGCCACGCACTAACAGACCATTTTCATAGAGTAAACTGACCGCAGCGCCATCAAGCTTCGGCTCGCAACAAAAAGTCACTGTTTGATTGGTATCCAGCCGCTGTTCAACGCGCTTGCTAAAAGCCTCAAATTCATCGACAGAAAAAGCATTATCCAGTGACAACATAGGAACTTCATGTTGAACACTTCTAAACTGACCTAAGGGCTTACCACCAACTTTCATAGTTGGAGACTGAGCACTTTTTAAATCCGGGTGTTCAGTTTCCAGAGTTTTCAGTTCCCGAAAAAGACGATCATATTCAGCGTCCGGCACTGATGGTTCGTCATTCTCATAATATTCCTGGTTGTAACGATTAAGTAATTGCTCCAGCTCTTGCATGCGCTGGTGAACAGACTGATTCATAGTGACCTGTAATTAAGCTGAGTGTTTACGTTCAAATTCACGAATACGCTGGCGTGCTTCGTGAATAGACTGGCGGGTCAATAATTGGCGCTGGCCATCCAAAACCTGCCCCTGAGGAATTTCGGTAGCGAGCTTTTTAGCCGCATTCAACATCATATTAAAGGCCTGCTGACCGTCAAATTTCATAGGTAAGGCCATAAAAAACGCGACGCCTTCGGTTTCAAAGTTTTCCATGTTATCCAGGTCAAACGTGCCGGGGTTGAACATGTTGGCGACACTAAAAATCATGGGGCCGGTGCCTGCGGTGTTTTCATAGCGGTGGAAAATACCCAGTTCGCCAAATTTACAGCCCAGCTCGGTCATCATTTGCAACAACACTGCGCCCTGTACCGGCCCTTTAACATGTAACGCAATAACTTCTTCCGGAGCTGATTCAAAATCATCAGTCGTATCTGCACTGACTTCTGTTTCAGTTTCAGGTTCAGGTTCTTGCTCAAGCTCCTGCTCCGACTCTTGCAAAGAGCTCTGTTCGGCGGCACTTTTATAAGAGTCATCAGGCTCTGAAGGAACATCCCCATCAAACTTAAGCTCAGTTTGCTCTACTTCAACCGTTTCATCATTGCTGACACGCATAGAGGGTAATGAGTCAGACATATCGTCATCATTGCTAAGGTCCATCGACATTTGCTCGACAGCCTCGGCATCATTGTCCTGTGTTCTCACATTACTGTGCGACGATGTTTTTGCTTTTGGTTCAACGGCTTGGTCATGGTTAAAGCCGTCATCTGAACTCTCTTTCTTTAAAATCCGAACTTCGCCAATGCCGTCGTCATCAAAACCGGACGATTGCTGCTGACGATTTTCTGCAACCCGTTGTTCACGCTGCCGTTGTTGCTGGTTACCTTTACGTATCTTCCATACGCCATGCGCAACAATACCTGCGATTGCCAGGATCCCAAGAATACTGAGGGTTATTTGTAAACTGCCCATTTTTGCTCCATCAAGCTTATTTTGTTATCCGGCGTCTGTCATCGCCACAGCCTGTTCAACATCAACCGCTACCAATCTCGAAACGCCCGCTTCCTGCATTGTTACCCCTGCCAGATGGGTAGCCATTTCCATTGCCACTTTATTGTGACTTATATAAATAAATTGCACCGATTCCGACATTTCACTCACCAGACGGCAGAAACGTCCTACGTTGGCATCATCTAATGGCGCATCAACCTCATCTAACAGGCAAAAAGGTGCCGGATTCAAGCGAAATATCGCGAATACCAATGATAATGCGGTCAGTGCCTTTTCTCCACCGCTAAGCAAATGAATTGTACTGTTTTTCTTGCCCGGTGGCCTTGCCATGATGGTAACCCCGGTTTCCAGTAAGTCATCATCGGTAAGTTCGAGCGTGGCACTGCCACCACCAAAAACTTTCGGAAACAGAATTTGTAAATCATGGTTTATCGCATCAAAAGTGGTTTTAAACCGATGTCGCGTTTCCTTATCAATCTTACGAATCGCCGCTTCTAAAGTGTCTAGCGCCGATGATAGATCATCCACTTGCTGGTCGAGGTACTGTTTACGTTCTCTTTGCGCTTCGGCTTCATCAATTGCCGCCAGGTTAATAGCGCCTAAGCGTTTTATTTTATTTTGTATTGACTCCAGCTCTTGCTGCCACTGCTTTTCATCAGCGTCGGAAGAGAGCTCTTCCAGTATGTTTTTCAATGTAAGGCCTGTTTCAGCCAGCGTTTCCAGTACGGCCTGACTGCGTTCCTGAAGCTTAACCTGCTCAATTTCAGTACTTTGCATGGCCTCTTTGGCCTGGCCTATTTTGACCTGAATTGCAGATTGTCCCTGAGTTATTTGTTGCAAATCGTGCTCTAACCGCGACAATTGCTGGCGTTGCTCTTGCAATTGTTCCGCAACTTCACCACGCTTATCCAGCAGCTCGGTTAACTGTTCATCGAGTGCACTTTCATTTTCATCCGTGTCTGCAGTCTGCTGCTCACTTCGTTCCTGCAAAAGTTGCTGGTAGCGTTGTTCACTGCGCTGCAGTAATTTCTGTAACTGTGCAGCCTGAGCCTGTAAATTCTGCTGTTGCATTGTCATCTGCTGCTGTTGACTGCGCAGTTGCTGCAACTGTTCATCTTCGGCACGAACTTTAGATTCCAATTGTTCGCCAAAGTCTTCATCAACCTGCTCAGTTTGTTCCAGCATCGATTCAAACTCTTCCAGCTGCATTTCAATTTGCTGTTGCTGCTCTGCGGCGTTTTCAGCATGCAGTTGTTGCTCTTGCTGCTTATCTTGCACGTTCGCTAATTGCTGCTGTATTTGCTCAGCCTGCTGCATATTCCACTGCAATCGCTCTTCGACTTTACCCTGCTGGTTACGAGTCTGCTGAACCTGCTCCTGAACCTGCTCCAGCTGCTCTTGAGCCTGTTCAACCTGCGTCTGAGTTTGCTCCAGCTGGGCTTCACTTTCAGACAACCTGGCTGCCAGCGACTCCAATTGTTCGAGTAAATTTTGGCGCTGTGTCTGCAGATGAAGAACACTGTTATCTTCGTCAACTCGAGCCGCGATAAAACCGTCCTGCCAATACCAGTTGCCGGCTTTCGATACAGCAAAACTGGCGTTGCTTTGTTTTAATTGCTGCTCCGCGTTAATATCCTGCTCAATCGCCAGACACTGCTGCAACGGAGCCCAATAACGTAGCGGACCATTGACTTTACTGGCCAGAGACCAGCTTTCAGGCTCTTGCCCACTCACAGGCCACACCAACTTTACCCCAGAAACCGCTTCCAGCTCTTCCGGAGCTTGTTCCAGAACCACGGCATCCAACCAGTCGTAAGCCAACTGTTCAACTGCCATTTCCCAGCCACTTTCAGCCTGAAGTAACTCCCTCACTTTCAAGCTGTCTGGATAGTTTTGCTGTAACCATTTTTCACTGCGGCTGTCGTTATTTTGCTTCCCTTCCAACAGTTGCTCAATGGCTGTTAACTGAGCCTGAGCTTTATCTTGTTGCTGCTGATTCTGTCGGTGCTGTTGCTGCTGTTCTTTAAACCCTTGCTGCAGAGCCTGCAGTTGCTTCTTACTGTGCTGATACCGAGTTTCTTCCTGCTCCAGCTGACGTTTTAGTTCGACCAGAGCCTGTTCGTTCTCGTCAACAGATAATGCTTGTTCCTGTTGCTGCAACTCTTGTTGCTGGTTGTGAAATTGCTCAACTTGTTGCAACGCATATTGTTGGCTCTGTTTCAGCTGCTGCAGTTTAAGTTGCGCCTGCTGTTGCTGTTTTTCGACATCGCGTTGCTGCTGTTGCTGCTGTCGTTGTTGTTGCTGCCACTGACGCCATTTCTCATTAGCTTGCTGAGACTGTTCAGCCACGCTTTCCAGCTGTTCCTCAACCTGCTCCAGCTGAGGCTCCAGCATCAGCTGCTGTTCTTCCAGTTGCTCTCTTTGCAAGCGATCATCCGCCAACTGCTCATTAAGCTGTTCTATTTCTTCATTTAACTGCTGTTGCCGCTGGCTGCGTTGCTCTTTTAGTTCTTGCTGATGTTTCAAAGTTTGTTCAATACGGGTAATTTCATTGCCTACTGAAAACATTTGTTCCTGCGACAGCTCTACTCTGTCGCGCGCTTCTTCAGCCTGCTCTTTCAGTTCAATAGCGCCCCGTTCATCACCACTTTGCTGTGCCTGCCAACGCTCAAGCTCGGTTTGCTGTTCGGCGTATTGCGCCTGCAACTGCTGTCGTTGATTATCCAATTTCAGCCAACGCAGAGCTTGCAGTTCACCTTTAAATTTACGCTCACTGGCTTTTAGTTCCTTGTAACGGATGGCAGCCGCGGCCTGACGCTCCAGCTTCTCCAACTGTTGACCCAGCTCTTCGCGAACGTCACTCAAGCGCTCAAGGTTCTCGCGCGTATGCAGCATCCGGTTTTCAGTTTCTTTGCGACGTTCTTTGTATTTTGAAATGCCTGCGGCTTCTTCAATAAAAACACGCAATTCCTGCGGACGTGATTCAATCAGCCGAGAAATCATGCCCTGCTCAATGATGGCGTAACTGCGCGGACCCAGACCGGTTCCCAGAAATAAATCGGTAATATCACGGCGACGACAACGACTGCCGTTCAAAAAGTAATTAGACTGGCCGTCACGGGTCACCAGGCGCTTAACCGAAATTTCATTGAATGCCGCGTACTCACCCTGAATGCGCCCCGAACTGTTATCAAAGACCAGTTCAACACTGGCCTGAGAAACCGGTTTACGGGCGCTGGAGCCATTAAAAATCACGTCGCTCATGGCATCGCCACGCAGGTTTTTTGCTGAACTTTCACCCAGCACCCAGCGCACGGCATCAATCACATTGGATTTGCCACAACCGTTCGGACCGACGACGCAGGTCATTTGGTCAGGAAAGGGAACTTTGGTTGGATCCACAAAGGATTTGAAGCCAACTAATTTGATGTGTTTTAGGCGCATTCAGTTGTTTTTATTATCAATTTAATACGACGGTTTATTATCACAAGACTCTAGCAGATCCGGTAGCCATTTGTAACAATTTAGCCCGCACATTGCCATTGTATTGCCTTATTATACTAAGCAAATTAAAACCTCTGGAGTTTTCATGCAAAAAGCAGCCTACAGCAACTCGGGATTAGCTTACATAGGACGCGGTTTAGAACTTATCCGAACCAAAGGTCTGCGTCGCTATGTTGTGGTGCCTATTCTGACCAACCTTATCCTGTTCTCACTTGCTTTCACCTGGCTGTATGGCGAAGTCGACTATTGGCTGAACCGCTTTATGAGCTGGTTGCCCGACTTTTTCCAATGGCTGGAGTTTATTTTATGGCCACTGGCGGTTATTACCATTATTGCGCTCTTCTCGTTTATTTTTAGCACCATCATGCATTTAATTGCAGCCCCTTTTAACGGGCTTCTGGCGGAAAAAGTGGAACGCTATGAAAGCGGCGAAAGCTTAGGAGACGAGGGATTCTTAGGTTTGTTTAAAGACATTCCAAGGACTTTAAAACGGGAAATGCAGAAACTCATGTATTACATTCCCCGAGCACTTGGCTTTTTTCTGTTATCGCTCGTTATTCCGGTAATTGGACAGGTACTTTGGTATATCTTTGTCTGCTGGATGATGTCGATACAATACTTAGATTACCCGTTCGATAATCACAAACTGTCGTTTCCGCGTATGCGGTCTGAATTACACCAACAGCGCAGTAAAACACTAGGGTTTGGATTCGGGGTAACCGTGCTGACTATGATACCGCTGATTAACCTGATTATTATGCCGCTGGCGGTTTGTGGGGCAACCTCACTGTGGGTTGATCATTATCGTCGCAGTGCATTAAGTTGATAAAAGCAAACGACTGAGCCTGGGCTCAGTCGTTTTTCTTATCTACACCGTCAGATTCAATGCCTTCCTGACCTGTTTCGTCGGAGTCGAGGTAATCCGGATTTAACCGCTTATTGGTTTGCACACCCATCTGACGGAATTTATCGACCCGTCCAATGAGGTTTCCGCGCCCCGTACTCAGCTTCTTCATGGCTTCCTGATAACGGTTATCCAGAGTTTGTAAGCCGTTACCAATTTTTTCTAAGTCTTCCACAAAGCCCACAAACTTGTCGTACAAACGTGCCGCATCGGTCGCTATTTTCTCAGCATTCTGGTTCTGATACTCATACTGCCAGATATTGTGAACGGTACGCAGGGCAACCAGTAAATTCGTAGGGCTAACCAGCATAATTTGGTTGTCCAGCGCCAGCCGGATAAGCTCCGGGTCACGATCAACAGCCAGCAAAAATGCCGGCTCAATCGGAATAAACATCAATACATAATCCAGCGTACGCAACCCTTCCAGTTGATGGTAGCTCTTTTTACCCAACTGTTTTATGTGTTGCTTCAGCGACTGAACGTGCTCATTTAACGCCCGTTCACGTTCTGTATCGTCATCAGAGTTGAAGTACCGCTCGTAGGCCGACAAACTGACTTTCGAATCGATAATCACGTCTTTTTTATTCGGCAAATGCACAATCACATCCGGCTTGAACGACTTACCGTCTTCATCGCGGTGATGCTCCTGTGTCTGATACTCGTGCCCTTCACGTAACCCGGACTGCTCCAGAATACGCTCCAGTACCACTTCGCCCCAGTTACCTTGCTGCTTGGTGTCACCTTTTAATGCCCGAGTTAAGGCTTCAGCTTCAGACGCCATTTGGCGGTTCAAGTCCTTAAGCGACATCACTTCATTTTTTAAGGCAGAACGCTCTTTGGTTTCATCCGTGTATTGCTGGGTGATTTGCTTTTTAAACGCATCAATTTGCTGTTTGAACGGCTCTAATGTTGCCTGCAACGACTGCTGATGATGTTGCTGCAGCCCTTTGGACTTCTCATCAAAAATACGGTTGGCTAAATTTTCAAACTGCTGGGTCAGCCGTTCTTCGCTAACCTTCAGTAGGTTCAGCTTTTCTTCTGCGGTTTTCTGCTCATGCTCAGATCTAGCCAGAGTTTCACGCAGACGGCTGTCTTTTTCATACACCTCATGCTGAAGTTCATCGACGCGCTCACGAAGAATATCCGCGTCTTGCTCCAGTGCCGCATTTTGTTGTTCTGCCTGTAAACGCAAACGGCGCTGCTGTTGCCAAAGCAACAACAACGCCGTAATGACAGTCACAACCGGCACTCCAATTATTGCCATCCATTGCCACAGTGCCAGCGACATCATTAAGCTCCTAATTTTTCATTGAGGTCAGCAATTTTCGCTTTCCAGATAGCAGGCCCTTGGGTATGCGCGTTTTGACCGTCGCTATCCACAGCCACAGTTACCGGCATGTCTTCCACTTCAAATTCGTAAATAGCTTCCATACCCAAGTCTTCAAAAGCCACCACACGGGACTTTTTAATGGCTTTTGCTACCAGGTAAGCAGCGCCGCCAACAGCCATCAGGTACACCGCTTTGTGCTTACGAATACTTTCCACAGCTTCGGGGCCACGCTCTGCTTTACCGACCATGCCAATAATACCGGCTTCTTCCAACATTTGGTCAGTGAATTTATCCATACGCGTAGAGGTTGTAGGGCCTGCCGGACCAACAACTTCATCACCCACAGGGTCTACCGGCCCTACGTAATAAATAAAACGGTTGTTGAAATCAACGGGCAGTTTTTCGCCGTTATCCAGCATACCTTTAATGCGTTTGTGCGCAGCATCACGACCGGTCAGCAACTTACCGGACAAGAGCACCGTCTCACCCATTTTCCAGTCCTGAATGTCTTCTTTGGTCACTTCATCCAGGTTCACACGACGAGCATCATCACCTAGCTCAAAAGTCACATCCGGCCAGTCTTCCAGTTTCGGCGGAGTTAAATCTGCCGCACCGCTGCCGTCTAACGTAAAGTGTACGTGACGGGTGGCCGCGCAGTTCGGAATTAAAGTCACAGGCTTTGAGGCCGCGTGCGTCGGTAGTGACTTAATTTTCACATCCAGCACCGTTGTTAAACCACCTAAACCCTGTGCACCAATTCCTAAAGCGTTAACGCGGTTGAAAATTTCTAAACGCAGCTCTTCTTCTGCATTTTGCGGGCCACGCTCAATCAACTCATGGATATCGACAGACTCCATTAACGATTCTTTTGCCAATACCGCAGATTTTTCTGCTGTACCGCCAATACCAATACCCAGCATACCCGGCGGGCACCATCCAGCGCCCATCTTGGGCAAAGTTTCAACAACCCAGTCGGCAATAGAGTCACTGGGGTTCAACATAGCCATTTTCGATTTGTTCTCAGAACCACCACCTTTAGCGGCAATCATCACTTCAATTTCATTGCCCGCCACCATATCAATATGCACCACAGCTGGCGTGTTATCGCCTGTGTTTTTACGAGCACCCGCCGGGTCAGCAACAATAGAAGCTCGCAGTGGGTTGTCCGGGTTGTTATAGGCTCGACGAGTACCCTCATCCACCATTTGCTGAACGGTCAGGTCGGTTTTATCCCATTGCACGCCCATGCCCACTTTCACAAAACAGGTGACAATACCGGTGTCCTGGCAAATTGGACGATGCCCTTGCGCAGACATACGCGAGTTAGTCAGCACCTGAGCAATAGCGTTTTTCGCCGCTTCGCTCTCTTCACGCTGGTATGCCTCATCCAGAGCTTTAATAAAATCCAGTGGGTGATAATAAGAGATGTACTGCAACGCATCTGCAATACTGTCAATAAAATCGGCCTGACGAATGGTGGTCATGGAACTGCCTCTTGGTTAACTTTTGCGTGGCGCTATAATAGCGTTTTCACTAACAACTGACCAGTGCCACTGACCGGCGAATATTTGCTGTGGTAGTATATTGGTAATGAATAACTAGCCTGAATTGCGAGCATGATGTGAGTGTTTTCCCGGATCTATGTGCGATAAAACTTGATTGCGAAGCCTCAGCTATTGAGTTGTTTCAGCGTTGTCAGCATGAAAGCTACGCTCTATTACTGGACTCTGCCGCACAAAGCCACGAGAACTGTGCCTACGATATTATCTTCCGACAACCAGATCTGGTTTTAAGCAGCAAAGCAGGCAAGTTAAATGTAGCAACAGACGCTCCTTTAGAACTGCCGCCTGCCCCCGAAAACGCAGCCGAGCTTTGCCGTTATGCCGAGCAATTGAATCAGTTATCAGGTCATTATTCGGGGCCTGCTAAACTGCCTTTTCAGGGTGGCTTTGCCGGTGCTGTCGGCTATGACCATGGCCGTTCGCTGGAAGTCATCCCTGAGTTTAATGCAGACACCTATCAGTCTCCCGATGCTGTGCTGGCCTACTATAGTCAGGCGTTGATTATCGACCGGCAGAGCAACGCGGTCTGGTTAGTTGCGCCAATAGAAGGGTCAGAAGAGCTTCGAGAATTCTGGGAACAGCCAGTAGCAACAAAAAAGCCTGACGCTTTTCAATTGCTAAGTGACTGGCAAAGCAATATGAACGAGCTGCAGTACACCGAGAAATTTAAGGCCGTGCAAAACTACCTGCTGGCCGGAGATGCCTACCAAATTAATTTAGCGCAACGCTATTCAGCCCGTTATCGAGGCAGTGAATGGTCCGCTTACCTTAGATTACGACAAGCGAATTCAGCACCGTTTTCTGCCTTTATGCGCCTTCCCGGCAGCGCTATTCTGAGCCTGTCGCCGGAACGCTTTCTGCTAACCGACGCCAAGGGGCAGGTAGAAACAAAACCCATTAAAGGTACGCGTCCGCGGTTTGAAGATTCGCGCGAAGACAAGGCTAGTCAGCAGGCTCTGTTAACCTCAGAAAAGGATCGGGCAGAAAACCTGATGATTGTGGATTTACTGCGTAATGATCTCAGTAAAAACTGTGAGCCGGGCAGCATCGAAACACCAAGCTTGTTTGCCATAGAGAGTTTTCCGGCGGTTCACCACCTGGTATCGACCATTATTGGCAAACTACAACCCGACCGTACCGCATTAAGTTTGTTTAACGGCGCTTTCCCGGGCGGTTCTATTACTGGCGCACCGAAAATTCGGGCAATGCAGATTATTGAAGAGCTGGAGCCCCATCGGCGTAATATTTATTGTGGCAGTATGGGCTACTTTTCTCAGCACGGTCGCAGTGATACCAGCATTACCATTCGCACGCTGCTTGCCGAAAATGATCACTTATATTGCTGGGCGGGTGGCGGTCTTGTTGCTGATTCAACAGCAGCAGATGAGTATCAGGAAACCAAAGACAAAGTGTCACGCATATTGCCGGTACTAGCCTAATGACCATTAATACTCGCGCTGATTTTATTCGACGCTTTAGTCTTTACCCTTCACCGCCGGTTGAGCGCAGAATTGATGAGCCTTTGCGCAAACGTTTGCGTCCTGCAGCGGTGTTAATTCCAATTATTGAGCGTCCGCATGGACTGTCTCTCATACTCACCCGGCGATCCAGCAAATTACGCAAGCATGCGGGTCAAATCAGCTTCCCCGGAGGTCGCTTTGACGAAACCGATAGCGATTTACTGGACACGGCTCTGCGGGAAACCGAAGAGGAGATTGGCCTGCCCCGCAGTCAGGTCGAAGTCATAGGACGTTTACACGACTACCCTGTCTTATCGTATTTTATGATTCGCCCCTATGTGGCTTTTGTCTCACCACAACAGCCCTTGGTTGCCGAGGAAAGTGAAGTCGCTGAGATTTTTGAAGTACCGCTGGCTGATATTCTCGACCACGGAAACCACTACGTGTACCGTATTCGTAAATTTATTTATGATCGGGTGTATTTTATTCCCTGGCAACACCGCAATATTTGGGGCGCAACCGCCGGTATCTTGCGTGAATTATCAGAACAGTTACAACCCGACGGCAAAAATTACTTCAGACCACTGAACTGACCACTTATTTTTGCTTAAAACTTGCTTCCCCCCACATGAATCATGCGACAATACTATAATAAACAGAATACGCATGCGCGACAGGTAAGGATAAATATGATCAGCGTTTTTGATATCTACAAAATTGGTATTGGTCCTTCCAGTTCTCACACTGTGGGGCCGATGAAAGCAGCCTATGAATTTTTGCATGCCGCAAAAAAATCAGGGCATCTAAATAACGCCGATGGCATAAAAGTCGAACTGTTCGGATCACTTGGCCAAACGGGTAAAGGTCATGGTACCGGCAAAGCTGTTATCCTTGGGCTCGTGGGCGAGACACCAGAAACAGTAGACACTGACAGCGTGGAAGATTTTCTGGAGCAAACTCGTAAGACTGAAAAGCTAAACTTGCTTGGTGAGAAAGAAGTCTCCTTTCCCAGCGAAGGCGCCATTACTTTTCACCGCCGCAAAACCATGCCCAAACACGCCAACGCCATGGAACTCAAGCTGCTAAAGGACGGTGAGATCATCTACAGCGACTTGTATTACTCCATCGGCGGTGGCTTCATTGTGCGCGATGAAGATTTTGACGAGACGCTGGAAGAAGCGATAGAACAGTCGTCTAAACCTATTCCATATCCGTTTGACAGTGCAGCGGATCTTCTGGCGCATTGCAAAGAGCACGGTATGCGCATGAGTTCATTAATGATGGCTAACGAAAAAGTCTTCCGCAGTGAAGAGGATATTCGGGCCGGATTAATGAAGATTTGGCGCACCATGCAGGAAAGCATCAAAAACGGTATTACTACCGAAGGCATTCTGCCGGGTGGACTTAAAGTGCGTCGCCGCGCATCGTCTTTATATCAGCGACTGAAGAAAGAAAAATCCAGCGATGCCATGCAGGTCATGGACTGGGTCGATTTATACGCTTTAGCCGTTAACGAAGAAAATGCCGCAGGCGGGCGCATTGTAACAGCCCCGACTAACGGAGCCGCTGGCATTATTCCTGCGGTAATGAGCTACGCTGACAGATTCATCGAAACGCTGGACGAAGATGCAGTCGTGCGCTTCTTACTGACTTCAGCTGCTATCGGTATTCTTTATAAGAAAAATGCTTCAATTTCAGGTGCTGAAGTCGGTTGTCAGGGTGAAGTGGGTGTTGCCTGTTCAATGGCCGCTGGTGCCCTGGCCGAATTTATGGGCGGTGACCCGTCAAGAGTCGAGAATGCGGCAGAAATAGGTATGGAGCATAACCTGGGTCTAACCTGCGACCCGGTGGGAGGTTTAGTACAAGTACCCTGTATTGAACGAAACGCCATGGGCTCGGTTAAAGCCATTAATGCCGCCCGCTTAGCCATGCGAGGCGAAGGCGATCATAAAGTGTCTCTGGATAAAGTGATTAAAACCATGTGGGACACCGGCAACGATATGAAAACCAAATACAAAGAAACCGCTCGCGGCGGTTTGGCAGTCAATATTATTGAATGTTAACCAGTTGATGCTGCTGCCGGTGCTTAGCGCATCGGCAGTGAGCAACTATCAAAGAGTTTATCAATCTCATCCTGACTTTTTAGCTGAGTAGCTTTTTGCACCCTATCGCGAGTTAAGTGTGGTGCAAAATTCTCAATAAAATCGTACATATAAGTACGTAAAAATGTTCCGCGCCGGAAACCTATCTTAGTCGTACTATGAGCAAACATGTGCTCCGCAGGTATCGCCACTAAATCGGTATCTTCTTTCGGGTCGTAAGCCATACTCGCCAGAACCCCAATACCCAATCCCATTCTGACGTAGGTTTTTATCACATCGGCATCGGTTGCTGTAAAGACAATTTTAGGCTCATGTCCCGCATCGGCAAAGGCTTTATCCAACTCGGAACGACCGGTAAAACCATGCACATAAGTGACCAAAGGAAACTGAGCAATATCATCAATAGTTAGCTTACTCAGTTGCGTCAGCGGATGCGATTTAGGCACTACTATAGAGCGGTTCCAGTGATAGCAGGGCAACATAATAAGGTCGTGATATAAATGCAGCGCCTCGGTCGCAATGGCAAAATCTGCCCGCCCTTTCGCCGCCGCCTCACTAATTTGCTCTGGAGACCCCTGATGCATATGCAGTGACACTTTGGGATATTGCTGAATAAATCGCTGAATAACGGACGGCAAGGCATAACGAGCCTGAGTATGGGTCGTCGCAATATTAAGTTTGCCTTGGTTTGGCAAGGTGTACTCAGCAGCAACCGTCTTAATCGACTGGACGTTATCCAGAACCTGCTGAGCAACTGCTATGATGTCTTTACCCGCGGGCGTTATGTGAGTCAGGTGTTTGCCTGTTCGTCCAAATATCTGCACGCCCAGCTCGTCTTCCAGCATTCTGACTTGTTTACTAATGCCCGGCTGCGAGGTGAATAAGCTTTCAGCCGTAGCAGAAACATTCAGGTTATGATTTGTTACTTCAACAATGTAACGTAACTGCTGTAATTTCATTGAGGAACGTGCCACTCTAGTTTGCTAAATGTGATATAAGAAAATACTATAATAATCTTGATAACTATGACAAATATAAAAGCTATCGCAACAGTATTTTGTCGAGGCTTCTCTTTGGACCACAGGAACTGTCATCTATGACCCAACCCGCATTTGATTTTTCAACCGTCCTGGCTTCTTCTGTGCACGACATGAAAAATTCACTGTGCTTACTCATTCAGATGATAGAAGAAGTATCAGAACAGGTCGCTGACAGCAGTGCAACAGAAAAAATGGCGAAAGTCCATTATGAGGCTCAGCGTATCAATTCAAGTTTGATGCAAATGCTCACGCTTTATCGCAACGACAATAACGCTTTACCACTCAATAGCGACCAGCACCACGTCGACGAACTTGTCGAAGAGCTGTTGCTAAATAACGAGCTTTACCTTGAGCAGCGGAACATTACTGTCAGCACCGACATTGATGAAACAGCAACAGGCTGGTTCGACAGGGACCTGATCTTTAATCTGCTTAATGACATCATCATTAATGCAATGCGCTACACAGCCGATAAGCTCTTTATAAAAGTAGAGATAACCGAAGATGGTGGATGTCGTATTATGGTTCACGACAATGGCGATGGTTTTCCTGCTAGTATGCTGGAAAACGCCGCTATGCCGATACAACAATTGAATATTCAGCAATCCCGGACGGGATTAGGTCTATACTTTGCTCAGATGATTGCAAGCGCGCATGAGCGAAATAATAAAAAAGGTTTTATCGAGCTGAAAAATAATGGACACTTAGGTGGTGGTGTTTTCTCTTTAACATTACCCTGAAAAATAATTATAACTTAACGAGCGTAATATGATTTACACCATTGTCATCGCATTGATTATATTACTAATAATAATGGCAATTATAGTTGGTGCGGTACAACAGAACAGACAGCGTTTAGAACTAGAGCGGCGTAAGAAGTTGGCGCGCTTTCGCAGTTCGCTTGAACAGATCGAAGATCTCATTCATATGTCGAGCTTCTTCCCTATTGGTAAATCCATGCTGGTGGTTCTTAATAGCCGTGCGTTAGAAATACTTAAAGGTATGAACGCAGCATCGCCGTCAAAAGACTATAAGGCGCGAATACAGGATTACGAAGAGCGCATACAAAGTGTTGACCGTAACGACACCTCGTTAATCAGTGAAGACTTTGAGATCCCGGAAAACAACAAGCAAATCATAGCAATGATCAATGGGCTGAAGCGTTTACGTTCTACTTTACGCAATGAGCATTCCCGCGGTCGGGTCGACAGCAATGTTTTTAGTGTCGAAGATCAGCGTTTAACCAAGTTGCAACTGAAAATTAGTATTGAAACCTTAATACGCCGGGGCCGTCATGCTTACGAAAGTCAGATGTTAGGTTCCGCCAGACAGTATTATGAAAAAGCATTACGCACCATAGAAGACCAGAGCTTTAGCGACGACTACGCTACGTCGCGCCAGCAATCGATTAAAAAAGCGCTGGAACAAATTGCACAAGAGTTGAAAGATGCTCATACGCGAGACAAAGAAAAACATAAAAAAGAAGACGATTTAGAAGAACTGTTTCAACCTAAGAGAAAATGGTAGAGAGAATGCCGGACTGGAAAGACCAGCTAAGCCAAATGGTATATTCAACAGACTCGGGACGTATTGATCCGGAACCTGAACCGGAGGAAGTTCCTGAAGGTGATGGTATTGTCCGCCTTCGCCGCGAAACCAAAGGTCGAAAGGGCAAAGGAGTAACCATTGTCACTGGGCTGGATAAACCGCAAACAGAGTTAAAGTCGATTGCAAAAAAACTCAAGCAGTTCTGTGGCGTTGGTGGCGCGGTTAAAGAGTACGAAATAGAACTACAAGGCGACCAGCGCGACAGCATTGAAAGCTGGTTAAAAAAGGAAGGCTATAAAGTTAAGCGTGCGGGCGGCTAAGGTCGTATTCAATATATAGACGTCGTCCGTCATCACGCCACTCAACATGGCTTGAAAAGTTTCTTATCAGCTGTAATCCACGACCAAACGCCTGTTGTTCGTCATCGTCGGATACTTGCTGATATTCCGAAAAACCATTTCCGCTATTGGATGAAATACTAAACGAAAGCAATTTGTTATCCGGTTTGTATTCAATATCAATTTCTATTTCTACCCCTTCTAAAACAGCCAACCGCGCTTCCCGTGTCCGGTAGTATTCATCGAACCCCTGCCCGGTCTCTTTAATTCCCGAGTCCAGCTGCAAAACGCTGTGTTCCAGGGTATTGTTAAAAGCTTCTGCTAACAATAAATACAAGGTTGTTTTGTGCGCGCGGATACCTTCAAGATGGCTTAAAGAATCCACCAGCTTGATAATTGGATCGCGCCCTTTAATCTCATTTTCTTTTAAATAAACCACTAACCGAAAGGGCAGATGAGTTACATTAGTATCAGGCTGGCTAACGGGTAAATTGGTGGCTTCACAATCCAGACACACCAATGAAATATCATCAAACTGTTCTTGCCCTTGCTGAAAAGTCTGGAATGATCCGACTAACCCCTCAAAGTCTCGCTCGCGGGCATAGCGTAACAACAGAGCCTCGAATCCCCGTTCAGATAATCGTTCATCAGCCTTGTTGGTCATCTCCACCACACCGTCGGTATAGGTTATCAGGCGGATGTTTTTCTCAACAAAACAATGACTAACCTGACTACTGAACTCTTCCGGAGACAAAATGCCCAATGCCATATGCTCAGGCACCAGTCGCTTCTCGACTTCTCCGGCTTCATTTATCAGCAGAGCATCAGGAATGCCACCATTCCAATAAGTTAAACGATCGCCATTGGCTGACAACTCAGCAACAAAAGCAGCACAAAACATGTCATCGGGTAACAGCTTAACCAGTTTGCGGTTAAACTCTTCAACCATGTTAGCTATTGAGAGCCCTTTTTCAGCTGAATCAAAAAAGGTTTGAGCAACGGGAAGAGCACCGGTAGCAGGAGCTAACCCGTGTCCGGTGAAGTCACCGACAAACAGATAAAAATTTCCCAGAGGTCCGGCTTTAGAGAGAACTAAGTCACCGTTAAACTCGCTGGCCGGTGCAAGATAGGTTTTTAAGAACGGATATTCTGTTTCGTTTTCCTGCAGCGCGTTAGCCAGCATGTGCCTGACCACATTCTGCTCTCGCTCCATTCGGTTAGAATGATAAGCCAGAGTTTCATTTTTACCTTTGAGGGAATAACTCAACTCGCGAACCCGCGCATGAGCATTTAGTTTTGCCTGCAGGACAACCGGCTCAAAAGGCACGCTAATAAAATCATCCCCTCCGGCCTCAAGGCATTTCAACAAGGTTTCCTGATCATCCAGTGCCGTAATAAATAAAATCGGCAAATGGACATCGCCGCTTAGGGCTTTTAACCGGGGAGCAGTCTTAAGCCCATCCATAACCGGCATCATAACGTCCAGTAGCACCACGTCCGGCGCCAGACTGGCGAAAATGTCTATAGCCTCAATGCCGTTATCAGCGCAGGTGACCTGATGGCCAAAGCGTTTAATCAGACCACTCAGCATCACCTGGTTAGCAGGCTGATCATCGACAATCAGTACCTTCATCAGGCAATAACAAACATCTTATCAAAGCGGGATATATCGAGAATACGACGCACGTCCGGTTTAGCATTAATCAGTTGAATACCTTTAACGCTGCTGCCTAAAGACTTACGCATGTTGAGCAGCATACCGAGCGCCGAGCTGTCCAGATAATCGGTTTCCCTCAGGTCGATAATTACGGTTGGTTGTGAATCACCAATATGACTGTAGGCCTGACGGAATTCCTGTACCAGGCTAAAATCAAATTTCCCTTTAATAGCAATAACTAACTGCTTACCATCATTTGAAAAGTCGCGACTAACGTTCATACTCACCTCTTTTTTTAATGAGCATAACACAGATTTTCTGATTGAGTTTATCTGCTGAATACCCTACTCTTTCGGTCACAATAAATCCTAATTATGTGATTATGGCAATAGCCTTTGACGAACTCCGTATTTTGCTTATCGAACCTTCCGATGTGCAAAGAAAAGTAATTACTCAGCACCTGAACCAGGCGGGCATTCAACATACCCGTGGCGCTTCAACCATTGCTGAAGCAAAAGAAGAAATACTTCGCTGGCAACCCGATATTGTCACCAGCGCTATGTATTTTTCTGACGGCACTTCACATGAACTCATTGAATTCATTAATAGTAACGACTTAAAAGATACTTTACATTTTATGTTGGTGTCATCCGAACATCGTGCCGATCAGCTGGAGCAATTCAAACAAGCGGGTATTATTGCCATTTTACCAAAACCTTTTACGCCGGATCAGCTCCAGCGGGCTATTACCGCTACCATGGACATGATGGAACCCGAGCCACTTCATCTTGAGCTTTATGATGTCGAGGATTTGCGGGTATTAATTGTTGATGACAGCATGACCTCGCGCCATGTCTTAAGACGTGTATTTGAAAATCTGGGTGTGGAGAGCTTTGTTGAAGCAGAAAATGGTCAGCAGGCAATTGATATCTTAGTGGAACATCAATTTGACTTGATCGTCACCGACTTTCATATGCCGGAGGTAAACGGCAGTGAACTCACCCAATACATTCGCAATAGCTCAGCACATGCTCACACTCCGGTACTGATGGTGACTGCACGCGCCAATGAGCCACAACTTGCTAACGTAAAACAAAGCGGTGTCGATGCCTTAACCGACAAACCCTTTGAACCGGCAACGCTAAGAAAACTCATCGCCCGTTTATTAAACAGTTGAGCCTGAATTTAAGAATTAATATTGTCCGTTAAAATGAAAAGCCCCTGCCAGTTGAACTGACAGGGGCTTTTTCGTTTTAGACTTAGCCAAAGAGCGGCTATTCAGATGGTTTCTGACGATACTTCTCGTAAAGCTCAGTATGTCGGCTGCTTAAGCTTACTTTGCGTCCATCAATATAAAGATGCGTTAACTTTTGTCCTATTGGATCAAGTAAGTCACCTTCAGAGACACTCAGTGAGGCACTTTTACCCACTTCCAGTGAACCCAGCTTATCGGCAACTCCCATAATCTCAGCCGGCTTCAATGTAATAGCTGCAAGAGCCTGCTGTTGATCCAGGCCAAAAGCAACCGCATTTCCGGCAGCAAAAGGTAAGTTACGTACGTCCCAGTAACCCGGATAAGAAATAGCAAAGTTAACTCCTGCTTCAGCCAAACGCGCTGGTGAAGCAAAGTCCTGATCATAACCTTCATCATTGCGTGCCGGCAGACCGTAAGGCGAGCCAAAAACAACAGGAACATTAAGCTCGGCTAGCTTATCGGCAATACGCCAGGCATCTCTGGCTCCCATAAGCACCAGTTCAAAGCCATACTCCTGAGCAGTATCAATGGCCTGCTCCAGCTGACGTTTGTCGTCTGCGTGTACGTACAGCTTCTTACTGCCGTCAAACAAGCCCGTCATAGCTTCCCAGCGCTGGTCCAGATCAATTTTACGATCGGCCTGCTTCGCATCGTAGTAAGCCTTTGCATCAGCGAAGACTTTCATTAGTTGCTGACGGGATTCCTCGTTCGCTTTACGCTGTTCTTCAGGTGAACGTCTTTCCCACCAGGTATTTACTACATATGTGCGCGGCCAGGAAACGTGCACACCTATTTCTCCGGCGACCAGAGCGTCCTGATAGTTCCACCCATCTAAGTTCATTAAAGATGACTGACCGGCTACCAGCGAGCCCTCAGGAGCTACCTGAGCGTGTGTAATGCCATGATAACGTACCGTCGGGATAATTTCCGAATCAGCATTAAAGGCAATGTGACCGGCAACTTCCGGGTGCACATCACCCACTTCACGCGCGTCGCGGGTTGCCCGTACTGCTTCAATTTCATTCAGGCCAATAGTGGTATCCATGGCAATAACTCCCGGATACACGTGCTGACCGGAAATATCGATAACTTCAGCGCCGTCCGGGATACTGACATCCTGCCCAATAGCGGTGATTTTACCGTTTTCAAACACCAAGTCTGAGTTGGTAAGCACTCCGTCAGAAACGGTATGCAAGGTTCCACCCTGAAGTACAATAGGGTTGCTTTGCTTTTCGCCCGGAACTTCATCATGTGCCGCAGCACTATTAAGCGTCAGCGCACTGACTAATGCGGCACTAACGGTTGTAAGTAATTTATTCATTAGTGTTGTCCTCCGTGCTGATGCCCTTTACCGGTAAAGTGATCTAACCAAAAGTCGTGTTCAGTATCACAATGCCAGGTAGGCTGATCCGACTTATAACCGTCTTTAGCCCCTATTTTTGCATCATCACCTGCCGCTAAAACTTTTTGGATAAGTGCGTTCTTTTCTTGTTTAACCGCCTGCTGTCGTTGTTTATCCAGTTCGCGGTCGAAGAACTTACGGCCGTTAATCCAGGTTTGCTCTGCTCGCGCATAAGCACTTAACGGATAATGGCTCCAAAGTACGAAATCGGCGTGTTTGCCTTTTTCAACAGACCCTACATAACTGTCCACTTTCAACTGTTTAGCCGGGTTAATGGTGACCATTTTCAATGCTTCGTGTGGATCCATACCACAATAACGAACAGACTTAGCGGCTTCAGTGTTTAAACGACGTTGTAAATCGTTACTATCAGAATTGATACTGGTTAGCACACCTCGTTCGCTCATCAGGCACGCGTTGTGTGGAATAGCATCATAAACCTCGAACTTATAAGCCCACCAGTCCGCAAAGGTTGAACCGCTGGCGCCATGCTCTGCCATTTCGTCAGCTACCTTGTAGCCTTCCAGAATGTGAGTAAAGGTATCCAGAGTAAAACCAAAGTCCTCGGCGACTTCCATTAACATCAAAATTTCTGACGCAACGTAAGAGTGCGCATGAACAAAGCGTTCGCTGTTCAGAATTTCCAGTAACGTCTCCAGACGATAATCCGGCCGTGGAGCTGCAGCTTTATTACGCTCAGAACGGCTCATACGTTCATAAGCCTGTTTCCGCTGCTGGTACTCAAGCGCCGCCTGGAAACCGTCACGCACAATGGTTTCAACGCCCAAACGAGTTTGAGGGTAACGAACGGTCATGTTGTCGCCCCAGTTACTCTGTTTAACGTTTTCGCCCAATGCAAACTTGATAGACTCAGGGGCTGCATCGAACTTCATGACATTAGCATCGGCTCCCCAGCGTAACTTGATCACTTGCGCCTGACCGCCAATAGGGTTAGCTGAACCATGGAGCAACTGTGCCATGGTCGTCCCGCCGGCCAACGAACGGTAAATGTGAATATCGTCCGGATTAACCACATCACCAATTCGAACTTCAGATGTCACCGCTTCAGAACCTTCGTTAACACCACCTTCAATAGCAATATGTGAATGCTCGTCGATAATGCCCGGAGTCAAATGCATTCCTGCGCCATCAATTTCAGTCACGCCGGAAGGTGCAGACAAGTCTTTGCCGATGGCTGCAAATTCGCCATCTCGAACCAGCACATCCGTTTCTTCAAGAATACCGTCGTCAGTTGCAGTCCAGACCGTTACGTTGCGGATAAGAACATCCTGACGCTCCGGCAAACCGTCCAGGCCGTATGCCACATTCGGGAACGTTAGTTCACTAACATATTCCACTGGTTCTGCTTCATCGCTTGTTTCAGTCTCGCTTTCGGCTGAATCCATTTGAGCCTGTAAACTGACTTCCTCACCATCAGGAGAGACAGCCGTTACTGAAAAGGTTCCCTGGGCTTCAGGTTCCAGCTTAAAGCGCCAGCTTCCAGCCGGTTCTGCGTCCAGGTCGGCAACAAAAGACAAAGACTCATTACCCGACTGCACGTGACGTAAAGCGCTGGTCTTTTCATTAACCTTAACTTCACCGCTAAGCGTAGCACCAGAATTAATCGCAATTTCGATATCCTGGTTATTCAGTTTCATGTTGTAATTGCCGACAAAATCGACTTTATCCCGGGATACCAGCTCGTTTTCTTCGCCCTGCAACCAAACTGACTGAATGGTGCCATCTGCAAACAAATCGCCTTTGACCATAACAAAGTCAGCCTTGTAACCCTGAGCCAGCTTCCCTGCTTTGTTGTCTACCCCGGCAATTTTCGCCGGAATAGTCGTCAACGCAGCAAGAGCCCGTTCTTCGCTCAAGCCATGCTTCACGGCTTTGCGCAGGTTAGGCCAGAAGCTGTCCGCCTTTTCTAAGTCGTGCAAAGTCAGAGCAAAGTTGACACCGGCCTCGGCTAGCATTGCCGGGTTAGACGGAGCGCGCTCCCAGTGGCGCAATTTTGCTAAATCGACATCGAGGTGCCCATCAACATCGCCAACATCTGGTGCAGCCGGAAAGTTAAGTGGAAGAATTAAATCACTCCCGGCATTTTTTACCGCGCCTAAGCGCGCATATTCATAACCAGAGGCAACGTAAACCGACGGCACTTTGAACTGATCAAAGACATCATCAGCACGTAACAATGACTTTTCATTGCTTACTTTAAAAACAATTCCGGTATTCTCGATATCTGTCAGTGAATCAAGCGCCGCATTAAATTCAACCGATTGATTATGCGACTGCTTTCCATAAGAGTTTTCATACCAGTTAGCATCAGATAAGGTTTGTCTGACCAGCGCAATACTGCCCATTAGCGATGACGGGTACTGCTGCTGTGAGGAGCCTTTATCAAATGAACCGAAGTGCTTTGCCTCACTTTGGTAAATAACGTCATTAGGTATTTTGTCTGCCAGCGAAACCGTTACCGCCTGCCCCTGAAAAATACCGTCTAAGTTAGCTGACTGCACACTGGTGAAACCTTGTGACACCCATTTATTCGCGTCTTCAGAATTGGTCTTAAACTCACTGAACCAGTGTTTTTGCGAGTGAATCGCGTCATTTGCCGCGTTGCCGCCCTCACGCTCATTGTTATAAATTGGCGTATCTGAACGTTCTTGCTCACTGCTAACGTTAATTCCGTAGCTGCTGTAGGGGTCAATAAATCCCGGGTAAATCGTGTATCCGGTGCCGTCAATCACCCGCGCTCCTGCAGGAGCCCGATTATTGCGCTCAATTGACTGAACAGCGCCATTTTCAATAACCAAAGTGGCGTTAGTAATAGATTTTCCCGGCTCAGTAATAATTGTTGCATTCTGAATTGCTGTCAGACTTGGCGTGTTATCCCGCATCCCGTTTGTCCGGGAAGTCTGATCAGCCGCAACCGAAGCGGTCAGTACTGACGTTACCGCTAACGTCAAAGCACTGAACTGATGCACTTTTTTCATGAATTGTCCCCATTTTGACTTATTCTTGTCATTTAGTTATCTCATTAGATAAGTTACTTTGTTATACATAGAGGTGACAAGCATTAACCGACAGATCGTGTATTATTAACGATCAGTGAATTCAATAAACGGAGTGTTTCAATGAAAAAACAATTACTAACAACAGCTCTAGCTGGCCTGATGACTCTGTCATTCAATGTAGCCGCTGATGAAACCGCCTTTAACGATGCCGATAAAGCCGTAGAGTACCGTCAAAAAGCATTGTCTGTTATGAAAGAAAACTTTTCCGCTATGGCCGCTATGGTAAAAGGCGAAGTTGAATACAACGCAGATTTTTTTCAACGTCGTGCAAATGATTTTGAGAAAATGTCAGGTATTCCGTGGGCCGGTTTTGCCGTTGAGGGCGCAATGCCAGGCAATAACTCTGATGCATTAACTGCCATATGGGATAACTGGGATGACTTTCAGCAGCGCGCTAATGACTTGCAAGAGTACGCTGCGAAACTGGCTGAAGTTAGCCAAGAAGGCTCTATTGACTCAATAAAACCCGTTTTTATGGACGCCGCAAAAACCTGCAAAGGTTGCCACGACGAATATAAAGACTAGTTAAACAGCAACATTAAGATTAACCAGACAGCAACCGCTAAAATGAGCCCCTGCCAACCGGGTTTTAGATTTGGCGCTTGCTGACTGGTGATTCTGTAACCATGCACCATGGAAGCCACTAAAGGTGTTCCTTTAAAGCGATAAAAAAGCACGGCCAGAATATGTACGGCAATAACAATTAATATTACGTCGAACTGGGTTTTATGCCAGCTGGTTACCGCTTTTTGCCCATCCGAAGATAGCCAATTAGATAATGGCCCCGAAAATAAAATGGCGTCGGTTGAAAATAGTCCCGTAATAACCTGGCTTAAAAGCAACCCAAGCATAATGATGACAGCCCAGCCACCAGCAGTGCTGTGGGTGTTTTCTGCTTCATAGCGCCCTTTAAAAACATTATGCAGATGCTTCAAGATAGCCTTAGGAGACTTTAAAAAGGTTTTAAAACGGGCATTTTCGCTACCAAATATTCCCCAGCAAATTCTGACTAAAAGTAACGCAAGTAGTGCAACTCCAATATCCTTGTGCAGCTCCATGCGGCCATTTTCAACGGTCCACCAAAGCCCGCCTAAAAGAACAATAAGCAAGCCGTGAAACACCCGAATAAAGCTATCCCAAACTTTTATAGAATTTCCTTTCTGTTTCATATTGTTAGCTCCAAATTACTGGGAATATAAAAAGCTAAGTGCTAGGGTATAATTAATTCCATTAAATGGGTAGTGACTATGCGCAAAGTTCTTATTGCTGACGACGACTTTATCAGCCTTGAAGTGTTAAAAGCGATGCTGGCCAATTTTGAGGTAAGTATATTAACAGCAATGACAGGGGAAGAAGCTTTGAACCTGGCAGGAGAGGCTCCGGATCTTATCTTTCTGGATTACGAAATGCCGGACATGTCGGGAGCTGAAGTCTGCCAGGAGTTGCGACAAAGCGATATGCACAAGAACACACCGGTTATCGCTATCACCAGTCATCAAAGCGCGAGCGAAATGAGCGCTTGTCGTGAAGCCGGCATGAATGCAACATTGCATAAGCCGGTTTCACCAGAAGCGCTTAGCGAGTTAATGACTGAATACTTATAAAGCTTGTAGCCAGCAACTATTATTGATGCTTGAATCTTTGGTCGTCTGCCAGCTGCACCAAAGATTCGCTTTCTTTCAGGAACTGACTGGAAAATTCACCGAAATACTGGCTAACTTCATCGAAAAGCGATATAAAGTCAGATTTTTTACCGTTTTCGATATCATCAATGATTGCTGAGAATTGCTGTAGATAACGTCTGATCGATGCAAATTGTCCTTTGTTCGCAGCAATAATATCGGCATAAAGTTCCGCATTTTGCGCAAACAAACGGCCAATCATCATCAATTCCATTCGATAAATAGGCGAGCTCAGTTCCAGCAACTCTTTAATATCGACACGTTCATTAGCTAAGTGAACACCGTAAGCAAAAGTGCTTAAATGACGCATCGCCTGGATCCAGCCCATAGCGTCGTCATGCTTATCGGCATTCACTTCGTGTAAGTGCGCGCCCCAGTTAACAAACTGGTCCAGTAACCACTGATAACGCTCAGTCTGACGACCGTGAGTAACAACCACCAGCTGCTTCGCCAAGTTCTGCACAGAAGGACCAAACATAGGATGCAAGCCAACGACAGGGCCGCGATGCTGTGCCAGCATGGCATTTAAAGGAGCCGCTTTAATACTGGTTACATCAGCCAGAACACAGTCCTCCGCTAGAGGTGGTAACTGCTTTATCAATTCAACGGTCTTATTGACCGGCACACTCATCAATACCAACTGCGCCTGGCTTAAATCGTCCTTGTCTGGCCAGTCATCGTCTTTATCAATGGTTATTACCGAATAGCCTGTTTGCCGTAACTGACTGACCAGACGCGCACCCAAAGCTCCTTTACCGCCAAACACAAAAACCGGTCGTTCAAGTTGAGTCGAAGTTGCAGCCGCCTGTGCCGTTTGCGTCCGATACGACTCTCGAATAATACGACGAATAACATCTTCGATTAAGTCTTCCGACAAGCCTGCCTCTTTGGCTTTGCTTCTGCGCGCTTTTATTAAAGAACGTTCTCTCTGTGGAACGTAAAGAGGCTGTTTCAACGAACGTTTGGTTTCTCCCACAGCGGCAGTTAACTTTGCTCGCCGGGCAATTATCTCAATTAATTCGTTATCAGTGGCATCAATTGCATTACGCAGTTCTGATAATTGTTGGTCCGGGTCATGGCTCATGAGCGGTTATCTTATTCCTCTTTTATGGCTTCTATAACACGATGGTAGGCTTTCTGAATTTTTTGCATTTTAGCCACACTCCCGCCTTTATCGGGATGATACTTGTGTACTAACTTACGATATTGCTTTTTAATAAAGGTCTGGCTTGCCGGCGGTTCAACTTCCATAATCTGCCAGGCATCGTTCACAGGCATACTGGTTTCCACCCTAGAAGAAGAATGCCCCATGCGCCGCCAAAAATCATCCAGCATAGATTCAACATCAGCGCCGGATGTCGAGCCCAGTTGATTCAGATCTAAATAATATTCTGCTAACGCGTCCTTTTCTGTCAATGCAGAAACGCCACGTTGCCATGGCTGACACTCAATATTAAGGGTATGAATAAAAAGCTCGTACTTTTTTTCTTTCCGCCAGCGTTCACGCAATTTATAAAGACAGTGAAACAATAAAAAGTGAGTCTGAAACAAGGTCAGGGGATCACGCAGAGCTTCTTTATCAAAGAACTCATAAGGCGGCCCCTGCAAAGACGCAATCAGTTCATGCTCAGTCCAGTGGTGCTGAGCATCAAGGTTCTCAGCTAAAATTTGGGTTAATATTTCGATATCTTCGTTCATTCTAAAACACTATCAAAAAACCCAGCACAAGGCTGGGTTTTTCTTTGCTATTTCGTTTGTTTGCTAAAAGCTTAAGACAGCTTCTCGCGGATACGTGCAGACTTACCAGAACGCTCACGCAAGTAGTACAGTTTCGCGCGACGAACCGCACCACGACGTTTGACTTTAATGCTGTCAACTAATGGGCTGTGCGTTTGGAAAGTACGCTCTACGCCTTCACCGTTGGATACTTTACGTACTGTGAACGCTGAATGCAGACCGCGGTTACGAACACGGATAACAACACCTTCAAACGCCTGAAGACGTTCGCGGTTACCCTCTTTTACTTTTACATTTACAACAACAGTGTCACCTGGTGCAAACTCAGGTAAATCTTGTTTCATCTGCTCTTCTTCAAGAGCCTTAATGATGCTTTGGCTAACTTTTGCCATTTTCGTATCTCCTATCCTAGGTAAACTGTACTTTATTCGCCGGATGATTGTTGTGCGATAAACTCGTTCAACAATGTTTCCTGCTCGTCAGTCAGAGCTAGGCTATGAATTAACTCTGGTCGTTGCAGCCAGGTTTTACCCAAAGACTGCTGTAAACGCCAGCGACGTATCTTTTCATGATCACCGCTTAATAAAACCGGCGGTACTTGCTGCTCATTATAAGTTTCTGGTCGAGTATAGTGAGGGCAGTCCAGTAACCCGCTGGCAAAAGAATCTTCTGCCGCTGAATCCTGGTGTCCCAACACCCCGGGAATTAACCGTGAAACCGCGTCAATAAGTACCATTGCTGGCAACTCACCACCGCTTAATACGTAATCCCCTATCGACCATTCTGCATCAACGTATTGTTTAATAACGCGTTCATCAATGCCTTCATAACGGCCAGCAATCAAAATCATTCGATCATTGCCGGAGAGCTGTTGCACTCCGCTGTGATCAAGTTTTTGCCCTTGCGGTGACAAATAAATAACAGGAGTATCCTCACCCAGGCTTTGTTTTGCTGCGTTGATAGCATCCACAAGTGGCTGCACCATCATCAACATACCCGGACCACCGCCATAAGGCCTGTCATCAACAGTCCTGTGGCGATCATGAGTGAAATCACGAGGATTCCAGACACTCACTGTCAGCAAACCTTCCTTTATTGCTCTGCCGGTAACACCGTAATCGGTGACGGCCGAAAACATTTCAGGAAACAAACTGATGACGCCAACCTGCAAAGGCTTGCCCATCAAAAGTCCGATGGCCACTCAACCTGAATCTGTTTGGCTTCCTTATCAACCGCAGTGACATATTCACTTTGGATAAAAGGAATTAAACGTTCAGATTTTCCGAACCCATCGTTGCTGTTTGCTTTTACGACCAACACATCGTTCGATGCGGTGGGCATAATTTGTTCAACCACACCCATATCATAGCCGTTGGTGTTCACTACACGCATACCAATAAGGTCGCGCCAGTAAAACTCATCGTCAGCTAATGCCGGTAACTCATCTGCCGTAATGCAAATATCCGCACCAGTAAGGCGCGCAGCCTCATCGCGATCGGATATGCCTTCTAACCTGGCGATAAGTCCGTTGTTGTGGCGACGCCACTCGACAACTTTCATTTCGCGCTCAGTTTTCTGGCTGAGTAACCAAGGGCTGTATTCAAATATCGATTCTGGATCATCGGTAAATGACTGCACTTTCAACCAGCCTTTTACGCCATACACCGCACCGATGCGACCAACGACGATTTGCTCTGATTGCTGCATTAATTTACCTACCTGAATCTGTTAATGCTTACGCAGCAGCGCTTGCATCTTTAACTAATTTAGCAACACGATCAGATAACTGAGCGCCTTTGCTTACCCAATGCTCGATGCGGTCAACATCAACACGAAGTTTTTCTTCCTGACCACGAGCTACAGGGTTAAAAAATCCTACTTTCTCAATGAAACGACCGTCGCGAGCATTGCGACTGTCAGCAACTACCATTTGGTAGAAGGGGCGTTTTTTCGCGCCACCACGTTGTAAACGAATGGTTACCATTGCGTTCCTCAATATAACTGTTTTGTAAATGTAAAAAATAGCAAAGCCCTCCGACAGAGTCGGAAGGCTCGGCAATTCTACTGATTTTTACTGCAAATGCAAGCTTGACGCGCTTTTTCCTAGCGTCCGGGGAACATTCCTGGTGGCATCTTTCCGCCCATGCCGCGCATCATTTTCTGCATGCCGCCACCTTTCATTTTTTTCATCATTTTTTGCATTTGAGTAAACTGTTTAAGCAACTTGTTCACGTCCTGCACCTGAGTACCTGAACCGGTTGCTATACGGCGCTTACGCGAGCCCTTTATTACGTCGGGTCGTAGCCGTTCTTTAGGAGTCATGGAGTTGATAATGGCTTCCATGCGCAAGGTCATTTTGTCATCCATCTGACCTTTCATTTGTTCTGTCATTTTACCCATGCCCGGCATTTTGGTCATTAATCCCATCATGCCGCCCATTTCACGCATCTGTACGAGCTGATCACGAAAATCCTCCAGTGAGAACTGGCCTTTTTTCATGACTTTTTTCGCCACTCGCTCCGCTTTTTCTTTATCGACTTTTTGTTCGACTTCCTCAATCAGAGAAAGCATATCGCCCATGCCAAGAATTCTGGAGGCTACGCGGTCAGGATGAAACGGCTCCAGCGCATCGTTTTTCTCACCAACACCCAGGAATTTAATAGGCTTACCGGTAATATGGCGAATAGACAGAGCCGCACCACCACGAGCATCACCATCGGTCTTCGTCAGAATAACACCCGTTAAAGGCAAAGCCTCGCTAAATGCTTTGGCGGTATTTGCCGCGTCCTGACCCGTCATCGCGTCAACGACAAACAGGGTTTCAACCGGATTGATGGCTGAGTGCAGTTGCTGAATTTCCTGCATCATGTCTTCGTCAATAGCGAGACGACCGGCGGTATCCACTAATACCACATCAATAAACTGCTTACGTGCCTGGGCAATAGCAGCATTAGCAATATCAACTGGTTTTTGATCAGTTGAAGACGGGAAGAACTCAACGCCTACCTGCTCGGCAAGAGTTTCCAGCTGTTTAATAGCGGCCGGACGATAAACGTCGGCACTGACCACCATGACTTTTTTCTTCTGGCGCTCAGTTAAATATTTAGCCAGTTTGCCCACACTGGTGGTTTTACCCGCACCCTGCAAACCTGCCATCAAAATAACAGCTGGCGGCTGGGTATTTAATTGCAGAGGTGCATTCGCCTCACCCATTGCCGCTTCCAGCTCAGACTGGACAATTTTGACAAAAACCTGACCCGGCGTCAGGCTTTTGTTGACCTCTGTACCTACGGCCCGTTCTTTAACTTTAGCAATAAAGTCTTTTACCACAGGCAAGGCAACATCGGCTTCAAGCAGCGCCATGCGAACTTCGCGCAAGGTTTCTTTAATATTGTCTTCGGTCAGTCGCCCCCGGCCACCAATAGAATGCAGCGTTTGCGACAAGCGTTCCGATAAATTCTCAAACATGTCGATCGTCTCTTATATTGCGATTTCTGACGTTAATAGTAATGGGGGCAGTATATCTGATTTGCAAGAAAGTTTCGCCCCGTAAGTATTGGGTTTAACCGACTGACGTCGTATACTCAGGGCACGAACAACAGGAATCAGGGAAGTCGGGCGCGTGATGCTCTCTTTATTGTTGCTAATCAGCTTATTGGGTTACAGTGCCAGCGCTTTTGTTATTCTACAAAATATCTTAAAAAACAAAGTGCTTCACCCAGCTTATCAGATTGTACCAGCTGCTTTGGCGGTTGCTGCGCATGGCTGGCTCATTTTAATACAACTTTCCAACGATGATTTCGATCACATTAATATCTCATCCAGTCTGGCTATTGTGGCTTTTCTGATAGCCGCTTTAACCGTAGTGAAAAATAACCAGGCCAGTAACTTATTCCTGAAGCCGGTTATTTATCTGTTTTCTGCGCTTACCACACTGTTACTTGTGTTCACTCCGGTTAACTGGGGTGCTGACATCAGCATCGGACATGGGTTAGTTTTTCACATTACCTTGTCACTGGTCGCCTATGGAATATTGGCCTTAGCCACACTTTACGCGTTACAAACCAGTTATTTAAACCGTGTATTAAAAAACCGCAAAGGTCATATTCTGCTGAGCAAACTGCCACCATTAATGACTGTCGAAAAATATTTCTTCAACCTTCTGGCGCTGGGCACTTTTGTGCTGTTTCTCGCTCTGGGTTCAGGGTTTCTTTTCCTCGATGACATGCTCGCTCAACAGCAAGCACACAAAACCATTTTAACCAGCGTCGCGGCTTTGCTTTACCTTTTGGCGGTTGTCCTACACCGGACATCAGGCTTACGTGGGCGCATTATTGTGGTCATTACCGTACTTGCCAGCACCCTATTAACCTTAGGGTATTTTGGCAGTCGGTTCGTGAAAGATTTTCTCTTATCCTGAATGACACTTGACTTCATAGCTGAGAACTCTACATTGTCACATTCACAGTATAATTAAGGAATAAACCGTTGGACGAGATATCAACGGGCATGTTGCTCGTGATTTTAGCCGTACTGTTATTTTTATCCGCATACTTCTCTGGCTCCGAAACTGGCATGATGTCTATCAACCGGTACCGTCTGCGCCATCTGGTACAAAACAATCACCCCGGAGCTAAGCGTGTCCAGTACCTGCTTGATCGTCCCGATCGGTTAATTGGCCTTATCCTTATTGGCAATAATCTGGTCAACATTGGTGCATCGGCTATCGCAACTATCCTTTGTCTGCGCTGGTTCGGTGACGCTGGAATAGTAATAGCTACTTTTGGTTTAACCTTAATTATTCTGATTTTTTCTGAAGTTACGCCGAAAACCATTGCAGCACTGCATCCGGAGCGCATTTCTTTTCCCAGCTCCTTAATTTTGATGCCTTTGCTAAAGGTCATGTACCCTATCGTTATTGGTATGAACTTCATCACCAATTCTTTCATGCGCCTGCTGGGAGTTAACCCCAAGCAGTCACAAATGGCTGACGCGTTAAGCTCCGACGAGCTGCGTACAGTAGTAAATGAAGCAGGGAATTTAATTCCGACTTCGCACCAGGAAATGCTGGTCAGCATTCTGGACCTCGAGAAAGTTACGGTAGAAGACGTCATGGTGCCCCGTAATGAAATCGTTGGCATCGATATTAGTGACGACTGGAAGTCTATTGTTAAGCAACTGTCAAATGGTCAACACACCCGCGTACTGCTTTATCGTAATGAAATAGATGACGCTATCGGCTTTTTGCATGCACGCGATATCATGCGCCTGATGAGTAAAAATCAGTTTACTGCGGATAAGTCCATTTTAGTGCGTGCTGCGCGGGACAGTTATTTTATTCCCGAAGGCACACCATTAAATGTGCAGCTACTAAAATTCCAGCGTCGTAAAGAACGTATCGGACTGGTTGTTGACGAATACGGCGACATTCAGGGACTCGTTACTCTGGAAGATATTCTGGAAGAAATTGTTGGTGACTTCACGACTTCTATGGCGCCGGCTCCCAGCGAATCTGTCACACTGGAAACTGACGGCAGCTTTTTAGTCGACGGTTCAGCTAACTTGCGCGAATTGAATAAAGAAATGAATTGGGATTTTCCGACTGATGGCCCAAAAACCTTAAGCGGTCTTATTATTGAACAGTTCGGAGATATTCCTGATGCCCGGTTGTCGCTGCGTTTAGGCGGTTATCCGGTAGAGCTTGTTGAAATTGGTGACACCATGATAAAACAAATTAGAGTGTTTCCTGAGCTCTACCAAAAACCCGATAACCAGACCAATGACTAACCGAAAAATAAACGCCATAGCCAGCCGTGCTTTAAATCTTCCTCACACTTATTCAATTGCGCGGCGTATGTCATAGAGCGGCTTTTTACAACCCTGGATACTTTTACCAGCCAGGGTTTCTTTAAATAAGACTTACGCTGATAGCCACCCCAGCCTTCATGATAGTTAAGATATTGTCCGTAGGCGTCCCATTTCGATACCCCATTAATTTTATAGGTTTTTGCTATAAACCAACCCATAAAATCAATTGCATCTTCAAAGTCATCGCGACTGGCCCAACCGTTACCCGTTTCACGCTGGTAATCTTCCCAGGTCATCGTTTTCGCCTGCGAGTAACCGTAAGCCGAACTCACCCGACCCCATGGAATAAAGCCTAAAAGGTAGTCTCTGGGCGGCAAAGCATTATGCTTGAAGGAGCTCTCCTGATACATCATCGCCATTGGTACATGAATAGGCACGCCCCAGCGTTCACGCACATCAGCGGCCGCATGATACCAGTCACGGTGCTCTTCAAAAATATGACAGACATTTTCAGGGTTCGCCGGAGGGGGTGTTGCGCAACCACTGAGAGTCGCGACAAACAAAGCACTTATCAGTACTTTCGATTGAATAGGGAAAAAAAGTTTTATCGCCATTGAACTTTATTCACTCGTTAAACTCTCAGTAATTGAACACATGTTGTAGCTGATAAATGCATTCATGTTCATCCCCTGAACGTTTTATTGAACGCAGTCCAAATTTGGGCTGCGTTTTTTTATGTTTATCAATCAGCTAGCTGACCAGAGCGTGCTGCCTGTTTGAAATAATTTGCCAGAAACGTATCAAAGTCAACGTTATTGTCTTGCTGATAACGTTCTTCAAACGCTTGCTCTGATTCGGCCGCCCATTTAGCAAAGTCGTCTTGTTGATAGTAACTGAGCGGCTCATTTTTCAGTTGCTCGCGGTATTGCTTAGCTAACTGCATACCTAAATTGCTGTTATCGCGGTCTTCTTCTTTGAGCAATCGTAAAATTTGACCCGATAACGTACTTTCCGGATTTAATACCCACTCGTACAAATCCGCTAAATGATTCTGATAAACTTTATTGTCTGAACTGTTATCCAGTGCTTTGGCAATTGAAGAGAAATCTGCAAAAAGCTCTTCCAGCCAGTCGGCCATTAGGCGATCAATGCCGTTTTGCTGCAAGCTTAAGCGCGGATCACGTCCCTGCATAACCACTTTAGTAAAATTCTTGTCGGCTTGCTGCTGCTGTTCCCAGCTCATTTCTTCGCTTGGTTGTAATAAACAATGCAAAAGCATTAAGTCCAGAAAGTGCATTTGCTGCGCCGTGATACCCACATCACTAAACGGGTTCACGTCCAGTGCACGAATCTCTACATACTCTACCCCACCACGCTCTAGGGCCTGGCTTGGCGTTTCGCCATCGCGGGCTGTCTGTTTAGGACGAATTGGCGAATAAAACTCATTTTCTATCTGCAGAATATTATCGTTAAGCTGACGATAATCGTCGCCTACTTTTACACCGATTTTCGAAAACTGCTGAGATGGCGTTGTAATTGCGCGACGCAGGCCTGTCACATACTCATCCAATGAATTATAAGTAATTTTCAGAGTTGCCTGTTCTTTATTGGTATAACCTAAGTCGCTCATTCGCAACGACGTACCATAAGGCAAGAATACCGTGCCTTTACCTACCGTATCAAAATCCCATTTTTTCAGAATCTCTTCATTTTTAGTCTGACTGAAAAACGATTTACACAAAGCAGGCGAAGCGCCAAACAAGTACGGAATAACCCAGGCCACGCGCTTAAAGTTACGGATGAGAGCGAAATAGCGTTCGGTACGGAAACTTTGGTTATTACTGACACCCTCAATCTCCGCTAATTCTTCCCACATTGCATCGGATACAGAAAAATTATAATGCACTCCGGCAATAACCTGCATAGTGGCGCCGTAGCGATATGTCAGACCGCGACGGTAAAGGCTTTTCATGCGTCCCGAGTGCGAGTCACCATATTTAGCGATACGAATATCGTCATCTGAGCCAATGTAGCAAGGCATGCTCATTGGCCACAACAATTCGTCATCAATGGCGTTATAAGCCACCCGATGAATATCACGGAGCTGTGACAGCGTTGTGTCAATATCGGAGGCAACCGGAGTAATAAACTCAAGTAGGTTCTCTGAGTAATCGGTTGTAATGGTCGGATGCGTCAGAGTTTTCCCCAGTTCCTGGGGATGGTCACCCGGCGCCAGCGTCCCATTTTCTTTTATTCGCAAAGCTTCACGTTCAATACCACGTTTAATGCCCTGCCAAACTGCTGTTTTACCCGATTGCTTAAGCTTTTCGATAACTGCTTGAAATGTTGCTTGCAAAAGACAACTCCATTCACTGAGGCGGAAGGTTTTCTGCCGCTAAGCTTACTGGTAATTCGCTAAAAGGTCTATGGTTGTCACTCATAACTTGGCGATTACAGCACAACGTGGCAGACTAGCTGCTGTTTATATAACCTTTCGGTTACGGATCAACCATGAATTCATTCTGGACATTTTTACAGCTCATTTTTGTCATTCTTCAGGTAACCAGTCTTGCGTTATATGCCCTGTTACCTGCCCCCTGGAGTGACACTGTATTAGTCGCGATGATTCTGTTCAGTTTGATTATTGGCATTGTCATTTGGTGGTGGTCCCGGCGCAACGCACTGACAGCGCCTTTTCGGCAACCCTTTTTATCGTCAGACTCGTTACAACTGTTTGAACAAGTTTTTAATGACCTGCCAACCCGGGTTTACTGGCGCGACCCCGAACTAAAATTGTTAGGCGGCAACCGTGCTTTTGCTAATGACTTTGGTATTGATCCTGAATCTCTGGCCGGCAAAGCGGATGCAGAAATTGATTCCCTTGCCAGTAATGACGTATTACTGGAGCGCGACAGAAAAACCTTTAGTCAGCAGGCTCCATCAGTTAATGCAGAAATCGAACTGAAAGTAAGCGGTAAAAGCCAGTGGGTCGAGCATTCCAGTGTTCCGCTTTACGATGACGATCACAATATTATCGGCATTCTCGGCAGCTATTACGATATATCCGGCATTAAATCAGTTGCTGAAGAAATGGAAAAGGCCAAAGAAACCGCCGAGCGTGCCAATCAGTCAAAAGGTGAATTCCTGGCAAATATGAGCCATGAAATTCGCACACCAATTAACGCTATTGTGGGTATGGCAAACCTTTGCCTGAAAACTGAACTTACCCAAAAACAAAAACGCTACATCAAAGTCATCGACTCTTCTTCACAGGCTTTACTGGGCGTTATTAATGACATTCTCGACTTTTCAAAAATTGACGCGGGTAAGTTAACTGTCGAGCGCATTCCTTTCGATTTGCAGGATGTTCTGACCTCACTGGCCGACATGTTTGCTTACCGGGCTTACGATAAAGACCTCGAGTTTATTATTAACTTACCGGCCAATATACCAACGCGTTTAATTGGCGACCCGCTGCGCTTGAACCAGGTGCTGGTTAACCTGATCAGTAATGCTATTAAATTTACCGAAGACGGTGAAATCAATGTTGCCGTTAACCTGCTGGACAGTTCCCGGGATAATGTTTTGTTGCGGATATCGGTTACCGATACCGGTATTGGTATGGACGAAGAGCAGCGCGCTAACCTCTTTAAAGCCTTTACTCAGGCAGATACTTCGACAACCCGTAAGTATGGCGGTACCGGCCTTGGCTTAGCCATTTCCCGACGTCTTATTTTATTAATGGGCGGTGATATCGGCGTAACCAGCGCCGCCGGTCAGGGCTCAACGTTTTACATAGAAGTAGAACTGCCGTTACAGACAGAGCAGGACAACAGTCATCATCAGTACCTTTTGCAGAAACTTAAAGGCGTTCGAATTCTCGCCATTGATGACAACTTAAGTACCCGCGAAATGCTGTATGAAATGCTGCGCAGTTATCAGGTTGACGTAAAAGTGTGCCGCACGGCGGAACAAGCCCTGCAAGTTTTTCAGCTGTCTGTCGAGGACAACAATCCTTATCAATTGGTTTTGGTTGACTGGCGCTTGCCGGGTATGGATGGTCTGGAATTTTGCCAGAAGATAACCGAGCGTTATGCAGAAGACATAAGGCCGAAAATGACGCTGGCGACAGGGTATTATGCTGAAGAATTATCAGAAAAGGCGAAGCAGGCAGGCGTCAACGACATCATTTCAAAACCCTTTACCGCGTCAACATTAGGTAGAAGCCTGACCTCAACATTATTTCAGCGAGAGCTCTCCGATGCGGACGATGCTGACAGTGGTGACGGCATCCCGGAAAGTATTTTGCGAGCACCTATTTTGGTGGTAGAGGACAATGAGATTAATCAGCAAGTCGCCAGAGAAATACTCTCAAGCCACAAATTTAAAGTGGATATAGTGGAAAATGGGCAGCTAGCAGTAGAAGCCGTTCATAACAAAAATTATTCGCTGGTATTAATGGACATTCAAATGCCGGTCATGGACGGGCTGAAAGCGGCGCAAACAATCCGCGCCGACTTCAATTATCAGCAGCTTCCTATTCTGGCCATGACAGCCAACGCAATGAGTGGCGACGAGGAGCGTTCACTTGCCGCGGGTATGCAAGGACATATTGCTAAGCCAATTGATGAACAACAGCTGATTAAAGCCATTATTAAATGGGCGGTCCCGGGTGACTACACCAATAACCAACAACCAGAAGTACCACCAGAATCTAAACAGGATGAGGTTAATAAACCGCCGGTTCGTATTCCACAAGTGAAGGGCATTGAGTTTGAAACGGCATTAAAACGCTTACAGTACAACGTTGAGCTTTATCTGAAATTAGTAGAGCAGCTGTATGAAACCTACCAGGGTAGCGCTACTAAAGTCTCTGACTTTATTACCCGGGGCCAGCATGAAAGTGCGCGCCGCTATTTTCATTCGTTAAAGGGAGCTGCCGCGAATCTTGGCTTTACTCAGTTACAAAGCAAAGCCGCCGACTTAGAGCAATTTATGGCTGAAGGTAATATTGATAAAGTCGCTGACCAGATCACTGAACTGGAAAAACGTTTACGCTATGCGCATCAGGCGGCTGTCGACTTAGAAGCCATTCAACAACATCAGTCTTGAGGAATTACTATGATCCGCTATTTTTTTATTATTCCGTTACTACTCAGTCTGATTTGGTTGCTGTATTTACGCGCTAATGGCTGGAGTATCAAACAAGGTTACAAAGGCTTTGTGTATATTGCGGTGATAAGCGCTGTCATCGCCGCTTTTTACACGGCGATGATGTTTCTGACCGGGCGTTAAACCAATGCCAGTAAAACCCCCGCTGCAACTGCTGAGCCTAATACTCCGGCTACGTTAGGTCCCATCGCATGCATTAACAGGAAGTTTTGCTGATTAGCCTGTAAACCAACCTTATTAACCACCCGTGCTGCCATAGGTACAGCGGATACTCCAGCAGCACCAATTAACGGGTTAATCGGGTCTTTGCTGAATTTACCCATTAATTTCGCCATTAAAATACCACTGGCAGTTCCTATGGCAAATGCAACGGCACCTAATACCAGAATGCCCAGCGTTTGGAAGCTGAGAAATTGCTCCGCCTGCAATTTAGAACCCACAGCCAAACCGAGAAAGATGGTCACGATATTAATCAGCTCGTTCTGAGTGGTTTTCGTTAAGCGCTCCACTACGCCAGATTCACGCATTAAGTTACCCAGACAGAACATGCCAACCAAAGGCGTTGCTGAAGGCAAAAACAGCAGCGTTAACCCCATAGCTATTAACGGGAAGAAAAGCTTCTCACGACGAGCTACCGGCCGTAACTGCTCCATTTTAATCTCACGCTCGGCCTGAGTTGTCAGCAGTTTCATTATTGGCGGCTGGATAATAGGCACCAGCGCCATATATGAGTACGCTGCAACAGCAATAGCTCCCAATAAATCCGGTGCCAGCTTCGACGCCAGGAAAATAGCAGTGGGGCCATCAGCGCCGCCTATAATTGAAATAGCTGCCGCATCGGACATCGAAAACTCAATGCCCGGTATGCCATTCAAAGCAATAGCTCCAAACAAGGTAGCAAAGATACCGAACTGAGCCGCCCCACCCAAAAACAGCATTTTAGGGTTTGCCAGCAAGGGACCAAAATCGGTTAACGCCCCAACTCCCATAAAAATAAGCAAAGGGAACACACCGGTGTCGATACCAACGCTATACACGTAATAAAGAACTCCACCTGGCTCGGTGAAGCCACCTAAGGGGATATTTGCCAGTATTGCGCCAAAGCCAATAGGTAATAGTAATAGAGGTTCAAATTTCTTTGAGATTGCCAAATACAACAACAACCCACCCACCAGAATCATGCTGAACTGGCCGAATGTCATTGCAGCAATGCCGGTGGTTTCCCATAAAATCTGCAGCTTTTCCATATTAGCCTACCGTCACCAGAGCATCACCCACGGTCACTGCGTCACCTTCTTTTACATGAAGAGACTGAACAGTACCGTCTTTTGGTGCTTTAATATCGGTTTCCATTTTCATCGCTTCCATTACTAAGACAACGTCGCCGGCTTTAATCGCAGCGCCCTCTTTGGCTACAACTTTAAAAATATTACCGGCTAATGGCGCTTTTATGGTTTCACCCTCGCCTGATCCACCTGATGATTGCTGCGATGACTCAGGTGATGATTGTGAAGACTCTGCTGAGGACGATGACTTCACAGAATCGAGCTGACCCGCTGGGCCGACTTTTACATTATAACGCTTACCTTCAACCTCAACTTCGTATTGCTCAACATCTCCGGTTGCCTTTGGAGCTTGTTGCTCTTTAGATTCCGTTTGCTCTTCAGGTTCTTCTCCAGGCACCGGCTCAAAAGCATCCGGGTTATCACGGTTCTTCAGGAATTTAAGCCCAATTTGCGGAAACAGCGCATAAGTTAAGACATCATCAACAACATCATCCGCTAAACGAATATCTTCATCTGTCGCTTTATCTTTTAGCTCTTTGGTCAGCGCATCCAGTTCGTTATCCAGTAAATCCGCCGGGCGACAGGTAATAGGTTCTTCACCGTCCAGAACGCGCTTCTGCAAGTCTTTATTAACTTCTGCAGCGGTTGCTCCATATTCACCTTTAAGAACCGCAGCAGTTTCTTTAGAGATATTCTCGTAACGTTCACCGCTCAACACGTTCAGAACCGCCTGGGTTCCTACAATTTGTGAGGTTGGCGTAACCAAAGGGATAAATCCAAGGTCTTCACGTACCTTCGGAATCTCTTTTAAAACTTCATCAAATTTATCCAGCGCACCCTGCTCTTTTAACTGTCCTTCCATATTGGTCAGCATACCTCCCGGTACCTGAGCCAGAAGAATGCGCGCATCAACCCCTTTGAGAGAACCTTCGAACTTAGCGTATTTCTTGCGCACATCGCGGAAATAGCTGGCTACTTCAGCTAAGTCAGGTAATGACAAGCCTGTGTCCCGGTCGGTATTCTCTGTCATTGCAACCAGGGTTTCTGTTGGCGAATGGCCGTAAGTCATGCTCATTGACGAAATGGCGGTATCCAGCATATCGATACCAGCATCAATGGCTTTCTGGTAGGTTGCCACACTTAAGCCCGTTGTTGCGTGACACTGCATAGCAATTGGCAAGTCCGTCTTTTCCTTCAACGCACTGACCAGTTCATAGGCGTCGTTAGGCCTTAACAAGCCAGCCATATCTTTAATGAATAACGAGTCACAGCCTAAATCTTCCAATTCTTGTGCCATTGCCACCCATTTATCCAGGGTATGAACCGGGCTGACAGTATAAGCGAGAGTACCCTGCGCATGGCCATCAACGTCTTTTGCCGCTTTTATTGCTGTTTTTAAATTTCGAACATCGTTCATCGCATCAAAAATACGGAAAACATCAACACCATTTTCCTTTGCGCGTTCGACAAAACGTTTCACCACATCATCGGCGTAATGCCTGTATCCCAGCAGGTTTTGCCCTCGAAGCAGCATTTGCTGGCGAGTATTCGGCATAGCCTTTTTCAGTTCACGAATGCGTTCCCAGGGATCTTCACCAAGGTAGCGAATACAAGAATCAAAAGTCGCACCACCCCAGGACTCCATTGACCAGTAGCCGATGCTGTCGAGCTTTTCAGCAATGGGAAGCATGTCGTCCAGACGCATACGCGTTGCGAGTAGTGACTGATGTGCGTCACGAAGCACCAACTCTGTTAGTAACAGGGGTTTACTCATTGTGATTTCTCCTTGTTATTCGCTGCTTTTTTGCCTTGACGATAACGGTGTACCGCAGCAGAAATTGCAGCCAGTACCGCAGGACTTGCCGCATCAGAGCTATTACTTTCGACTGAAGGCTGAGTACTGGCAACAGGCTCTGGTGTTGGGATCAGGCGTTTCATAACGCTCATGGCAACGACCAGTAAGCAAAGAAAGATGATGACTGCGCCCATGCCTACCAGCATGAGTTGCGCAGCTTGACTGAGCAATTCTGACACGAAGCACTCCTGATTGGTTGCTAAGGTATTGTTATAAAATTATTAAATACCATGGTAGCAAGTCACGCAAGGAGATACAGCAGTAAATAGTGGGTATTCAGGATTTAAATGAGATTAAAAAATATTCAAAGGGACTAATGAGCAAAGAAGATAATTTAAGGGGATATAAAAAAGAATGGCGCGCTCGGGAGGACTCGAACCTCCAACCGCCTGGTTCGTAGCCAGGTACTCTATCCAGTTGAGCTACGAGCGCGTATTCAGGTTAGTAACAATATGGCGCGCTCGGGAGGATTCGAACCTCCGACCGCCTGGTTCGTAGCCAGGTACTCTATCCAGCTGAGCTACGAGCGCGTAATTGTTACTGTAAACGACTGGCGGAGAGGGAGGGATTCGAACCCTCGATAGGGCTACAAACCCTATACTCCCTTAGCAGGGGAGCGCCTTCAGCCACTCGGCCACCTCTCCAAATCGTTGTGGCGTGAATTCTAGCGATGTTGGCAATAATGTCAATCGCTTTTTTAAAAACTAGGGTTTAAGTGTGGGATAATTGACCATCTCGCGCGATTTTTCTTCAGAATGCTCAAAAACATAAAAAAAGACCGGCTTTCGCCGGTCTTGTCTAATCACTTATTCTTTGTCTTGCTCATCGTCTTTTTCAGACTGAATGCGCATGTATATTTCTTCGCGATGAACGGAAACGTCTTTCGGGGCATTAACACCAATACGTACTTGGTTTCCCTTAACGCCGAGAACGGTGACCGAAACATCATCACCTATCATTAATGTTTCACCTACACGGCGAGTTAAAATTAGCATAGATTGCTCCTTCAATACTGTTCCGATTCTTACCGCGAATATCGAACTTTTCCCTGAACTGGCGTAAGCAGTCTACCAACACTGAGAGTGATTACACTATAACGAAGCGCATACTTTTTCGTTGTGTTTTAATCGCTTACAGCGACAGCTAAAGCTGTTGCTGTAACCAAGTCGTCGCAGTAGCCAAAGCTTCATTTAACTGTTCCGGGAGTGAACCACCTGCCTGCGCCATGTCAGGACGACCTCCGCCCTTGCCACCAACGACATTTGCAGCCTGATTCACGATATCTCCTGCTTTAACTTTAGACGTTAAATCGGTAGTAACGCCAGCAATTAAACTGACTTTATCACCGTTTGCAGTTCCTAATAATACGATACCTGAGCCCATTTGGTTCTTCAGATCATCAACTAATCCACGCAAAGATTTCGGATCGGCCTGGTCTAGCTCCGCAATAATTGCTTTAACCCCATTAATATCAACAGCCTGAGCGATTAACCCACCACCGGCCTGCTGTGCCAGTTTTTGTTGCAGTTGCTCGTTCTTACGCTCTAATTCACGGAACTTATGCTGCAGTTGCTGAACTTTATCGGCCACAGAGCTTGGTTCTGTTTTGAGTTCTCCAGCAATTTGCTGCAATACGCTTTGCTGCTGTTGAGTATATCGTACGGCTGCTTCTCCGGTTACCACTTCAATGCGACGCACACCCGAAGCAATACCGCCCTCTGAGGTTATTCTGAATAAACCGATATCGCCTGTCGCTTTGACATGAGTACCGCCACAAAGCTCCATGGAGAAATCTCCCATACGCACAACTCGTACCTGCTCATCATACTTTTCGCCGAACAAGGCCATTGCGCCCGCTTCTTTTGCTTCGTCAATAGCCATGAGCTCGGTTTGCAGTGGCAGGTTAGCGCGAACTTGTGCATTTACCTCACGCTCTAATTGAGCCAACTGCTCAGTCGTCACTGGTTCAAAGTGCGAGAAGTCAAAACGCATTTTGTCCGCTTCGACCAAAGAACCTTTTTGCGTAACGTGCTCACCCAGCAAGTTTCTAAGCGCTGCATGCAGCAAATGCGTTGCCGAGTGGTTGCGTTTAATATTCTCACGACGCTCAGAATCAATTTCGGCTTTTACGCTGTCGTTGAGCTTAACCGCAGCTTTCGCTACGCCGTGGTGCGCTATCGCTTTGCCAATATACTGGGTGTCTGTCACTTCAAATGCCGGTCCGTTGACAACCAAAACACCTTTGTCACCGATTTGACCACCACTTTCTGCATAAAATGGAGTTTCTGATAAAACCACAATGCCGTTTTCGCCCGCCTGCAACTGCTCTACCGGTTTACCATCTTTAAATAACTCGACCACTTTTGCCTGCCCGGCAACGTCATCGTAACCGGTAAATGCGGTTTTATTGTCAGATTTAAGCTGTTGATTATAATCCATTCCAAACTGAGAAGCCTGCTGAGCCCGCTGACGCTGCTCTGACATAGCCTTTTCAAAACCTTGTTCATCAACTGTCAATTCCTGCTCACGGGCAATGTCCGCAGTTAAATCAACAGGGAAGCCATAAGTGTCATAGAGTTTGAATACCACGTCGCCCGGTATGACATTACCTTTCAGCTCGGCAATTTCGTCTGATAAAATTGCCAGACCGCGCTCCAGCGTGCGCGCAAACTGCTGCTCTTCGCGTTCCAGGGCGTCTTTAATAATTTGCTTCTTCTGCTCCAGCTCAGGATACGCTTCACCCATCTGACGAGCCAATTCGTCTACCAAACGGAAAAAGAAGGTGTCTTTAGCGCCAAGTAAATGCCCGTGCCGCACGGCTCTACGTATTATACGGCGCAGAACATAACCACGGCCTTCATTTGATGGCATAACTCCATCGGTAATCAAGAAGGAGCATGAACGAATATGATCAGCAATAACCCGCAATGATTTATTATCCAGATCATTGGTGCCAATAATTTCAGCCGCCGCTTTAATCAGCGCCTGGAACAAATCAATTTCATAGTTACTGTGAACGTTCTGCATAATGGCAGAAATACGCTCCAGCCCCATGCCCGTATCAATAGAAGGATCAGGCAAAGGTTCTAAGGTACCGTCAGCCTGACGGTTATACTGCATAAAGACCAGATTCCAAATTTCGATGTAACGATCACCGTCTTCTTCAGGAGTTCCCGGAGGGCCGCCCCATACTTCTTCGCCGTGATCGTAAAACACTTCAGAGCATGGACCACAAGGCCCGGTATCACCCATAGACCAGAAGTTGTCTTTTTCACCAATACGCGAAATACGGTCTTCCGGTACGCCAATGTCTTTCACCCAGATATCGTAGGCTTCATCATCTTCGGTAAACACCGTAACCCAGAGCTTTTCAGCCGGCAGCTTCAACTCTTTGGTTAAAAAGTCCCAGGCGTACTGAATAGCTTGTTTTTTAAAGTAGTCACCGAAACTGAAGTTACCCATCATTTCAAAGAAAGTGTGATGACGGGCTGTGTACCCAACATTTTCTAAATCGTTATGTTTACCGCCGGCACGCAGACAGCGTTGCGCCGAGGTGGCTTTATCATAACGGCGTTTATCAGTACCCAGAAAAACGTCTTTAAATGGAACCATACCTGCATTGGTAAATAACAAGGTGGGATCGTTACCGGGGATCATCGATGCTGACGGAACTTTCTCGTGTCCTCGTTCAGCAAAGTAATTTAAAAATGCATCACGAATTTGGGCACTGTTCATGCTCATATTGAGTCCTACTTTTCTTAACTGAGTGACTTTAGGTCAATGTTTTAATGCTCTAAGACTATCACGAAGTAGCCGTCTAGCCTAGCGTCGTGGTCGATTGACGCAAGCGAAAATTTGCTCCGGAGTGAAACCTCGCTGCTGCAAAAAGCGCACCTGTCGACTCCACTCTTTTTCATCAGCCGGGTCATCATCCCCAAACTTTTTCTGCTTTAGCTCGGCACACAATTCAAACCAATCAACTTCCATGGATTCGAGCAAGTCCTCAACAATTTCCGTAGCAACGCCTTTTTGCTGAGTGGCCTGCGCCACGATTTTTAATCGCCCCTGTTTTTGCCCAACTTTTTCACGAATAAAGCTACCGGCGAAGCGTTCGTCACTCTGCCAGCCTTCCTTATTAAGCTCGTCAACAACGCGGTTAACCATTTCAGCAGGCCATTGTTTCTGGATTAATTTACGCTTTAATTCAGTTCCGCTCTGCTCGCGCATTGCCAACAAACGAAAGGCACTATCCCGCAAAGCTTTTTCGTCATATTCTGAACTTTCATCCATGGTCTATACTCCAACACCTAACTATGGAATTTGGTCTAAGGATGCTTAATATGACTCAGAGTAATTCAAAATCAAGGTTTCTCTTCATTTGTCTTGCCTTTCTTACCGCAGGATTTACCACTTTCGCTCAAGCAGACGAGCGTACCTTATCAATATCCGGTAGCGGCAGTGTTTCTGCTATTCCGGATCAGATGTCACTGACTTTTTGGATAGAAGAACGCGGGAATAAACTCAGCTCACAAAAAACATTAGTCGATAACACCACTAGCCGCTTAATTAACGATCTGAATAGTAAAGGTATAGAAGACAAAGATATTCGTTCTTACCAACTACAAATTTACCCTCGGTATGAACAAAACGATGACGGGAAAACAGAGCAAGATGGTTTTGTCGTTCAACGCGAAGTTCAGGTCACTTTGTTAGAGCCCGAAAACTACGACGATATTATCGACTTAGCGCTAGCGCGCGGCGTCACTCGCGTTGGTCAGGTTCGGTTTGAAATTAGTGACCAGCAAGGTTTATATCAACAAGCACTGATCAACGCTTATAAACAAGCAAAAAATAAGGCCGAGCGTTTGGCTACTGCTGCGGGTCTAGAGCTGACGGGAACATTAAGTATCGCTGAACGCTCTATGTCACGACCGGTGGTTATGCAAATGGCAGAAATGAGTAGCCGCTCAGATAAAGTGTCATTACCTGGACAACAAACCATTGAGGCACAGGTAGAGGTTATATTCTCAACCCAAACTCAGCCGGACTCTGACAATTAAATCGTTGCTATGTTGAGCACTCGGAGTAAAATGGCTTGATATTCAACAATTTTGCAACAGAAAGAGCCATTTTGTTCCTAAAAATTCAGAGCCTTTTATTTATCACTTTACTCGCTGTCACTTCATTAGTTTCAGCTCAGGAGTGGCAGCAGCAACGTGTTGATGCCAGCAGTAATCCAGATGCCTGGATAAAAAAGACTTCTGAATTAATAGAACAGTACGATAACCAGCGCCAGTTTGAAGAACTGGCAATGGCTTACGCACTGCAAGTTGAAGCCTACCGATATTCCGGTCATGAAAGTAAAGCACATGCAGCTATAGATGAAGGCTTACGCTTTGCTGAATTGGCCAACTCAAAAATTGCAAAAACTCTGTTGAGAATTAACCAAACATGGTATTTCTTACAAAGAGGTCAGCTTCGCCAGGCCAACACCAGCATTACCTATGCAATAGAAAACGCTAAGGCTTCAGGTAATAAAGATTTACAGATAGAAGCAGACATACTTCATGCGCAAGTGATGCAGAATACAGGGGATATAGCCCATGCACTGCAGACTCTGGAAAAGCTCAATCGTAATGCCTACACGGCACACCCCAGGTTGCAGGTAGAGTTTCACGCTTTAATTGGTTCTATTTATCTCGATGTTGGCGCAAACGATATTGGCTTAGAACACATTCAGGATGCACTCGACATCAGCAGAGAACATTTAGGTCAATGGGATGTTTCTGTACTCGAGTACAATTTAGCCACTGGTTATCAAGCCGCCGGAAATGATGAAAAAGCCAGACAGCATTTCGAGACGGCTTTAGAAATCAGTAAAGAAATTAAAGATGACCTTGGCGTCGCTTACGCCCTCTTCCAAATGGCCTCAATTGATATCGAAAACGAAAGTTATCAACAGGGTTTAGAACGCCTAAATCAAGCTATGCCGCAATTTAAGTCAGCCGGAGCTCATCCTATGGAAGCACAAAGCCGGCTAGCCATGGTTTCGGCTTATTTAGGTACCAACGAACTTGAAAAAGCGCTAGCTCAACTAGAAGCCGCCAGTTCGGTTATTAACACATTAGCTGATAATCAATTATATCAGACCCTGAATGAGCGCTGGTCTGAGTATTATCAGAGTAAAGAAAATTACAAGGCTGCTCTGGAGCGTTACAAAACTTCTGTCAATTATATGCAGAAAGTGCAGGAGCAAACTCAGGATAAACAAGTACAAGAAATTATGGTGCGCCTGGAAATTAAAGAGCAGGAGACCACCAATGAATTACTTAAAAAAGAAAATCAGTTGCAGCAGTTAGAACTGCAGGAGCAGCAAACCTCCTATTACCTGCTGGTGTGGATTATTATTTCAGGCCTTTTGGTGGTTATTATTGTTTCGGCTTTTCTGTATCAGCAATGGCGGGCTCGTAAAAACTTCGCCGAACTGGCATTAAAAGACGATTTAACTAACGCGCCGAATCGACGTGCCATTGTCCGTATATGCAAAAAAGGTCTGGAGCAAGCTCGCGAACAACAACGTCAGTTAGCACTGGCCGTTGTCGACTTCGATTACTTTAAGGCAATAAATGATCAGTTCGGTCACGACGTTGGTGACCGCGTATTACAACGTTTTGCAGAAGTTGCCAAACTCAGCCTGCGTGATCAAGACAACTTCGGTCGCCTGGGAGGCGAAGAATGGCTGTTGGTCTTTTTCGATGTCAGTAAAGAGGACGCGAAAAACATCTTCGAGCGCATTACCAAGGAAATGAACAGCAAGCCCATTAGCGGTTTGCCGGAAGATTACCGCATTACCTTCAGTATGGGCTTTACTAACGCTCACCCGGAAGATAGTTTTGACTCTCTTTATAAACGTGCGGATGACGTTTTGTTCGAAGCTAAGGATAAAGGCCGGGAACGCCTAATCATCACTGATTAAAGCTTACCTGTCTTAAATTTAGGCAAGTTATGACTGATACAATGCAAACCACCGCCCCCTAAAACAAATTCGCGAGCATCAATGGCAATAACCTTTCGCTCCGGAAGAGCTTCGCGAACAGTCCGCACGGCTTGAGCGTCTGTGGTTAACCCAAATTGAGGTACCACAACCAGTTTACTCGTTTGCAAAACATTCACATAACTGCACAGTAAAGGCAGTTCAACGGTACGTTTTAAGCTTGACGATGTAAGCTCCACCCCCGCTCTTTCTTCACGAGCTGGCAGTTGTGGAGGCGGCAAAGGTAAAGGAATGGTTTGAATGTAAGCAGGCAGTTTATCCAGTAGTTTTTTAAGCGCCTGGCAGGTTTTATAATCCGGATGCGCTGTATTATCAGTGGCAGCATACAACACAGTATTTGCGTCAACGAATAACGCCATATTATCAATATGCCCGCCCGTTTCATCAGCAACCAATCCACCATCAAAAAAGTGCAAACGTTGCCCGGGCAACAACTGACCTAATAACGACTTTATCTGCGGCTCTGTCATTGCCGGGTTTCGCTGCTTAATACAGGCCAGACCAATTAGCCAGTCACCCTGGCCGTTGTGCGTAAAAGCACCGCCTTCAGCAATAAGCAGGCTATTTGTTACTGGACACATGAAGCGAGAGCACAGGCTTTGACTAAAGGCTTTATCAGCAGCAATAACATTCTGGACACCACCCCAGCCATCAAAATCAAAAGACAATGCCGCCAACTGACCGTCGCTATTTAACTGCCACAGTGGTGTAGTATCGCGTAGCCAGATATCGTCATAATCCAGCTCTATGCGCTGAACGGATTTAAGTGCCTCGGATACACTGTCGCTTATGCTCGCAGGAACAACGAGCGAAACCGGCGTGTTATCAGGCAATTGTTTTATTAGCTTTATGAGAGCGTCTCGAGCTGGATCCGCATGCTTACGCCAGACATCACTCCGGTATGGCCAGGCCAGCAACAAGCGCTGGTTTTCCATAAAATCAGGTAACCAGCGGGCAGTAGTGGTCACTTACTTACCCCGTCGTTTACTCTGTTTTTTATCCAGTCTGTGGCGGGCGGTGGCTTTACGAATTTTCGCAAAACGACGCTGTTTAGACTCTTCATGACGAGGGTCGAGAAACGACTCTTTTTCCGCCGGTAAGTTAACCTGAGCTCTTAACGCATTCACCTGAGGCAATGACATTTCCGCCCAGCCACCTTGCGGTAAACCGGGTTCCAGAGGAATATCGCCATAGCGAACACGGATAAGACGACTGACCTGCACTTCCTGCGACTCCCACAAGCGGCGAACTTCACGATTACGCCCTTCACTGATGGTCACGTGGAACCAGCGGTTCATGCCATCACCACCGGCAGGCTTTATGCTATTGAAATGCGCAGGGCCATCTTCCAGTTGCACACCTTTTCTCAGGCGTTGCATCATGGCTTCATCCACGTCACCAAACACCCGTACCGCGTATTCACGTTCAACCTGCTGGCTGGGGTGCATCAGGCGATTAGCAAGCTCACCGTCGGTAGTAAATAACAACAGACCCGAGGTATTCACGTCAAGCCGCCCCACAGCGACCCAACGCGCACCACTCATTCTTGGCAAGCGGTCATAAACGGTCGGCCGTCCCTCCGGATCCTTGCGCGTACACAATTCACCCTCGGGCTTGTGGTAAATCAGAACTCGGCAAATGACCTCTTCTTCAGGTTTAATCTGAACTTCGTGGCCATCAATGCGTACTTTTGCGTCGGCATCAATACGCTCACCCAATTGTGCTACTTTGCCGTTCACACGAATTCGGCCGGCTGAAATTTTTGTTTCAATTTCGCGGCGCGAACCATGTCCAGATCGGGCTAAAACCTTTTGTAATTTCTCGGTCATTACGAATCATCTCTCTCGTTAGTCGCTGTCTCAGCGGTACGTTCATCATCTTCATTAAGTGTGTCGATATCAGGTAATTCTGATAAGTCACTTAAATTAAAATCATCTAAAAAATCGTTAGTGCTGGCATAAAGCTGAGGTCTTCCCGGCACTTCTTTGTGCCCTACAACCTTAACCCAGCCTCGTTCCTGCAGTGTCTTCATTATTTGGCTACTGACACTTACACCGCGTATTTGTTCAATTTCACCACGCGTAATGGGCTGCCGGTAAACAATTAATGCCAAAGTTTCCAGCAAAGCGTTTGAGTAACGAGGCGGTTTTTCCTGCCAAAGCCCGGCTAACCTCTGACCCAGCTCGGCCCGGGTTTGAAAACGGTAGCCGGAAGCCACTTTTACCAACTCAATACCACGTTCCTGATAGTCTGACTGCAACTCTTTAAGTTGCTGCCTTATGGCCGCCAGCGAGGCCTCGCCTTCATTCAGCAACAGCTGATACAGCTGCTCAGCCGATAACGGCTGCGGATGCGCAAACAAGGCCGCTTCAATAAGTTGTTTAAGCTGTAACGGATTCATCTTGATTGTGCTGTCTCAAACTCAGGCGAATATCACTCATTGGCTCTACTTGTGACAATTCTACCATTGATTCTTTCACAAGTTCCAAAATTGCTAAAAAACTGACCACAGCTCCGGCGCGACCTTCTTTTCGAGTAAAGAGCTGGCTAAAAGAAACGTACTTTTTATGGCTCAACAACTCCAGTACCTGACTCATCCGCGCTCGTGTCGATAGTTGCTCGCGCTTTATCTGGTGGTGAGCTTTTAACTCCACTTGCTGTAACACTCGACTAAAAGCAAGAGTTAAGTCTTCAAGAGTCACTTCCGGAGGTGCAGCTGTTAACCACTCGCGTGCATTACTGCCGACTTCACTCAATAACATGTCCCGCCCCACCTGCGGTTGCTGATCAATATATTCAGCACCCTGGCGTATCGCTTCGTATTCCTGCAGACGCCGTATGAGCTCCGCTCTAGGGTCTTCTTCCTCATCCTCTTCCTGAGGCGGTTTCGGCAACAGCAAACGGCTTTTTATTTCGGCAAGAATGGCCGCCATCACTAAATAATCGGCGGCAAGCTCCAGCTTCAGCTCTTGCATCATATCCACATACTCAACGTATTGCCGGGTAATAGCCAGAATAGGCATGTCCACAATATCGAGCTTTTGTTTGCGAATTAAATACAACAAAAGATCCATCGGACCACTGAAAGTGTCGAGTATAACTTCCAGCGCATCCGGCGGTATATAGAGGTCTTCAGGCTTTTCTATAACCGGTTCGCCGCGAACAAAGCCTAAAGGCAGTGACTGTTGTTCCGCCATAATTAAACCGAGTGCCTGTTTAAATGACTAAAAATCAAAAGGCTCTACGTCTCCGGAACCTTCGCGACGAATGGTCGGTGCTCCCTCAGATAAGTCCACAACCGTGGTTGGTTCTTCACCTTTATGGCCGCCATCAATAATTAAATCCACCAGCTTTTCCAGCTTATCCCGAATCTCTTCCGGATCAGATTCAGCCAGCATTCCTTCGCCAAGGATCAAGCTGGTCGACATTAATGGCTCATTTAACTCTTCCAGCAGAGCCATCGCAATACGATTGGTCGGAACCCGTATACCGATAGTTTTACGTTTGGGGTTTAACAGCCGCTTGGGAACCTCTTTCGTTCCTTTCAGAATAAAAGTGTAAGGTCCGGGAGTGTTATTTTTCAGCAACCGAAAGGCATCGTTATCAACCCGCGCATAAGTCGCAAGCTCAGATAAATCACGGCACATTAGAGTAAAGTTGTGCTCTTTGTCTATTTCACGGATCTGACAAATACGGTCAGCCGCTGCTTTATCACCAATTTGACAACCAATGGCATAACCCGAGTCGGTAGGATAAACCACCACCCCACTTTTACGAATAATTTGAACCGACTGCTGAATTAAACGTGCTTGAGGATTTTCCGGATGAATTTCAAAATATTGACTCATAATATCACCTCAATCCTTCTACTGTGACCAATGCTCCCATATTGGCACACAGTCCGCTGGCAGACAAAGATTTTTACCCAATTCGCGCCAATTCCCCGGATAGTGAAAATCCGACCCCTGCGAGGCTAACAGGCCATATTCCTGGCTCATTTTCGCCAGGGCATCACGGTGACCGGGAGACTGCTGACACAAACTGACTTCCATGGCATCGAGCCCCCACTCTTTACCCTGTATTAAAAGCTTGCGCAGCCATTTATTCGACATTTTGTAACCGTGAGGATGCGCCAGTACCGCCTTCCCCCCGGCGCTGTGGATGGCTTCTATCGCGGTGGAAATATCGCACCATTCGGGATTGACATAGGCGCTGTTACCTTTGCCAATATAGCGATCGAAAGCTTTTTGTGGGTTACTGACGATACCTTTCCGTACCATAGCGTCAGCAATGTGCTTACGTGTTGGCAACCCCTCCGTTTGGCATTCTTCTGCCGATAAACTGACACCGCGCTGGTATAACTTTTCCAACATCGCATCGAATCTATCATAGCGACGTTGCTGTTGTTGACTCAGCAAAGCCTTTAAAGGTTCCGCCCTAGGGTCGATATTAAGTCCAACAATATGAATTTCAAAGCTGTGCCAGCGACAACTAATTTCGACACCGTTCACCAGCTCAATCGGCAAGTTATCATGTTCGATGAGACTACTCGCTTCTGCCAGCCCGTCAACGCAATCATGATCGGTTATCGCCAGTACATCGACGTTTTGCTCGCAGGCGCGCATCACAAGCTCTGAAACTGACAAAGAGCCATCAGAACAGGTGCTGTGACAATGTAAGTCGTAAACTGGCATTAAATCTCCGCCGCCAGTTCTGTACCCTGACGAATCGCGCGTTTAGCGTCGAGTTCAGCAGCAACATCAGCGCCACCAATTAGGTGCACAGTCTGGCCGGCCGACTGCAACGCGTCGTGCAAGGAGCGTTGCGGTACCTGCCCCGCACAAATAATAACGTTATCAACTTCCAGCAATTGTTTTTCACCTTCACGTTCTATTTCAATACCTTCTGGCACAATACGATGATAGGTCACCCCATTCCACATATTCACAGACTTACTTTTTAGTTCGTTACGATGAACCCAGCCAGAGGTTTTACCTAACCCTTTACCGACTTTGCTCTCTTTTCGCTGAAGCAACCAAACCTGGCGCAGACTTTGCTCTGGCTGCTGCGGTTTCAGACCGCCGCGATCACTGTAGCTTTTATCAATACCCCAACGCTCTGACCATTCTGGTTCATCCAGTGTTAGTGACTTTTCGGTGGTCAGGTATTCAGAGACATCAAAACCAATACCACCGGCACCAATCACAGCCACTTTTTTACCCACAGCTTTGTGATCACGTAAAACATCTAAGTAACCCAGCACATGCGGCAAATCAACACCCGGAATATCAACCTGACGAGGACTGACGCCGGTTGCCAGAACCACATCATCGTATTTTTCTGCCAGCAACCCTTCGCAAGTCTGCTCTTTTCCAAGCTTCAAATTAACCCCAGTGTCTTCAATGCGGTACTTAAAGTAGCGCAGGGTTTCATAAAACTCTTCTTTACCCGGAATCTGTTTAGCGTAGTTAAACTGACCGCCAATTTCTTCGGACTTGTCGTACAAATCGACCTGATGACCGCGCTCTGCAGCATTACAGGCAAAGGCTAACCCTGCCGGGCCAGAACCGATGACCGCAATGCGCTTTTTCTGCGCCGCTGGCTTCATTACCAGTTCCTGCTCAAAGCAGGCTCTGGGGTTAACTAAGCATGACGCCCTTTTATTTTCGAACACATGATCCAGACAAGCCTGATTACAGGCAATACAGGTATTAATGCGTTCAGACTGACCTTGTTCTGCCTTTTTCACAAACTCAGGATCAGCCAGTAGCGGTCGCGCCATGGACACCATATCCGCCTGGTTGCTTTCTAAAATATGCTCGGCAATTTCCGGCGTATTGATACGGTTAACGGCAACCACAGGAACCGATAACTCCCGGCGCACGCGCTCAGTTATCCAACTAAAGGCGCCACGTGGTACCGAGGTGACAATGGTTGGTACCCGGGCTTCGTGCCAACCAATACCTGTATTAATAATAGTAACGCCTGCTTGCTCCAGCAGTTTACCTAGTTGCAGAACTTCATCCAGCTGATGACCGTCTTCAACTAAGTCCAGCATCGACAAACGGAAAATAATAATCGATTTTTCACCCACAGCCGCGCGCACAGCTTTGACAATTTCCAGTGGAAAACGCATACGATTTTCGAAGCTGCCGCCCCAGTTATCATCACGCTTATTTGTTCTTGGACACAAAAACTGGTTAATTAAATAACCTTCCGAGCCCATGATTTCCACACCATCATAGCCAGCCTTCTGCGCCAGCTTTGCGCCGCGGGCATAATGCTTGATGGTGTTTTTAATCTGGCGCTCCGACATGGCTTTTGGCTTGAACGGGTTTATCGGGGCTTTTATGGCGCTGGGAGCCAAAGAAAACGGATGATAACTGTAACGCCCGGCATGCAAAAGCTGCAGGCATATTTTACTGCCATATTTGTGAACGGCGTCGGTTACCTGACGATGTTTTCCCACGTGCCAGGGCTTGGACATTTCACTGCCAAAAGGCGCCAGACGCCCACGAAAGTTAGGGCTGATACCGCCGGTGACAATAAGACCGACACCACCTTTGGCGCGCTCTTCATAAAAGCTGGCTAATTTACTAAAGCCATTTTTTTCTTCTTCCAGGCCTGTATGCATTGAGCCCATTAAGACTCGGTTCTTCAATGTCGTAAAACCAAGGTCCAGGGGTTTCAGTAAATTTGGATATGATTTTTCCACGCCAACCTCTTATTTTAAACGGGTGTTTAATTTTTCCTAACTTTACTGCTTAAACCCGTTTAACTCAAGCTCAGAACGCCATGGCTTCACGCAATAAAAACCGCGAAAGCGCCATGCTATCTACTTGTACGTTCGGGTTTCCATTGCGCACTTGTTTCGAAACCTGCTCAAAAATCGGCCACAGCAGCTCCTGTACCTGATCATTGGCGTCTTGCATTGACTGCAGGTCTTTCAATTTAAGCTGGTCAACATGCACACTTAAAATTGGCTCACCTTTATCAAATAAGTTAATGGTAACGTCTTCCATTAACCACTCATCAACCCGCCAGTTTAAAGGCACCGAATTCACCTTTTGAACTTTAACACCACTCATTTGCTTTAGAAATTCATGCAAGTTTGAGCGCCCGGTATCATAATATGCGACAGTTAACTGAGCGCCGGACATCTCAATTTTAGAAATATCCACACGGCTGCTACCAAGTGCCTGCCAGTCACCGGTTAGCATTAATTGCTTAGCAAGCAGAAGTTGATTTTCAGGCTCCGACAAGGCTTTGACCCGGGTCGCAAAACGAACATTACTTGCGGTCAGACCATCCGTCAGTGAGTTAACCTCAAGCTCGCCAACTTCCAGATCGGCATTTAACTGCTCCGAGGCCATTGCCTGCAACCCCTCTTTCATCGCATCAGACAAATTCTGAGCCGCAACGGAGAAGCTCAGCAGGGGTAAGAACAACCAAAAAGCCGCCCGCGTTATAGTTGTAAATTTCATTGATGACCTCATTCAAATAGGTTCCAGTCGCAGGAATAAACCCAATAATCGCATAACCTTTGACTCTTTAAAGTAATTATTTGTTAATCTGAGGCAAGATTATAAAAACGGAGAACAATCTTATGCACAAGAGTCTCGCTTTAGTTGCCTCTTTATCTTTAATGGGCTGCTCAATCGTTTCTGCCCCTGTTACTGCAGAAGAAGCCCCGAATAACCATAAACGCATGCTTCCGGTAGACACCGAAGTCGTTACTGAGCACAGCGTAGAAATTAAAGGCGAAACTGTAGATTACACTGCCACCGCCGGTACTCAGCCAGTGTGGGATGATGAGGGTAATCCGACCGCATCACTATTTTACACCTATTATGAACGTCAGGATGTTGATAACCGCGAATCTCGTCCGATTGTATACTCCTTTAACGGTGGCCCGGGTTCGGCATCGGTCTGGATGCACATTGCTTACACTGGTCCAAAAGTGCTAAACCTGAGCGATGAAGGTTACCCGGTTCAGCCTTATGGCGTGCAGGACAACCCGCACTCAATTCTTGATGTTGCTGACATTGTTTTCATTAACCCGGTTAACACCGGCTATTCGCGCGTACTGCCAAATGAAGAAGGTGAAATGCCTTCGCGTGCAGAACAAAAAGAGAAATTTTTCGGCGTAAACTCCGACGTTAAATATCTGGCGGAGTGGATGAATACCTTTACCTCGCGCATGAATCGCTGGCAGTCACCTAAGTACTTAATTGGCGAAAGCTATGGTACAACACGAGTTTCAGGTCTTGCACTAGAACTTCAGAATAGCCAGTGGATGTATTTGAACGGTGTTGTTTTGGTTTCACCAACCGATATAGGCATTGACCGTGACGGACCGGTAAAACAAGCGAACCAATTACCTTACTTTGCAGCCGCCGCCTGGTATCACGACGCACTGCCAGAAGCTTTACAAAGTAAAGATTTAGACGAGTTATTGCCTGAAGTGGAGCGTTTCACTTTGGATCAATACCTACCTGCATTAGCCAAAGGCGCCATGCTTACGGAAAGCGAGCGTGAGCAAATGGCTGAGCAAGTGGCGAAATACTCGGGGTTATCTAAGCAGGCTGTACTGGATAACAACCTGGCACCGAGCACCTGGTATTTCTGGAAAGAGTTACTGCGTGACCGCGACCGCACCATTGGCCGTTTAGACTCGCGCTACCTTGGCCTTGATGAAAAGCGCGCCGGGGACCGTCCTGACTTTAACGCCGAACTGACTTCATGGTTACACTCGTTCACACCGGCGATTAACTACTACCTGCGTGAAGAATTAAATTTTGTGACCGACATTAAATACAACATGTTTGGCCCAGTTCACCCGTGGGATCGCACCAACAACAACACAGGTAAACAACTGCGCCAGGCCATGGCACAAAACCCTTACCTGAACGTGTTAGTACAGTCAGGTTACTTTGACGGTGCAACCAACTATTTTGACGCGAAGTACACAACCTGGCATTTGGATCCAAGTACTCAAATGACTGATCGCATTGACTTTAAAGGTTACCGTAGCGGTCATATGATGTATCTGCGCCGTGCGGACCTGGAGAAGGCGAATGATGATTTACGCGAGTTTATTCGTAAGTCTGATTCAAAAGGCAAACCGGCAGAATATAAATAGAAAGTATAGACTGAAAGAAAAACAACTATTGACAGGCTTTCGCGCAAGCGTTAGTTTGTCAGCATTAAATTGAATTAAGAGAGCTATACAACTTATGTTTTTACGCACAACAACACAGCATTGGTGGTGGCACTTCCCAAACGAGCGGGTGGTGTAGTTGTGCGTGTAACGTAAATAGCTTCACTTTGAGAAACCCGCTCCTTTGAGCGGGTTTTTTATTGCCGTTTCACTGGAGCAGGTTTGAACAACAACAAGAGAATACGAGGTCTGAGGTGAAAAACCTGACAACTGAACAAAACGGCAATTTAGAAACACTACGAGTGTCGCTGCCTTATCAGGCGGAGCCACTAAAAGTATTTCAGAATACTTGCAGCACACAAGGTGAACATTTACTGCTGGACTCAGCCGATATCGGCACCAAGCAACAGGTAAAGAGCCTGCTACTGATTGATGCAGCGTTACGAATTACCTGTAACGACCAACAAGTCACTATTATTGCCCTCACCGATAACGGTGCTGTTCTGCTCAGCTGGATTGAAGAGCAACTCAAAGATAGTGCCGCCATTGAAAGAACGCCTGAACAACTCGGGTTAACTTTCAGTGCAGCAAATACACCGATTGACGAAGACTCCCGTTTACGTCAAATCAGTAACATGGAGCCGCTGCGAGTACTCCAACAAAAGCTCAATAAAGCCAACAACACAGCAAAACAGCATCCGTTTTCGGTTTTCCTCGGTGGTGCTTTTGCCTATGACTTCGTCGCCAGCTACGAGCAACTACCGCAAGTTGATGAAGGCGAAAACAACTGCCCTGACTATGTCTTTTACCTGGCGGAAACCTTGCTAATTATTGATCACCAACAGCAGACCACGGAGCTGCTTGGCAGCGTGTTCAGCGGTGAGAGCCACGACCAACGTTATCAGACTATAAGCCAGCGTGTTGGAGAATTGGCCGCACGTTGTCAATTGCCGGTAATAAAACCTCAGCCGCAGCCGGTTGATGTGCAAGTAACAGCCACGCCCTCAGCAGAAGAATTTGCAGGTATTGTGACCCGATTAAAAGAGAACATTGTCGCGGGCGATATTTTTCAAGTGGTACCGTCCCGACGTTTTAAAATGCCATGCCCTGACCCGTTAGCCGCTTACCAGCAATTGAAAAAGAATAACCCCTCACCCTATATGTTTTTTATGAGTCACCCGGATTTTTGTCTGTTCGGTGCTTCACCTGAATCCGCACTAAAATATCAGCAGGAGACCAATCAGGTAGAACTTTACCCTATTGCCGGTACTCGCCCGCGCGGTAAGAGCGCCGACGGCAGCATTAACCCTGATCTCGACAGCCGCATGGAACTGGAACTGCGGCTTGACCAAAAAGAACTGGCAGAGCATTTAATGCTGGTTGATTTAGCCCGCAACGATTTAGCCCGTATTAGCGAAACCGGCACCCGGTACGTTGCCGATCTACTTCAGGTTGACCGTTATTCTCATGTGATGCATTTGGTATCACGCGTAGTAGCAAAACTACGAAACGGTTGCGATGCCCTTCACGCTTACCGTGCCTGCATGAACATGGGGACTCTGGTTGGTGCGCCGAAGGTAAGCGCTGCAACGCTTATTCGTCAGGTTGAAAAGCAACGCCGCGGCAGCTACGGCGGCGCTGTTGGGTATCTGGCCGGGAATGGCGACATGGATACCTGTATTGTTATTCGCTCCGCTTTCGTTAAAAACAACCAAGCCATAGTGCAAGCAGGTGCTGGCGTAGTACATGACTCAGACCCGACCAGCGAAGTAACCGAAACCGAAAACAAAGCTAAGGCCGTTATTCTGGCAATTCAGCAGGCTCACACTTTACCTGACCAGGAGGCGGTATAATGACTCAGTCAGCTCGTATCGTACTGATAGATAACGTCGACTCGTTCTCGTACAACCTGGTGGATGAGTTGCGTCAGTTAGGCTTTCCGCTGGTCGTTTATCGTAACCAGCTGGCCGCAGCCGATGTGATTGAACAGCTGGAAAGTTACAGTGGCCCTCAATTGGTCTGCCTCTCACCCGGCCCCGGGCACCCAGCAAACGCAGGCAACTTAATGGAAGTGATCCGATACTGCAGTGGTCGCATACCCATGCTGGGTATTTGCCTCGGCTTTCAGGCGCTCATTGAACACGCCGGTGGCCGCGTGGATACCTGTGGTGAGATTGTTCATGGTAAAACCGCAAAAATAGACACCGCGCCACACCCGGTGTTTGTCAGCGCGACAGACAACAACCAATGCGTTGTGGCTCGTTACCACTCGCTTAGCGGTTATGACCTGCCCTCCACAGTGAGCATAATTGCCAGTTTGGATGGCCCTGACGGTAGTATTCCTATGGCTGCTGAATTCTTCGGTAAAGAAGAAAACAACACCAATGCCATTGGTTTTCAGTTTCACCCTGAATCGCTTCTAACGCCAAAGGGAAAACAATTACTTAGCAACAGTATTCAGTATTTACTAACAGGAGCAAAGCCATGAAAGCCCTACAAACTCTGATGTCTGGTGAGTCTCTGACACAAGATCAAACCCGTGAGTTTTTCCAGCGCTTAATTAAAGGCGAGCTCAACGACATTCAGGTATCCGCCGCACTTATCGCCATGAAAATGCGGGGCGAGACCCCAGCCGAGTTAGCCGGTGCCGCTGAAGCCATATTATCCGCAGCGAAGCCATTCTTACGCCCGGACACCACAGTCATTGACAGTTGCGGTACCGGCGGCGATGGCAGTAATACCATCAATATTTCTACGACGGCGGCTTTAGTTGCCGCCAGTATGGGTCAGGCTGTGGCCAAACATGGTAATCGCAGTGTGTCTTCACGTTCGGGATCCGCTGATGTACTCGAAGCACTCAAACTTCGCGTTAATCTGGATCCGTCGGATGCCTCGACTCAGTTAGCCGATAATGGTTTTTGCTTTCTATTTGCTCCGCATTATCACCCCGGCATTAAGCATGCGATGCCGGTAAGACAAACGCTGAAAACACGCACCTTATTCAACCTGATTGGTCCTTTAGTTAACCCTGCGCGTCCTGATGCTCAACTGCTCGGTGTTTATAGCGAGGAATGGGTAAGGCCAATGGCTGAAACCCTGCAACGACTGGGGGTTAAACGTGCTATGGTCGTACACGGAAGTGGGCTGGATGAACTGGCTCTGCACGGGCCAACGCGAGTTATTGAACTGCGCAACGGCGAGCTCAATGACTACCATGTAACACCTAATGACTTTGGGGTTCCCAGCGCCCCGCTTGATGAACTGAAAGGTGGCGACGCTGACTTTAACGCTCGTATTCTGGAAGACATTCTTGCCGGAGGCGGCAGCCCGGCTCAGCGCCACTCGGTTGCAATGAACGTTGCCGCTTTGCTTTATTTAAGTGGACAATACAACGATATGAAAGCCGCAACCGCTGCAACGCTGGAGCATTTAGACACAGGCCAGCCACTCTTGCATTTACGTCGGGTGCAGGATGCTCAGGAGACCTATCATGTCTGACACCATTCGTTTAGAAAAGAACGTGCTGAAAACGATCGTTGAGCGCAAGGTTGAGCAGAACAAAACTCAGGCCGAGCTCATGCCCCTGAGTGAAATAAAGTCTCAGCTCAGACCCAGTGACCGTAGCTTATATGAAGCATTAAGCGGTGAGCAGGCAGGTTTTATTCTGGAGTGTAAAAAAGCCTCTCCTTCAAAAGGTTTAATTCGTGCTGACTTTGACGCACCGCAACTGGCAAAAAGCTACCAGCCTTATGCCGCAGCTATTTCCGTATTAACCGAGCCTGAGTTTTTTCAGGGGCGACTGGACTATCTGACAGCCGTGCGCCGGCAGGTTACCCAGCCGGTTTTATGCAAAGACTTTTTTATTGATGAAGAGCAAGTTTACCGCGCCCGCTACTTTGGTGCGGATGCTATTTTGCTTATGTTATCAGTCCTGGATGATGCGCAATATATCGCCCTGCGCGATATCGCTGAGTCACTTGCTATGGATGTACTCACCGAAGTTGCTAACGAAGAAGAAATGAAACGAGCCGCGAAACTGGACGCAAACATCATTGGCATTAACCATCGCGATTTAACAGACTTGAGTATTGATCCGAACCGTAGTGCGCAGTTAGCTCCGCTGGCTCCTCAAAATGCTTTACTCATTGCAGAGTCAGGTTTTTCCGAACACGCCGACATTCGCCGGGTTGCCCCTTTTGTTAACGGCTTTCTTATCGGCAGCGCATTGAGCGCCCAGCCGGACGTTGATTTAGCCTGCCGCAAACTGCTTTATGGACAAAATAAAGTTTGCGGCCTGACTCGCGCTGAAGATGCCATAAACGCACGTTCTCAGGGTGCGGTATTCGGGGGACTGATATTTGTTGAGCGTTCACCTCGTTGTGTGACACTAAAGCAGGCAAAGCAAATAACAACTGAAGCAAACGGACTTGAGTATGTTGGTGTTTTTGCTGATCAACCGTTAGAGAGCCTTATCGACACGGCAAAAAACGTCGGGCTCTCTGCTATTCAACTGCACGGCCATGAAGATATCGACTATGTTGTTCAATTACGTCAGCAATTGCGTCAGGCAGGTCTGGAAGCAGTAAAAATATGGAAAGCTTTAGCTATTGAAAGCCCGGCACAGTTGCCGGATCTTGCGGTTGATGCCTTTGTTCTGGATAACCGCGGTGGTGGCAGCGGCAAGGCTTTTAACTGGGAGTTGCTGGAACCATTAAGTACAGAGGAGCGTCAACGTTGTCTGTTAGCCGGAGGCATTGGCCCCGACAGTATTAGCAGTGCAATAGAGTTAGGCTTTGCCGGAGTGGACATTAACTCTCAAGCCGAATGGAAACCTGGCATTAAAAATAGCCAAAAAGTAGCTCAAACATTCACGAAAATCCGCCATTATGGTCGTTTTTCAGAAAAACATCTTTCAAATAAGAATACCCAACAGGAGGCTGTATGAGTCAGTCATTACCCGCTTATTTTGGCGATTTCGGCGGCCAGTTCGTTCCTGAGATCTTACTACCCGCACTAGAGCAGTTGGAACAGGCCTTTATAGAGGCACAACAGGACGATGACTTTCAGGCTGAATTTCGCGGATTGTTGAAAAACTACTTAGGCAGACCGACACCACTGAGTTTGTGCCGTAACCTGCCGCTGAACAGCCCGAATAAAACCAAAATTTATCTTAAACGTGAAGACTTACTTCATGGCGGCGCCCACAAAACCAACCAGGTGCTGGGACAAGCTTTGTTGGCTAAGCGCATGGGTAAGACGCGCATTATTGCTGAAACCGGTGCCGGACAGCATGGCACCGCAACAGCCCTGGCCTGCGCTTTGCTGGATCTGGAATGCATTATCTATATGGGCAAAAAAGACGTTGAGCGCCAGCAACCCAATGTCTTCCGTATGGAATTAATGGGCGCGAAAGTGGTACCTGTAGATACCGGCAGCGGTACGTTAAAAGATGCGGTCAACGAAGCTTTGCGTGACTGGACTGCAAGTTACCCCAACACCCATTATTTATTAGGGACAGCCGCGGGCGCACACCCTTTCCCGACTATAGTGCGTGAATTTCACCGTATGATTGGTGAAGAAGCTAAAGCCCAGATTATTGAGCAGGCGGGTCGCTTACCGGACGAAGTTATTGCCTGTGTCGGCGGCGGCTCCAACGCCATTGGTATGTTCGCCGACTTTATCGACGAGGAAGGTGTTGATTTAGTGGGTGTTGAGCCTGCGGGTAAGGGCGTGGAAACCAAGCAGCACGGCGCTACACTGGCTGCGGGTAAACCGGGAATTTTGCATGGTTGCCTGTCGTTTCTAATGCAGAACGACGAAGGACAAATTGAGGAGTCCTATTCAGTATCAGCCGGTCTGGACTACCCCGGCGTGGGCCCTCAACATGCGCATTTAAAAGCTATTGGTCGCGCGCGATACGAATCAGTAACCGATGAAGAAGCACTGGAAGCCTTTAAACTGCTCTCGCGCCATGAAGGTATTATTCCTGCGCTGGAACCGGCCCATGCGCTGGCTTACGCGCTCAAACGGGCCGCTGAGCCGGACGCTCCGGAAATATTATTACTTAACTTATCCGGCCGCGGCGATAAAGACATTGACCACGTACGTCGTATTTTTAGTGCTCAGGAAAATGCTGAAGTTAGCGCGAAAGGAGAACAAAAATGAGCCGGTATGAAAGCTGTTTCGCACAATTAAAAGCTAATAACCAGGGTGCCTTCGTTCCTTTTGTCACGCTTGGTGACCCAACTCCGGGGCAAAGTGTGGAAGTTATCAAGGCTCTTATTGATGGTGGCGCCGATGCGCTGGAACTCGGTCTGCCATTTTCAGACCCGGTTGCAGATGGCCCCATGATTCAGCGGGCAAATTTACGAGCCCTGGAGTCGGGAACAACCTTTAAGCATATTTTAGAGATTTTAAAAGAAGTTAGAGACTATTCACCACAGATCCCCATAGGTTTATTGGTTTACGCAAATTTGATCTACGCGAAAGGTGTTCGCAACTTTTACCAACAAATGAAAGATGCAGGCGTAGATTCAGTGCTTATTGCCGACGTTCCTACAAAAGAAGCTAAACGCTTCGCCGACATAGCCAAAGAAATTGGAATTGAAGCGGTGTTTATTGCGCCGCCAGATGCTAGTGATGCGCTGTTAGTTGATATCGCTAAACAATGTGCCGGCTATGTCTACCTACTGAGTCGATCCGGGGTTACCGGTGCTGATACACAAATGCAGGCCCCCGCTTCGGAACTGATTAACAAACTGAAAGAAGCCGGTGCACCGCCGACTTTACTTGGGTTTGGTATATCGCAGCCTGAACATGTTCAGCGGGCGCTTGCGGCAGGTGCCGACGGCGCTATTAGTGGCTCAGCTGTGGTTGCGCTTATCGAGAAAAACCTCGACAATAACGCGCAGCAAGTAGCGGACTTAAAGGCTTTTGTAAAAGCCATGAAAGCCGCAACCCAATTGTCGTAGAGTTGCCTCCGGAGTAGTTAATGGCCCTGTTGTTAGAATATTTACCCATAATCGCCTTTTTTGTGTTTTACAAACTAGCGGATATTTACGTTGCGACTGGCGTATTAATGGCCGGTACCGTATTACAGCTACTGGGTCTTAAACTCCTCAAGCAACCTATAACCACTCGCCACTGGGTCATCCTGGCGGTTGTTATGGTCTTTGGTGCCGTCACGCTGTTACTGCGCGACGACTGGTTCATTAAAATGAAAGTATCCGTCGTTTACGTGGCCATAGCGCTCATGCTTTTAGGCGGCTTAATATGGAAAAAGCGCAGCCCGATTCAGGCCATGATGGGTAAAGATATAAAGCTGCCAGATACCGCCTGGTTGCGCTTAACCTATGCCTGGATCATATTCTGCCTGGCACTGGCAGCAGTAAACCTCTACATTGCGGAATTCTGGAGCCAGGAGGCATGGGTTAATTTTAAAGTCTTTGGCATACTGGGTATTTCACTCGTATTCACAATTGGTACCGGATTCTATATGTACCATCACGCCATTGATGAGGAGACCCAGGACTAATGTGGTTTGTTATTTTCGCAGAAGACCATGAGAACTCTCTGGAAGGTCGTAAGCAGGCACGCCCTGCTCATCTTGAACGCTTAAAAGCGTTGCAAAATGACGGTCGCCTGCTCGTCGCAGGCCCCTGTCCGGCCATCGCGGAACTGGACCCGGGTGTGCTTGGTTTTACCGGCTCTGTGGTCATCGCTGAATTTGAGACTCTGGAAGAAGCAGAGCTATGGGCTAACGACGACCCCTACTGGCAAGCCGGTGTCTATAAAAAAGCAACGGTTAAGCCATTTAACGCCGTTTTACCGAACTAATCAGGTTAATTAGTGACTATGCAGAGCGTCGAACTTACCGCCAATAATCGCTACCTGCATTGTGTCCGCTTTGAGCCTGAATCGAGCGCTAAGGCCACTGTTGTTATAGCTGCTGCGTTAGGTGTGAAACAACGTTTTTATCAACCCATAGCCCTCTGGTTAAGCAAACAGGGTTACCGCGTCATTACCTTTGACTATTATGGTATTGGCCAGTCCGTTGATAAGCCTTTGAAACAAATCAAGTCTGATATTATCGAATGGGCCGAGCTCGATATGACCGCCGTGATTGACTATGCTCAGTCCTGCCAAAGGGGTGAGCCCTTAATTTGGCTAGCACATAGCCTGGGCGGCCAAATTGTCGCCATGGCGCAGAATGCCAACAAGATAGATAAGATGGTGACCATAGCCAGTGGCACCGGTTATTGGTTAAAAGCCAGCAAACAGGTCCGTTGGACATCATGGTTACTCTGGTATTTTGCAGCTCCTATTAGCACACCTATTGCCGGTTACTTTCCCGGTAAACGCTTAAACATGGTTGGCGATATGCCCGCAGCAGCGATGAAACAATGGAGCCGCTGGTGCCGCAGTAAAGACTATTTGTTTGATAACATCAGTACTGATCAAAAAGTCCGTTACGATGAATTTTCTGCACCCATCAGCGCCTTTCATATTACTGACGACGAATTGTTGCAACGCTCCAACATCGAAAACCTGCTGTCGCACTACCCTAACGCAGAGAAGGTATTAAAAGACTTGCAACCGGAAATAACCGAAAGCAAAGGTATCGGGCATTTCAACTTCTTTCGCAGTCAATTCAAAGAGTCTCTCTGGCGTAAAAGCTTGCTAGACGCACTGCAGGTCAATTAAAGTCGTTATAGAATCAGTCTAATTAATAAAGGCGCTTTGCAATGCACTACCAAATCGAACTGGCGTTATCTTTACTGGCAGCTCTGGCGTTAGGCTTGATGATAGGCATTGAACGCGGCTGGAGCGGCAGAGACAGTGATGAGGGCACTCGTGTTGCCGGCGTACGAACCTTCAGCCTAATAGGTCTTAGCGGCGGTGTTTTTGCTATTTTAGCTCAACAATGGGGCGTATGGCTTATCGTTACCGGTTTCATTGTTGTTGCCATACTCATTGCATCGTCTTATATAAGTTATAGCAAGCTCTCCGATGACGCAGGTATTACCACCGAATTCTCAATGCTGCTGACTTTTGCACTGGCAATTTGGGCTGCCTCTGGTGATCCTCTACCTGCGCTCAGTTGCGGTGCGGTAGTTGTTGCTCTTCTCGGCCATAAAAAAAGTCTGCACAAATTGCTTAAATGCATTTCACCTAAGGCCTTTTACTCAGGTATCACACTACTATTGATATCTGTGGTGGTTCTGCCTTTGCTGCCAAATGAAGGCTACGGCCCCTGGCAGGCGTTGAACCCCTACTGGCTTTGGTGGATGGTCGTTTTAATTTCGGGTCTGTCTTTTATTGGCTATCTGTTTACCCAACTGCTGGGAGAGAGGCGCGGCACTTTGATTACCGCAATCGCCGGAGGCTTCGCATCATCCACAGCCGTTACCCTAACTATGGCTCGTTTTGCGAAAAAAAACTCTCAGAGCGTAATTTACGCCAGCGGCATGCTGCTCGCCTGTAGCATTATGTTCCCGCGAGTTCTTATTGAGGTCTTTGTGGTTAACCGTGAACTTTTACCATTATTGTGGCCGCCTATTCTTCTCATGTTCGCCGGGTTATTAACTGTCATAACACTCATGTACAGACAACATAAACGTAATCCTCCCTCCGAAACCGGAGAGATTACCATCAATAACCCACTGCAACTGACCACTGCTATCCAGTTTGGTATTTTATTAGCAGTTATTTTGTTATTGGCAGAGGCAATGAAAAACTGGTTTGGTGATGCCGGGATATACGGCCTTTCCATAATATCCGGTCTGATGGATGTTGACGCTATTACCTTGTCACTATCACGCTCAGCTCAGAGCGAACTCTCGCGCCAGGTAGCCGCTACGGGAATTATCTTAGCCTGTGTCAGTAATACTCTGCTTAAAGGCATTATGTTCGCTTCTGTCGCCGGTATTAAATTGCACTATCGTTACGCTATTTACATGATTTTAAGCGTTATTCCCGGCTTGCTTTACGCCTTTTGGCAGTTTTAATTATCACAAACGCAGGACAACAATTATGAAATCAGCTCCTGACTGGATTGCACATCCGGATACACCTTATTTGCTCATCGATGAAGCTAAATTGAAGAGTAACATTAACTATCTTAAGCAACGGGTTGAGTCCCTTGGCAGTCATTTACGCCCGCACTTAAAAACCCTGCGTACTCTGGAGGCGGCTGAGTATCTACTCGATAGTAAGAGTGCTCCGGCCACAGTATCAACGTTAGCTGAGGCCGAGGCCTACGCGAAGGCAGGTTATACCGATTTACTTTATGCTGTTGGCATAGCGCCGGCAAAGCTAAAGCGTGTAGCCGCACTAAGACAGCAAGGCATTAATCTGCATATTCTTTTAGATAATATAACGCAGGCACAAGCGGTTGTTGATTATGCTGCTGAGTTTGGGCAAGACTTTTCCGTTTTTATTGAAATAGACAGTGACGATCACCGTGGTGGTATTAAGCCAAGCGATTCAAAATTGTTAACCATTGCAAAAACACTTGGCGAGCATTTCACCGGTTTAATGACCCATGCCGGTGGCTCATACGCCTGCAATACGGAACAAGGCTTAAAAAACTTCGCCAAACAAGAATGCGATGCCGTTCGAATAGCACGAAACAACCTGGAAACCGCCGGTATTCACTGCGCTATAACCAGCGTTGGTTCAACGCCGACAGCTCATTTTGGCGAAGACTTTAGTGACATTAGTGAAGTCAGAGCCGGCGTTTACACCACCTTTGACTTAGTCATGAAAAACATCGGTGTATGCGACTTCTCGCACATAGCCATGTCCGTCGTCACCACAGTAATCGGCCACAACAAAGAGAAGAATTGGCTGCTGACTGACAGCGGCTGGATGGCATTGTCGCGTGATCGTGGAACAGCGGGTCAGAACCGTGATTTTGGCTATGGACAAGTATGTAAAATAGACGGTTCTGTGCTTGATGGCCTTTGTGTTAATAGTACCTCGCAAGAGCACGGCGTTATAGAGTTAAGCGACGCTTACCAATTAGAAGACTTTCCCGTTGGTCATCAGCTACGCATTATGCCCAATCATGCCTGTGCCACTGCCGCCATGCATCCCGTTTACCATGTGCTAATGAGTGACGGTTCGCATAACACCTGGCAACGCATTACTGGATGGTAACTGCTTGTTCTTGAAATCATTACTTGCAATACTTCAATGCCCAAGAACAACGAAAAGGAGTTCACTATGTTAGTAAGAATCACGACGTTAGTTTGCGCACTATTCATAGCAGTAACACTGCAGGCTAAAGAGTTTAGCGAGAACGAACACTACGAGGTTCTAGATAACCCGGCTTCGACAACGCCTGAAATTATTGAGTACTTCTCTTTTTATTGCATGGCCTGTTACCGTTTCGAGCCCATCGCAAAAGAACTTGCCGCTGCCTTTCCCGACGCATTTAAGAAGTCACACACCTCAGGGTTGAGCCCTAAACCGGGCATGGGCAGCAAAATGACTCAAGCTTACTCATTGGCCTTAATGCTGAATAAAGAGCAAGCTATTAGCGAGCGTATTTTCGAACAGCAATTTGGACAACGCCAGTCAATTGATACACAGGAGAAAATTAAAAATATTTTTGTTCAGGCAGGCGTTTCGGAAAGCGAGTTCAAACGAGGATTCAATAACTTCTCAGTCAAAGCTCGAGCAAAACAAATGGAAAAAGACGTCCGCGATAAAAACATTACCGGTACTCCAACGTTGATTGTGAACGGAAAATACAAAATTCTGATGAATGGCTTCCGCAACAGCGACGATCTTATCGGTGACTTAAAGCTCGTTATTGAGCAGCTTATGAGTAAGTCTTCATAAAAATAGATAAGGGGAAAGCTACAAGCTTTCCCCTTCTTTTAAAATCACGATTTCAGCTGATGTGCCAAATTTCTCTGCCATATTCAGAAAACGAGTTAGTGCCGAGTGAGAGGATAGATCTCCCATCCCCCAGCTGGCGTTGCCGTAACCCCAGGGGATAAATACTTTGCAATTAAGTTCAGCGGCTGCCGTCAGAGCATCTTCCGGAGTCAAGTGAACGTAGCGGTACCATTCAGGTGACTCCTCACTGTAATAAGACGCTATCGGCAACAGACACACATCAATATCACCGTAGCGCTTGTTTATTACTTTAAAGTGTTCTGAATAACCGGTATCTCCGGCGAAAAGCAACGTCTTCCCCTTGTTTTCGATTAACCAGGCATTCCAGGAGTCTTTATTGTTATCTTCGTAAATAAAGGGCACCAAGGTGCGGCTACTAAAGTGGTGAGCAGGCACCGCAGTCACCAGAGAGTCACCTATTTTCTTCGAAGAAAACCAACCGAGTTCAGTTATATTTGCTCCAATGGATGGAAAGTGATCGGCCAGATTCAATGGCACTAAGTATCCGGGCTTGCGCCCTATGGTTTCAATATCGCTCTTATTAAAATGATCGTAATGAATATGGGAGTATAATACCGCATCGGTTGCATCAATCAGCTCTGGATCTGGCTCCACATTCACCTTTCGCTGTTCACCTCCAACAAGTGAAAACAGCCAGTTAATACCAGTGTTAGCAATGCCAAAGTATTTACTGAAACTAAAGTCCTAAACATTGACACCGGCATCCCACCTCTAAAGTTTAACTAAAACAAGAAAGCTAATATCAATACGTTAAGAGGTCACGCGCTAAATTGTTAGTTTTTGTAACACTAAGGCACGAGCTCTGATATTACCTGATAACCTCAGTAGTCACTTTGATAACACCTAAATCAAGATCGGCTATTTTATCGAATGCGGAGCGCGACAAATCAATGACTCTGCCGTCAATAAATGGTCCACGGTCATTAATTTTGACCACAACGCTTTTGTTGTTAGCAATATTGGTGACGCGCACTTTGGTCCCGAACGGCAGTGTCCGGTGTGCTGCGGTGCTGGAAAAGTGGTTATAAGTCTCACCGCTTGCCGTTGTTCTAAATTGATACTTCATGGCGTAGTAAGAAGCCTTTCCGGACTCGCTAGTACCAACTACGTTTTGAGGGCTTTCAGCGGGAATAGAAGTACACCCGGTAAGCGCCAGCATAAAAATGCCAACGCCAAGGGTTAATTGTTTAAGTGGATACTGGTTTTTTGTTTTCATTTCTCAATTTTACTGAGTTCCGAAAACACTGTCCGTTAAGAAACCCAAAAGACGTGTAAAAAATTATACACTTACCTTAAAAGCTTCACGCACTGTCGGATACTCAAACTGAAAGCCATGATTGCGCAGTTTATCCGGCACCACAGCTTGCCCTTCAAGTAGCATCGACGACATTTCACCCAAGCCTAACTTAAGGACAAACGCCGGTACTCTCATAAAGTGCGGTTTATTCATAACAGATGCCAGGGTACGACTAAAGGCTTCGTTAGTCACTGGTCCGGGAGCCGTCATATTAACGGGCCCAGACAGATTATCGTGCTCCAACAGATACTCAATGGCTCGAATCATATCGTCCAGCTGGATCCAGGACATCATCTGATTGCCCTCACCCAACGGACCACCTAAACCAAACTTATAAGGCGGCAGCATTTTTGCTAATGCTCCCTCTCCTTTTGCCAAAACGACACCGGTACGCAGCAAAACTACACGAGTTGCATCTTTTGCTGCCAAAGCCCGTCGCTCCCACTCCTGACACAAAGTAACAGCAAAGTCCTTATGCTCAGCGACATGGTCTTCATTAACCGGCTCTGCATCACGCGGACCATAATAGCCAATGGCCGAGCCACTCAAAAAGGCTTTAGGTGGCTTTTCTGCTTTATTAATCATGGCGGCGAGCTTTTCTGTCACCTGCCAACGACTGTCTTTCAGGGCTTGCTTACGGGAATCAGACCAACGTTTATCCGCAATACCCTCGCCCTGTAAGTTTATAATCGCATCAAACTGACCAATATCCACAATTTCATCGACCGAAGACAGCAAAGTTACATTGTCGCCCAGCTTTTTTCTCGCCCTTTCCTTGCTGCGAGTGGTGACCGTAAACTGATGCGTGTCCTGGTACTTATGAATAAACGCTGAGCCAATAAGCCCAGTACCACCTGTCATTAAAATGTTCATCGGTCACCTCTTTTATGTTCCATCAGGCCAGCTTACGTATAAGCTGCGCCGTATTTCTCTGAATGAGCCGGTGGCAGGATAAACGACCTAAAACAGCCACCACAACAGCACCAAATACCGGTCCTAACAACCAAAGTTTCCAATGAATAACTGGCGTCATATTAAATACCTGGTTTTGCAATATAAATAGCGAGACTTCCATGGCTAAGGTTGCTATTAGCCCGCTAATTGCCCCAAGCACCAGAAACTCATAAGTAATACTGCGACTCAATAGTTTACCCGGCGCTCCCAGGGTTCGTAAAATCACCAATTCCTTCTGCCGTTCTTCCATACTGGCCTGCACTTGCGCAACCAGCACTAAAGCTCCAGCAATAATGACCAGCACCAGTACAAAAACAATGGCTAAACTGACCTGCCCAATCACCTCGCGAATCTGATTAATCATAGCGTCCAGATCAATCAACGACGTTTGCGGAAAAGGTTTAAACAATTGGTACAATTCGTCTTTTCGGTCTTCACCCAGTCTAAAACTGGTGATGTAAGTTGCCGGAAAATCTTCCAGTGTCGAGGTATTAAAGATCATGTAAAAGTTTGGCTGCAGGGTATTCCAGTCGGCTTTACGTAAACTGGTTACCGGCACAGTGAACTCTTCGCCACCTAAGTTAAAGCGTAGTTCATCACCCACTTTTATATCCAGTCGTTCGGAGACATTTAATTCGACAGAGACCTGAGGTTCAGCGTTGTCGCCCCACCACTCTCCAGCGGTAAGTTCGTTGTTAGGTGGTAAGGTGTCTCTCCAGGTCAGTGAAAGCTCTCTTCCTATACCTTCGCGGCCTTCAGCTTCATCGTCATCACGATCTTCCTTGGTGACTTCGTCTAGCAGCTTCTCGCCATTAATATGGGTTAAGCGTCCCGGTACAATGGGATACAGATCAGTCGACGGAATATTCTCCCGCTCAAACATAGTCTGCATGTCATCAACTTTGTCTTCGGCTATATTGATGGCGAAATAGTTTGGCGCATCCGCTGGTAACTGACTTTTCCAGTCTTCCAGTAAGTCGTTACGCAAAACAATAACGAGCAACAACAGCATAATGGCTGTTGAAAAACTCAGCATTTGAACACTGTTGGCGGCTGCTCTTCTTTGTAAGCCCGCCATAGCCAGGCGCCAGCTACTGCCTGCTTGCATACCTGCCTTACGGCTGGCAGAAATAAACAAGCGCCCTAACCCAAGGAGTAAGACAGCGGCAACCGCACCACCTGCGAATAAGGCTGTCGACAACCACCACTGCTGGCTGTAAATAACCAGCAATGCGTATATGGTTCCGCCACTTAGTACCCATTGTAGCCAGCGTACCGCGTTACCCGCCGTTAACTGACGGTGCAGCACGCGCAGCGGCGGAATAGAGACCAGTCGGAATAACGGATACAGTGTAAACATAACGGCACTGATAACACCGGTGGCTCCGGCTAAAACATAAGGCTGCCAGCCCGCCTGAGGTAAAGTCGCATCCAGTTTCTGTGCGACCCACTCAATAACCAGATACTGAAGAGCCCAGCCAAGCGCCATACCGATGGCCACACTCGCAGCGGTTAATAGCAACAGGTGCAGCATAAAAATACGACGGATTTGCTGACGACTGGCACCTAAGGTCTTGAATATGGCGACCACATCGTAATTTCGTTGGCAATAACGCTGTGCTGCAACCGCAACAGCTGTTGCAGCCAGAACCACACCAAGTAAGCTTGCGAGCATCATAAAGCGCTCGGCACGATTCAGCGACCGTGACAACGGACTGTCGCCATCTTCAATACTACGCCAGCTGTGCGTATCGTCATTCAGGCGTGGTAACAGCCATTCTTCGTAAGCATCAATATCACTGTTATTACCAGCCATCAGCACATTAAAACGAACCCGGCTGCCGGGTTGAATCAGACCGGTTTCTTCCAGCTGCGAATGGCGAATCAATACGTTAGGACTGTCGGTAAAAACTGAAAAGCCAACGTCAGGCTCGTAAGTAACCACCTTAGTGACTTTAAAGCTACTATTGCCCACTTCAATATCATCGCCAATCTCTAATTGCAGCGCCTGAAACAGCTGCGAAGCTACCCAGGCTTCACCTTCTGCGGGCAGCCCTTTGGCAACGTAACCCTGCCCAAAAGGTTGATCCGCTATTTCCAGCTCACCGCGCAGCGGATAACCGTCACTCACCGCTTTAACATCCACCAGGGTCATGTTTCCATCAGCAAAAGCCATGGAATTGAAAACCACTTTCCAGGCGGTTTTCAAGTTCATTTGCCCGGCTTGCTCAAGCCACTCCTGCGGAATATCGCGTCTGGAACTTAGTACTCTGTCGGCAGCCAGAAACTCACTGCTACGTTCAGTTAATCCTGCTTGCAGACGATCACTGAAAATAGACAACGAAAGCACTGCGGTCACCGACAAAATAATAGCCAGTGCCATAATGGTCAGTTCACCGCGCCTCAGCTCCTGCTTTAACAGACGAAATGAAATCTTATGCCACATCCTGAGCTGCCTCCGATAGCTGGCCTGCTTCCATTTGCAACACGCGCTGACAACGCGCAGCAAGTCGCTGATCATGGGTGACCACAACAAGTGTGGTGCCATAATCCTTATTCAAGTCAAATAGCAGCTCTTCAACCTTGCCGCCGGTTTTTGCATCAAGGTTACCGGTAGGTTCATCAGCAAACAGAATTTTGGGTTGTCCAACAAAAGCCCGAGCAATAGCTACGCGTTGCTGCTCACCGCCAGACAGTTGGTTCGGATAATGGTGCCAGCGATCTTCCAGCCCAACCTTCGCCAGTAATTCTCTGGCTTCTTTCTCTGCGCCTTTATGTCCGGCCAGTTCTGCCGGCAGCATAACGTTCTCTAAGGCACTTAAGCTAGGTACCAGCAGGAACGACTGAAAAATGAAGCCGACTTTGTCAGCACGAACTTTTGCGCGCTGCTCCTCATCCAATTCGCTTAATTTTTCGTTCTCTATAAGAACCTCTCCGGAGGATGCGAGGTCTAAACCCGCCAGTAGTGACAATAACGTCGACTTACCTGAGCCGGAAGCGCCGACAATGGCTACGGTGTCACCGGCATTGATACTGACGTTAATTGGCTGCAGAATCTGTAATGGACCCTCAGAGGTGTCTACGGTTTTTTCCAGTTGTTGAGCTTGAATGAGCATAAAATGAAAAACTTCCTTTTGAAAACGTGTTTATTTTTAGCGCTGTTGTTGGTTATACGCAGCGTTTCCGCAAATGTCTCACTTGTCGTTTTAGGTGACAGCTTAAGCGCCGGTTATGGGCTTTCTCAGGAACAAACCTGGGTTGCCGAGTTAGATCGCCGCTGGGAGAGCTCTCATCCCGATATTAACATCATTAACGCCAGCATTAGTGGCGAGACCACTCGTGGTGGTTTGCGCCGCTTAGAAGGCGTTTTAGAGCGTCATAAACCCGACGCATTATTTATTGAGCTGGGTGGTAATGACGGACTTCGTGGGTTCGACCTAAACACAGTTCGTTCAAATTTGAAACAAATCATCGACCAGGCGCAGCAACAAGGCGTTAAAGTCGGTTTGAGTCAGGTTATGGTGCCACCAAACTATGGCCAGCGTTTTGCTGAACAGTTCCAGAAAATGTTTGAGGAAGTTGCAGAAGAAAAAAATGTGACACTCATACCTTTCTTTATGGAAGAAATAGCAACAAATGCGGATTATGTGCAGGATGATGGCATTCACCCCACCGCGGAAGCCCAGCCAAAGATAGCTGATTTTCTGGAACCTTATTTACTGAAGTTGGCGCAGTAGCAAAAGCCAGAAACAAAAAAACCGCCTGCGGGCGGTTGATTTAAGTGGCGTCCCCTAGGGGATTTGAACCCCTGTTACCGCCGTGAAAGGGCGGTGTCCTAGGCCACTAGACGAAGGGGACCCATGGAACTTAATTTAATATATGCAGAAAAGTAATGGCGTCCCCTAGGGGATTTGAACCCCTGTTACCGCCGTGAAAGGGCGGTGTCCTGGACCACTAGACGAAGGGGACGCAGAAATTACTTTTTACATTTTGTATTTGAATGGCGTCCCCTAGGGGATTTGAACCCCTGTTACCGCCGTGAAAGGGCGGTGTCCTGGACCACTAGACGAAGGGGACGCAACAACCAAATACTTACTACCAAATAGTGCTTTACCAAAACAACTTGGTGGAGCTAAGCGGGATCGAACCGCTGACCTCTTGCATGCCATGCAAGCGCTCTCCCAGCTGAGCTATAGCCCCGCACCTGACAGTCGCAGACTGCCTTGACAGCGGGGCGCATTCTATTGTGACCTGAGCTAATGTGTCAACTATTTTTTCTAAAAATACTTCTGTTTGAGCGTTTTTATGGCAGTTTGCTCAGTAATTCATCAAATCTTAACTTTAACCGCCTTTCGGCAACTTTTGGTGGTAAACATGATACACCTGCTCCATGCCTTCCCGGCTTGAAACCGATACATTCATATCATTAACCAAACCATTATCTAAACGATAGACCCAACCATGTATTGTCAATGACTCACCTTTGTCCCAGGCTTCCTGCACCATATTGGTTTTGGCCAGGTTTTTAACCTGTTCAATCACGTTCAGTTCACACAAACGATCAATCTGCTCGGTCTCGCCCAGTTGCTCTAACTCTTCGGCATGCTCACGATATACATCACGAATTGGATACAACCAGTGATCAACCAGCCCGTGAGGTTTACTCTCAAGTGCCGCTTTTACACCCCCACAACCGTAATGACCCACCACAAGGATATGCCGAACTTTCAACGCTTCAATGGCAAACTGAATAACCGACAAGCAGTTAAAATCAGTCTGGATGACTTGATTGGCGACATTTCTGTGTACAAACAATTCACCCGGAGCCATCCCCACAATCTCGTTCGCCGGCACCCTACTATCGGAACAGCCTATCCATAGATATTGCGGGGATTGTTGTCCTACTAAGCGTTTGAAAAAATCAGGATCGTTCTTTACCTGTTGCTCCGCCCACTCTTTGTTGTTTGCAATCAAATGTTTTATATCTGCCATTACTCATCCCATCGTGGCGGTCGCCTGGCGTTATCAGGCCAGGCGTAATTTTTATTAGCATCAAATTACGCGTTTTCGCGGTTAGCAATAAATTCCAACGCCAGGTCTATACGTGCCAGAACAGTCTGCTGCGGAATTAATTCCAGAGTCACATCCAATGATGGAGAGTTACCGCCACCAGTCGCAGCAACACGCAGTGGCATGCCAACTTTGCCCATACCAACATCCAAATCGGCAGCCGTCTGGTTAATTGCCGCCTGAATATTAGCAGCATTCCAGTCACTAATTGCTCCGAGCAGTTCTTTGGCTTTTACCAGCGGCTCTTTCGCTACCGGACGTAAGTGCTTTTTCGCCGCTTTTTCGTCAAACTCATCGAATGACTCAAAGAAGTAACGGCTAATTGCAGCCATTTCTTTTAAGGTTTTTACCCGATCAGCCTGCAACGACACAACTTGCTCTAGCGCTGGACCATTACTGGTGTCCACACCTATTTGGCCAAACTGCCATTGCAATTGCGGTGCAACTTGCTCCGCAGACAAAGTTTTCATGTAGTGCTGGTTTAGCCAGTTAAGTTTTTCGGTATTAAACGCAGAGGCTGCTTTATTCACGTCATCCAGCTTGAAGTACTCCACCAGTTCATCGCGGCTGAATATTTCCTGATCACCATGAGACCAGCCTAAACGGGCTAAGTAATTTACAACAGCTTCCGGTACGTAGCCATCGTCGCGGTATTGCATAACGCTGACTGCGCCATGACGCTTCGACAGCTTCTTACCATCATCACCTAAAATCATCGACACGTGAGCGTATTGCGGTACCGGTGCGCCCAGAGCTTTCAGAATATTAATTTGACGCGGGGTATTATTAATGTGGTCTTCACCACGCACCACATGCGTAATATCCATGTCCCAGTCATCAACCACCACACAGAAGTTATAAGTCGGTGTGCCGTCGGTACGGGCAATGATCAAGTCATCCAGTTCAGTATTAGCGAATTCAATGCGCCCGCGAATATGGTCATCAAACGCAACACTGCCCTCTTGCGGGTTACGAAAACGAATGACGTACTTATCACCGCCAACATTCGGGTTATCCCGACAATGGCCATCGTAGCGAGGCTTTTCACCGGCAGCCATTTGCTCTTCACGCATTTTTTCTAAACGTTCGGTTGAGCAATAGCATTTATAGGCTTTGTCTTCTTCCAGTAATTTGTCGATTAACTCCTGATAGCGCTCAAAACGCTGAGTCTGGTAATAAGGCCCGCGATCCCAGCTTAAACCTAACCATTCCATGCCCTCTAAAATGGCATCAATAGCAGGCTGAGTTGAACGTTCACGGTCGGTGTCTTCTATACGCAGTACGAACTCGCCGCCCTGCGCTTTTGCGACTAACCATGAATACAATGCCGTACGGGCACCACCAACATGCAAATACCCAGTCGGGCTGGGGGCAAAACGCGTTACCACACTCATGTTTGTTCCTTTCTTTAAAACCAGTCAATTTTATGGGCGCAAGTTTATCAAGACTGAGCGCCTGACGCATCTGCTATTCGAAATGATTAAAATGTCAGCAAACGAACACAAGTTGGCAATTTTTATTTGACAGTTTAGATCTGCGCCCTATAATGCCACCTCGCAACGACGCAGAAGTGTCACAGTGAAAATGGTTGCTTAGCTCAGTTGGGAGAGCATCGCCCTTACAAGGCGAGGGTCACTGGTTCAAGCCCAGTAGCAACCACCACTTCTCTTCTTCCGTCAATTGCAGACCTTCAGGATGGTTGCTTAGCTCAGTTGGGAGAGCATCGCCCTTACAAGGCGAGGGTCACTGGTTCGAGCCCAGTAGCAACCACCATTTTTTTACTCTCTCAGTTCTCTATTTCTCCAGTTTTAAATTTTCCTGAAAAATTCCCTGATAAATTCCCTGACAAATAGTCCAGCAACACCCGTACTTTTGGAATCACCTGACGGTTTTCCGGATACAACGCCCATATCCCGTCATCGGGTTGCCGGTAGTCCGCTAATACTTCCTCTAGCTGCCCGTTAGCTAATGAGTCCGTTACATAATAGTCCGGCAGCATAGCCAGCCCCAGACCTTTCATAGCGGCGTCACGAAGCGCCAGGCCATTGTTGCAATGCAGGTAGGATTCCGGACGAACCGTTTCCAGTTTATCCTCAACCTGAAAACGCCATTGTCTGACCGTTCCGGTAAAACAGCGATGCGCATCCAGTGCGTTAATATCTTGCGGACGACCAAACTCTTCAAAATAATCAGGAGAACCCACTACAAAATGTCGACGCGAGCCTAGTTTTCTGGCCCGTAACCGCGGGTTACCCAGTTGCCCCAATCTAATCGCAACATCATAGCTGCCCTCTATTAAATCGACCTGCTCGTTGGTTAACTGAAAATCCAGACGGCACTCGGGGTAAATATGTAAAAAGTCATTCAACAAAGGTGCAATGAAACGCTCACCATAATAAACCGGTGCCGTAATGCGAATGAGACCCTGCGGCTGCTGTGTTCGCTGTTGAATGGCCTGGTCAGCGTCTCTTAAGCTGGCAACCAGATGCTGACAATGAGGCAAGTAAAGCTTCCCTTCCTCCGTTAAACTGACACTGCGGGTTGAGCGGTACAGCAGTTGCATCTGCAGCCGGTGCTCAAGCGCTGCTATATTACGGCTAACCTGCGCCACAGATAACCTGAGTTGCCGGGCAGCCGCAGTAAAGCTCTGTTGCTCAGCCACTGCCGCAAATTCACTGATCCCCTGCCATGGCTTCATCTCGCACCCATTATTTCATTTATGAAAAAGTAATTTGTAAAAACAGTAGATTACCTGCTAATGAGAAAAAGTTAAACTTACGCTACGCTTTTACCTAATAAAATGAAAATCCAAGACTATAAGGAATTATTATGGAAACCATTAAGTCACGCGCCATGGTTGCCTGGGGCCCGGGCGAACCGCTGAAAGAAGAAACTATTGATGTTGCACCACCGAAGAAAGGTGAAGTGCGGGTTCGCATTATAGCAACAGGTGTTTGCCATACCGATGCTTACACACTTTCCGGTAAAGATCCTGAAGGCATTTTCCCTTCTGTGCTAGGTCACGAAGGTGGCGGTATTGTTGAATCCGTCGGCGAAGGTGTCACCTCAGTTGAAGTGGGTGATCATGTTATTCCTCTGTACACCGCGGAATGTGGTGAGTGTAAATTCTGTACCTCGGGTAAAACTAACCTGTGTCAGGCCGTTCGTGCCACTCAGGGTAAAGGCTTAATGCCGGACGGTACCAGCCGCTTTTCAAAAGACGGCGAGACCATTTATCACTACATGGGCACTTCAACCTTTTCTGAATACACCGTTTTACCAGAAATTTCGCTGGCTAAAATTCCAAAAGACGCTCCTTTAGAAAAAGTCTGTCTGTTAGGTTGTGGTGTCACCACCGGCATGGGCGCGGTTAAAAACACCGCCAAAGTCCAGGAAGGCGACACAGTTGCGGTATTTGGTTTAGGTGGTATTGGTCTGGCCGTTATTATTGGTGCCGTACAAGCCAAAGCTTCGCGCATTATTGCCATTGATGTAAACGACGACAAACAAACGATTGCCAAAGAGCTAGGCGCAACCGACTTCGTAAACCCAACCAAGTACGACAAGCCTATTCAGGAAGTTATTGTCGATATGACTGACGGTGGCGTAGACTTTTCGTTTGAATGCATTGGTAACGTCGACGTTATGCGCGCCGCGTTAGAGTGCTGCCACAAAGGCTGGGGCGAATCCGTCATTATTGGTGTTGCCGGTGCCGGTGAAGAAATCTCTACCCGCCCTTTCCAACTAGTTACCGGCCGTGTATGGCGTGGCAGCGCCTTTGGTGGCGTTAAAGGTCGTACCGAATTGCCTGATTATGTAAAACAATACATGGACGGGAAATTTGATTTAGACACCTTTATCACTCATACCATGCCGTTAGAAGAGATTAACGAAGCGTTTGACTTAATGCACGAAGGTAAGTCGATTCGTTCAGTTATTCATTATTAATGGAGTCTGTAATGAAACAAGTTAGCGAAACCCGCTGTTTCGGCGGACGTCAGTTACGCTTTGAACATGACTCTGAAGTACTGAACTGCGCTATGCAGTTCAGTGTCTTTTTGCCATTACGCGCAGAAAAAGCAGAAGTTCCGGCGGTTTATTTTTTATCGGGCTTAACCTGCACTGACGAAAATTTTTCCACTAAAGCCGGTGCGCAACGGGTAGCAACGGAGCTCGGTATTGCTTTAATTGTACCGGATACCAGCCCGCGTGGAGATAACGTAGCTGATGACCCGGACGGGGCTTACGACTTAGGCTTAGGCGCCGGTTTTTACGTCAACGCCACTCAGGAACCATGGAAAAGTCATTATCAGATGTACGATTACATCGTGAAAGAGCTTCCGGAGCTCGTGGAAGCCGAATTGCCAATTAATGATAAACGCGCTATTGCAGGCCATTCCATGGGTGGCCATGGTGCCTTGGTTATTGGTTTACGTAACAGCGGCCGCTACAGCAGTATCTCTGCCTTTTCGCCTATTACTAATCCAACACAGTGCCCCTGGGGTGAAAAAGCCTTTAGTGCTTATTTAGGCGATGATCGCGAACAGTGGAAGCAATACGATGCTGTTGAGATTATTAAGTCGAAAGGTCAGACATTGCCAATTCGGGTAGATCAAGGTTTAGCTGATGGCTTTTTAGAAGAACAGCTGAAACCTGAAAACCTGAAAGAAGCCATTGCTGAAGCAGAGGGTGGTGGCACCGTTCACCTACACGACGGTTACGACCACAGCTACTACTTTATATCCTCGTTTATAGAAGCCCAGCTTCGCTTCCATGCGAAGTATTTAAACGCGTAACACGCCGCCGACGTAGCCTGACATTTATGTCAGGTGAGATATCGCCCCTGATGTGAACATCAGGCTACACGCGGAATTTGATAACCGCCTGGCGTAATTGCTCTGTTTGATTGCGAACCTGAGCAACGGCATCGGCATTTGACTGCGCATCATTCGCTGCTTCCACACCGGCATCCCGCACACGGGTTATATTTCTGGCGGTTTCATCCACAACCGCCGATTGCTCTTCAACTGCCGTTGCGATAGACGCAGAGCGGTCGTTAATTTTTAAAAGCTCCATATGGATGCGATTAAATAACTCATCCGACTCCGATGAATGCTGAGCACTCTCTTCACCCAGTTCATTGCACTCCTGCAATGTGGTGACAATAATCTGCGTCTGCTGATTTAACTGACTGGTAATAGACTCAATTTCACCAATAGATTTTTGCGTGCGTGATGCCAATGTCCGGACTTCATCAGCAACAACTGCGAAGCCGCGGCCTTGCTCACCTGCCCGCGCAGCCTCGATAGCCGCATTCAGTGCCAGTAAATTGGTTTGCTCTGCAATACCATTTATAACCGTCACTATTTGTGTAATTGAAGCACTGCGTTCCGCTAAGGTATTTGCTTCGCTCACACTGCTGTTTAAACGCTCTGCCAGATAACGAACCTTTTCAACGCCAGCTTGTACTGAAGTACTGCCATGCTTAGCCTGCTCGGACAAGCTGTTCACCTGCTCGGCGGTGTCTTCCGCATCATTGGCAATAGTATGAGCCGTGCTCCCCATCTCATTGATAGCAGCTGCAACCTGATCAACTTCATGCGATTGCATATCCAAATTTTCAGACGTGTGAGTGACGGTATCCGACACCTGCTGGGTTAACCCGTTAACCGTCTCGACTGACTCATTAATCTGCTTAATAACGTTACGGAAGTATCTCAGAAGTTCATTAAAGCTATCGACTAAATCACCTAACTCATCACTACGGAACTTTTCTGATACCAGAGTTAAGTCATTGCTACTCTGGACTTTTTTCATGTCTTCGCGTAACTGAGTTAGCGGCTGATTAATGGAGCGAACAACCCAGAACAGCATGGCTACAACAATAAATGCAATTGCTGCAAAAACCACAATAGGAACCCATTTCATGGTTGCCTGACGTGACTGAAGCAACTCATTGAGATTCTCATCTAACTCAGCTAACGAACTCTCCATATTACCGGCAATAATTCTGACTTCACCTTTAATGCCGGACTCTTCATCCAGGCCAATTTCTTTCGACAAGCTGGCATAACGGCCAAAGTCACGACGATAAGCGTCAACTTTGGAAGCCAGATTCGGCGATGCCGATAGCTCGGCTTTCAACTCATCCAGTAAATTGTTAACTCGGCCGAGGTACTTGTCGTCAAAACGCAGCATAAAGTCTTTTTCGCTACGGCGTATCTGCAACAGAGTTACCAACAATTCGGTTCGGTCGGCTGTATCAATAGCTTCTTCCAGCTCATGCGTCGCCGCTCGCAGCGCGCCATAGGCCCCACTATTTTCATCCAACCCCCGTTGCTTAAACGCAGCAACTAAACTATTAAAATTTTCTTCATATTTTGAAACCTGCTCAGCAAGACCATCGATAAGTCGCGTAGAGCCCTCATCAGCAACCAGTTGGTTAAGCTGTTCTAACCTTTTAACCGTTACACTAACTTCTTGCTGTAGTTTATCCGCGTAACTTTCATCCATTCGCAACAGGAAATCTTTTTCGGCACGACGCACTTGTAACAAACCGTTATGTACAGATTCCCGCAATTCACTGGCGCGATGCAGCTGACTAATTTGAGACTGAAAAAACATCATCAGCATTAGTAGTATGATAAAAGCAGCCGTTGTTACCGCACCGACGGAGAGAAGTTTATTGCGAATTGACATAAGGTAAGCCCATGTTTAGAAACTGGCTAAATAGTAGTCATTGAACAAATGTTCTGCAATGATCTATTTTGTTAACAACTTTAGCTAAATGGCACGCTATGTCAAAGTAAGGAGTATCACTTACTGGGTAAATACCCTTATTTCATAACCAGTTATAATCGCACCAAGCTCAAAACAGGATGCAGTAATGAAAGTTAATTCGGCAATACAAGCGTTATCAGTTCTAAACGATGGAGATGTTATTTGGTGTCAGTCGATGGCGGCAACACCCTATAAATTATTAGAAGGCCTAAAGGAAGTTGCCAAACAGCGTGTAAACTTAACACTATTGCAATTGCATACAGAATACAGCGAAGCTTTAGGGGATCCAGACTTAAACGGACACCTTCGACAACGAGCGTTTTTTGTCGGAGCATCAACCCGCCAGGCCGTTAATCAGGGTCTGGCCGACTACGTTCCTATTTTCCTGTCTGAAATTCCAAAGCTGTTTCGTTCAGGCGAACAACCGCTGGACGCAGCTATTGTTCAGGTATCGCCGCCAGATAAACACGGTAACTGCAGTTTAGGTATTTCGGTAGAAGCAACGCGAGCCGCCCTGCAAGTTGCAAAGAAGGTTATAGCTTGGATAAATCCGAATATGCCACGCACCCATGGCGATGCACTGGTTCAACTTAAGCGCTTCGATCGCTATTTTGAAGAAGCGGCACCGATTCCCGAGCATAAACAACCGCAACAGAACCCTATTACTCAGAAAATTGGTGAGCAAGTTGCCGGGCTCATTAACGACGGTGACTGTTTACAGATGGGCATTGGAGCGATACCCGATGCGACTCTGGCTTGTCTGCATCATCATAAAGACTTAGGTATTCATACCGAAATGTTTTCAGATGGTGTGCTGCCTTTAGTTGAGCGTGGCGTTATTAATAACAGTCGCAAGCGTAAACACCGAGGACGCATTGTCACAACTTTTGCGATGGGTTCTCAGGCACTTTATGACTTTGTTGATGATAACCAGGAAGTTTTCTTCCTTGATGTTGAGTACACCAATGACACCTCGGTTATTCGCCAAAACAAGCAGGTTATGTCTATAAATAGCGCCTTGCAGGTCGACCTGAGCGGTCAGGTTTGCGCAGACTCTATTGGCACTAAAATATACTCAGGCGTCGGCGGCCAAATGGACTTTGTACGCGGCGCCAGCTTATCGGAAGGTGGTCGTTCGGTTATTGCTCTGCCTTCAACAGCCTGCGGCGGCACTGTCTCACGCATTAGCTCACTGCTTGCGCCAGGCGCCGGCGTGGTCACCACTCGTGCCCATGTGCATTACATTGTCACTGAACATGGTGTCGCTAACTTACGCGCCAAGAGTATGAATGAACGCGCGCGCGAACTGATTCATATTGCCGATCCTAAATTCCGGGATGAACTCGCGCAAGCAGCCTATAACGACTGGGGATTAAACATAAGTTAAACGGCTTTATGCGGCCCTAGTCGAAAAGACTAAGGCCGCCTTAAACTAAAAGTTCCACATGCTCCACAGTCCAAACTCGTTCGACTCTCTGTGAAAATTAACGCTAGTTTCTTCAATGCGTTTACCAACAATGGCCACTGTCAGATAGGGTGCAACTTTCCAGTCCCAACCAACCTGAACATAATCTTTCTCATAGCCAGGATTTAGGCGGCGATTTGGCTTCGTTGTGTCATAACGCACAAATACCGACTGCTTTGGTGCGTAACGATAACTCGCCCAGCTTCCCCAACCACTTTTAGCATCTTTTAGAAGGCTTGCTACCTGTCCCCAATTATTATTGTGGACATATTCAACCCCAAGGCGGATTCTCTTTACCTGATAATTGATAGAGGCATTAAAACGCTCCGCGGTATTAATCTTGGGTGCCTCATCTTTGTCCTGAGTGCGAGCGCCACGGTACCCACCAACAGCAATATCGAGCCCCGGAGCAATATGCCAGGCTGCATAGGCTTCTACGTCGACTGAATCCCCTACTCTTGGCTTCTTAAAGCCACCGCCAGTCACAACTGACACGGCATAACTGACATTGTCATTTTTATTCGAGTAATGAACGCCTAAATCAGTGGGGCCGGCAAACTGGTTCATTGGTGTCAGACTTGGATCCACATAGCGGTAGCCCACTTTGCGGGCTATGTAGTCAATCCATGGCAGTGGTGCCACACCAAGTTGCAGAAGTTGCTTATCCGGCAAGTTACGTTGAACATATGCATGACGAAACCAAACATCGGTCGGGTCCTGTTGCCGACGCCATTGGACATCCGTTGTTACTACCGTGCTCCAGTTTTCATCAAACTTATGGCTAAAATCGAGATAGAACCGCTTTAAATCCAGTTCCCAACCTTCTCTATTTGAAACTTGCCCTTTCTGCTGAATATTACTTGCATTAATAAATAACTGACTCGATAAATTTGTTTCCGCTTGTGCTGAAACGTTCAGTAAACCACCTAAGCACAATGCGACTGCAATTCTCGAAAGTGTCATAGTTCAGTCCTTTGCCAATAACCATACTAATAGTGTGGCTATAAGATATTATTTGCTACTATACTAACTATCATACTCGTCATTAAATATAGGGTATTACTATGAATAATAAACAAGAGCTAGTCGTAAATTGCATTTTGGGTGCTCTACTTCTGGGAGCTTCCCTGAGTGTTTCGGCTAAAGGCGATCCGGAATCAGGTCAGCAGTTATCGATGAAAGGTGACGGAAGCGGTGCCCCCTGTATGGCTTGCCATGGACCTAACGGTGAAGGTAATGCAGCAGGCGCATTTCCTTACATTGCAGGTATGAACGAACAGTATTTATATCGACAGATGAAAGCTTACCAGACAGGAGAACGAAATAATGCCGTTATGTCCATGAATGTTGATAACTTCAACGAGCAGCAACTGCATGATATCGCGGCTTATTATGCCAGCTTAAGCAAGCCCGCTAGTACCTCAAAAGACACCGATTCAGAATTATTAAAACAAGGTGAGCGCCTTGTGAATGTCGGCGATTGGGGGGAATACATTCCGCCTTGCAGTACTTGCCACGGACCTAATAACAGCGGCGTTAACGAAAACTTCCCTGGCATCGCAGGTCAGCATGCGAGTTATATCAAGCAACAAATTAATGCATGGAAAAGCGGCAACCGTAAAACCGACAAAGTTCAGCTTATGGAAGCCGTAGCAAAACGACTGAGCGATGAGCAGATAGAAGCGGTTTCGGCTTATCTTGCCTCGATACCAGCTACATAATAGGAGTGCAACTATGGATACTTCACTAAAAGTTACTTTATCTTTAATTGGAATTTCTATTGGTGGGCTGGCTATCGCGCAATCTCAGTCGCCACGCGAGGTTAAGTTGCCTGAGTTTGAGCAGGGACAATATGTTCATGAAGCGCCAACTTTAAGCGATATTGAGAACGACCCAAACCTGCATAAAGAACTACGCAAAGTCATTCTTAAAGGGCGCGACATGTTTATGAATACTCAGCAGTACCGCGGTGAGTACGTATTCAACGACATGGACTGTAAGTCATGCCATATGGGTGAAGGTCGACTACCTTGGGCAGCGCCTGTCTGGCCAGCAGCAACAACACTTCCCGATTTTCGTGGTAAAAACCAGCACGTCAACTCGCTGGAAGAACGAATTGCTGGTTGCTTCTCATTTTCCATGAATGGTAAACCACCCGAATATGGCAGTGACGATATGTTGGCTATGGTTGCCTATCACCAGTACATGGCAAAGGGTGCAAAAGTTTACGACAGCAATATTGCCGGGCGAGGCTTTAGCCATTTAGGAAAACAAATGCCAGAGAACATAAGCTACGACGCCGGAAAAAAGGTGTATGAAGATAACTGCGCTGTTTGTCATGGCCAAAATGGCGGCGGTAAAAGAGTAGATGACCAAGTGGTATTTCCACCTCTTTGGGGTGACGCCTCATACAACTGGGGAGCCGGAATGACCCGCATTTTCACTGCGGCCTCATTCATTCAAAACAATATGCCACTAGGACAGCCTGGTCGCTTAAGTGATGAAGAAGCCTGGAATGTCGCTTATTTCATCAATGCACACGAACGCCCTCAAGATCCTCGTTATACTGGCGAAATAAAAGAAACCAGAGAAAAATATAAGAATTTCTATCAGTGGTCTTTATACGGACAAGAGATCAATGGCAAGGTTCTGGGTGACCATGACAATACCGGTGAAAAACCTTTCCTGAAACCGGAGATTCTTAAGTCTCGCTCGTTTGATTAAGCAATGGGCACCGACAAGAGGGTGTTAAATGGAGTTTAAGCAGTAGTCCGCGTAGACACCCTCTTGTTTCTACTTCTTCTTAACAGGCAGTGGTACCAATGCCGAGGTTTTAGGCAGCGGGTGCTGCTGTCTTCCCAGTGCGATATAAACAAAACAACACAAACCAATACCAATAACCAACGCACCAACCCACTGAATCTTTATAAACTGTACGCTAAACAATACCGTCAGTGACATCATTAAAAAGGCGTGTAAGGCCATGTACTTTTGTTTACCAAAACGCGCGACAGTCAAGTTCAGGTTATCGGAATAAAGCCGGATTAAAGAATCCAGTGAGTTAATGACAAAGACGATACCGACAAACACCATCGCCAAATTAATAAATCCGGAAGTATCGAGGCCTTTTAAGTGGAATAAGTATAAAACACTAAACCACAGGCCAATGGACAATGACGGCCATATCAGCATGGCTAAGAAGAGCCAGATGGTGCGCATGTTACCAACAAAGCGCGCAGTAAACTGACCAATCATAATGCTCCAGGCAAACCACCAGAACAGATAAAACGCATGGTAATCATTAATCGGCAGAACAAATCGGTGCAGATGTTCAAAGTAGTCTGTCAATAAGGGTAACGTACTAAAGTAATCGGGCGCAGAAACACTATTAGACATCAGCGCAATACTGCCAAGCCCAATAATCAGCGCAAAGAAGAGACCACCTGACGATAAGCTCAGGATTTTTACAAATTTCAGTTCCGTGCTTGAATACACTGAGAACAAAATAGTAGCACCAACAATCAGCGCGTAATACCAGGGAAAACCTTCACTAACGGCAATGCCGGGTAAATACCAGCTTAAATTAGCGAACAATAAATGCGCGGTAAAAGCACAGGTGCCAATTATCACGATGTTATTAATCCACTTAACCCAGGTAATCTCAAAGAATTTTACTTTGGGTTCAATTGCGCAGAAATAAAAACAAGTGACAAAATAAATAGCCCAGACCAGAAAGCCCCAGAAGCCAAACTCAATAGCCAAAGGGTTGGCAAAGGCGTACTCGCTGTTTTCTTTTATATCGGCGTAAACTGGGAACTCTGTCAGCGGGAACATGATTAGCCCGACATCCAGACCCGAGGTAAACAGAATAGCAATGAAAGTCAAAGTGGAAACTGGGTATCGACCGTTAAGCTTCAACCGCCCCCAGCGAACCACAATAAACACCACCATGGCCATAAAAAACAACATGCCAACACTGACAAGAGTTAACATGACGCGCTCCGCTTGGCCTCACCACTGCGCTGACGATGTTGCCATTGCGGGTCTTTATGAACGTCAACATCGGCCGTCGGCAGGTTCTGATGCTTGATGATATCCGACGCCCGCTCCGCAACCATAATGGTTGGCGCGTTCAGGTTGCCGTTTGGAATCGTCGGGAAAACCGACGAGTCAATAACCCTAAGTCCTTGCAAGCCCCGTACACGCATTTGAGAGTCAATCACTGCCATGTCGTCATCTTCGGCACCCATACGACAACTGCCGCAGGGATGATAGGCACTTTCTACTGCATCACGTACGAAAGCGTCTATCTGCTCATCAGTTACGATGTCTTTTCCGGGCTGTATTTCCTCGCCGCGGTATTCATCCATTGCCGGTTGAGCAATAATCTCGCGGGATAATCGTACGCAGGCTCGAAATGCGGTAATGTCATCCTGATGCTGCAAATAATTGAATTGAATCTCAGGCGAGGTAAAAGGGTCTGAGCTTTTCACTTTCACCCAACCACGGCTTTTCGGCTTATTGTGCCCGATATGTAACTGAAAACCATGCCCTTCAAAAGCAGATTTACCATCGTAGCGAATGGCTGCCGGTAAAAAATGGTATTGCAGATCCGGCCACTCAATACCTTCTTTCGAGCGAATAAAACCGCAGGACTCAAAATGGTTAGTCGCGCCTAAGCCCGTTTTGAATAAAATCCAGCGTACACCAATAGCCAACTTACTCAGAGGTCCGAGCTTACTGTTCAGCGTCAGCGGCTTTTTACACTGATACTGAAAGTAAAACTCCAGGTGGTCCTGCAAGTTTTCACCGACACCAGGCAGCTCATGCAGAGTTTCAATGCCAGCTGAAGATAAGCTCTCACTGTTGCCAATACCCGATAGCTGCAGAATATGCGGAGAGCCAATGGAGCCCGCACTTAAAAGCACTTCTTTATTCACAAAAAAGCGAACAATGTTGTTTTTCTCATAAAGCTCAACACCAATAGCCCGCTTGTCTTCCAGTAGCACTTTACTAACCTGAACACCGGTTTTTATTGCCAGGTTAGGCCTAGCCATAGCAGGCCTTAGATACGCATTAGCAGCGGACCAGCGCACACCGTTTTTCACGGTCATATGCATGGCACCAAAACCTTCTTGCTGAAAACCGTTATAGTCGTTGGTCTCCATATAGCCGGCATCAACTCCGGCTTTAATAAAGGCTTTGTACAACGGATTTTGCATATTGTTACCGTTATTCACCGCCAAAGGGCCACCTTTCGAACGGAATTCATCGGCACCAAAGGCCCAGTCTTCTGCCTTTTTAAAATACGGCAGGCAGTTCTGGTAGTCCCAGTCCTCTGCGCCACGCTCCTGCCATTCATCGAAGTCGCGCGCATGACCGCGAACATAAACCATGCCGTTAATCGACGATGACCCACCAAGAACCTTGCCCCGGGGACAATGCATTTCGCGATTATTCAGATAAGGCTCAGGTTCCGAATGGAACTGCCAGGCGTACTTTTTCGTATTCATCGGAATCGACAGCGCGGTTGGCATCTGAATAAAAATGCTTTTGTCTGAGCCGCCAGTCTCTAATAACAATACCGAGACATCCGGATCTTCTGTTAACCGATTGGCCAGCACACAGCCGGCCGAACCCGCCCCCACAACGATGTAATCGAATTTCTCATTCACTGTCATTAGAATGGACCTTCCAGCTTATCCATTCCGACATAAATTGATTTTGTCTGAGTATAAGACTTAAGTGCTTCCACACCGTTTTCACGACCAATACCCGATTGCTTGTAACCACCTACCGGCATCTCTACCGGCGAATTAGCATAGGCATTAATCCAGCAAATACCGGCCTCCAGCTGAGCGATGACACGATGAGCTCTGCGCAAGTCCTGACAGAAAATACCAGCTGCCAGTCCGTAATCAGTATTGTTCGCCCGTTGAATCACCTCTTCTTCGGTTTCAAAGGTCAGAACGGACATCACCGGACCAAAAATCTCTTCCCGTGTAATGCGCATATCGTCCGTGCAGTCAGTAAAAATAGTGGGGCCAATAAAGTAACCATTTTCACAGCCCGCAGGCGTTAATCGTTCACCACCAAATGCCAGGGTAGCGCCCTGTTCTTTGCCAAGCTCAATATAAGACATAACCTTATGCAGGTGATTTTCAGAAATTAACGCGCCGAGATTAGTTTCAGGGTTCATCGGGTCGCCAACTACGATATTGTTCTTGGTGCGTTCTAATAAACGCTCCATAAAAGTGTCATAACAGTCTTTATGCACAAAGACCCGGGTACCATTGGTACAGACCTCGCCCTGGGTATAAAAGTTACCCATCATGGCGCCGGTTACCGCTTCATCAATATCTGCGTCATCAAAGACAATAAGTGGTGATTTACCACCCAGTTCCATAGTGACATTTTTCAAAGTGCCTGCGGCTGAAGCCATCACTTTTTTCCCGGTACCAACCTCACCGGTCAGCGACACTTTGGCAATAGCCGGATGCTGAACCAAATAGCTGCCGACAACACCATCGCCATGCACCACGTTGAAGACGCCTTTCGGCACACCAGCTTCGATGAATATTTCTGCCAGCATCGCCGCTCCACGAGGCGTCTCTTCAGATGGCTTGAAAATCATACTATTACCTGCAGCAAGGGCCGCAGCCGCTTTCCAGCAAGCAATTTGCAACGGGTAGTTCCATGCGCCAATGCCAAAACAGACACCTAAAGGCTCGTGTCGTGTGTAAAAGAAGTCGTTACCGACACTTTGTTGCTCGCCCATCATTGACGGGCATAAGTTGCCAAAATACTCGATAGCATCCGATCCGGTCTGAACATCGACTTCAACAGCTTCCTGCCAGGGCTTACCGGTATCCAGCACTTCAAGCTTTGCCAGCTCGTCATTGCGCTCTCGTAGAATCGCCGCTGCACGTTGTAATACCCGGGCTCGCTCAATTGCAGAGGTTTTTGACCAAACCTCAAACCCTCTTTGGGCGCTTTCCACCGCATCTTCCAACAGCGACTCTCCTGCCGACTCTACGGTGTAAATCACTTTCCCGGTACCTGGATTGATAACGTCAAAGTACTCATGGTTACTGTCATCGACATAACAGCCATGAATAAAGTTCTTAAGTAATGTAGAGGACAACGATAACTCCCTTATAATTTGGCAATGGTTTAACTGACGCCGTGCTGTTCCAGCACACCATTAATGTATTTTTTGCAGTGTCTTTTCGCCTGACTGAACTTTTCTTCATTTGCCCGGCTCAATGCGCAGCGCAACCAAAAACCATCAATTAACGCGGCAGTCACTTCCGCTGCCTCACACGCACTTTCAGGATTCAATAGTTGCTTGAAACTGTAACGCAAATTGCTCACAAGCCGGCGCTTATTCAACTCCTGTAAGCGGTATAGGTCAGCGTCATGCATTGACTGTCCCCAAAAACTTAACCAAGTTTTCGTGCTTGAATCTGCCTGTTGCACATCAGAAAAGTTCAAATCAACAATTTTCATCAAGCGGTCATACGGATTATCCGGTGACTGCTCCATTTTGAGCTGAGAAAGCAAATACCTTACAGAGGCCTCAATTAGCGCCTGCTTACCACCAAAATAGTGGCTAATAATGCCGGACGACATCCCCGCCCTGCGCGAAATTAAGTTAATTGTAGCTCCTCGTAAGCCTACGTCAGCTACCACATCAATGGTTGCATTGATAAGCTGTTGACGCCGCACTGATTCCATTCCCACTTTTGGCATAGCTTTCTCACATAATTTAATTTTTATTCATAAGGTTCCAGCGTTGACAATCTGAAGCGATGCTCGTTAACGACATCACCTTCTTCATCGTAAAGTCCTAGAGTCACAACCGGATCGTCTTTTTCCCAGTCAACGTCCAGCGCGCCATAATTTACCTTATTGATAAACTGACCGATGCGGTGTTTATTGGGGCTAACGTCTTTCCACTCCTGAGTCAGTCCTGACGACGTAACTTCCCACAGTGGGTAGTCTAAATCTTCGTCGTAGTAACTAATTTCTCCCCAGTGGGTGTCGCCGCTTATCAAGATAACACCATTAACCTTATGTTTTTTAATAAGATTAAATAAACGCTGACGGTCTGACGGAAAATTAGCCCATGATTCCCAGCCGGTAAAGTCTGCCAAAAGTTGTAAACTTGAGCCAATAACTTTTATACGAGCTGGTTTTTGCAGCTCTTTTTCCAGCCATTGCCATTGTTTTTCACCAATCATACTGGCCTTAGGGTCGCTATGGACTTTATAAGGGCCCATATTCTTCGGCTCACGATCATTGGCGTACTCTTCACGTGTTACGTGGGCAACGTCATCCCGGTTCCAACGCAAATCGGGCAAAATTACGTGAATGCTTTCTTCGCCCTCACCGTAGGTGTAGGAGGTATAAATGCCATCCTCACGAGTGCGTCGTGGGGAGTCTTCCGGTTCACCCCAAAAATCGAGCATGATATCGCGCGACGCTTCTTTCTTCGGATAGTCTTTACCGGCATCATTAGCACCGTAGTCGTGATCATCCCAGATAGCGATAAGTTCCGCTTGTTCTTTTAACTCTTTAAAACTCGGCTTTGCACCCAGCTTTTCATATTTGTTTTGCAACACTGACATGTCTTCTGTGTCGCCATAGACATTGTCCCCGAGAAACACAAAAACTTCAGGGTCGTCTTTAAGAATACTATTGAAAATAGGAATGTCTTTGTCCTGATGCGAACACGAACCAAATAAAATACGGCTCGGTGCATCGGCAAAAACAGAGCCGCTAAGTAGTAACGTGGATATCGCGAGTAATTTATACATAAGTATCTTTTACCTTGTTGTTGCTAACATAAAGCAACCACATGCGGCATAACCGCATGTGGTTTCTCAGGCCATTTAGAATACAAACTTAGCATTAAACGCTACCGTACGTGGTGCACCAATCCAGCCCGCATTTGGAGCGATAGTACCAAGGTAATCTTCGTCAAAGACATTATTCACGGTGAAACTCAATTCCATACTGTCAATTCCACCACCAATGTCATAAACAGTCTTACCCACGTATAAATCACCCACAACGTAAGAATCACTTTCTTGGGTATTAGCCTGATCTAAGTAACGCTCACCAACATACTTGGTGCTAAAGCCGGCATAGAAGTCACCTTTAGTGTAATCAAAGCTAATGACGGCCATGTCCTGAGCGCTGCCCAATACCGTATTACCCCGGAACTCTTCATCGGTATACGTTGAGTCATTTTTTGTGTAAGACACATAAACGCCCAGATTATCACTGAGGTTGTAATCCAATGATGCTTCAATACCATTTGACTCAATACCACCAGTATTCACATAACCACCAGCAGCCGCTTCTAAGAAGTCGATGCCGTCAACGTCTTCATTACTGACAAAGGTAATCCGATTTTCAAAGGTAATGTCATAGTAAGTTAAGCTGGCGTTGAAGCCCGGTGTTGAGTAACGTAAACCTAAATCAATGTTATCCGCTGTTTCAGGTTCAACCTGGCTTACATCCGTATCATCACGCTCCAGTACCGCATCTTTAACAGCAGCAAAGTTCTCTGCGTAACCACCAAAAACTTCCAGTCCGCTGACCGGTAAAGGCGCAACAAAGCCAGCTGATAATAATGCATCAGAGTCAGACGATACGCTCAAGTTGTTTTCTGGGTTAAACTGGTCTTCTTTTGAAACCTCAACATCAAACTTTTTTGCACCCAGACGGAATTTTGCAAACCCAGCATCAATTTCGTCTTCAATGTAATACATTAAAGTTTCTACCGGGAATTCACGACTATACTGAACCCAGTAAGGGTTGCTTTCAGGGCGCGGGCTTGCTGCTGCATCAATGGTTTTATGCCAGTCACGGTATTCATCGCGCTGGTAATCTTCATACCAAAAACCACCGCGTAAGGTGTTTGCCATACCTGCAACAGTCGTATCCCAGACAAAGTCAGCATTTACACCGTAGCGTTGCTTCTCATAGTGGGTATGACGATGAGAACTGACCGGCATAGCGCCTTGATCGTAACAGCCCGGATCAATCTCGGCACCGCCGCCGCCATAGGGGTATCCAATTGAGCTTTCACAGCCCGCATTAGGAGATAGTGATTGACCATCACGGTTAACGAAATGAATTAAACCAGACTGTGAACCACCGTATGCAGTGGTCGACGGGTCAAGTTCAGAATGAGGGTTACCGGCACCGTCATCTGTTACATCAGCGATATAGTAAGGAATCCATTTACCAACACCTTCGTTCTCGTGATAGTAAACGTTGGTGCTGACATCCACTTCACCCAGCATGAAATCAGCTTTTAAATAACCAAACATGTTTTCACGTTCAGTTACCCAACCTTCACGAAAAGCCTGATCTTGATAAGGAACCCCCGTCCAGTCTTCGGTTAAGCCATCCCACTCAGAGTTTTGTTCATACTGTGCCAGACCGTAAACACGCTGGTAAGTATATTCCTGAGCATCGTCATAACTCACATAACCAGTTAAATCCACTTCACCAACACGGCTGATAATCTTACCTTCGGCATGATCTCGGGTATTGGTTACAGAACCATCCATGTAGTCGTCGTTTTGCTGACTAGACAATGAGAACCAGGCGAATGTATCTTTTGCAATTTCACCAGTGTCGTAACGAGCATAAACCTTCTGTGCATTGTGCTCGCCAATAGTGGTACTAACAGTGAACTGTTCTTCGTACGCCGGGCGAATAGTTGTAAAATTAAGCGTCCCGCCCAAAGCTTCGTTTGAGCGCGAACTAATGTCTGACGTTCCCTGCGAAACTTCAGTACCGCGTAAATTTTCAGTATCAATATAACGACTTGCTTTGGTACCACCGCCGTAATTTGAATTACCATTAGAGATGCCGTCTACAGTCATGCCAATTTGCTGAGATTCCAAATCTAACTGAAAACCGCGAATCGAAATACTGGTTGACCATTCATCAGAGCCAAAGGGGTCACCTTCGTTAACCAACACACCAGGCAGGTTATCAACCATTGCCAGAGCGCTGGTCATTGGAGTTTGTTGCTTTTTCATTTCAGCAGAAGCTGCGTTATTGGCGTATGAGACACTGCGGCCTGTAACGACAATGGCTTCCATTTGTTCTTTTTCTTCTTCTGCTTGCTGATTTTGGTTGTCTTGCGCCATTGCTGGCAGGGAGGTAGCAGATAATGCTGATAGTACAGATAATGCAATTAAACTTTGCTTCATAGGCACATAAGTTTTCATAAAAGTTCCCGTTTCTTGTGTTGTAGTCAAGTTCCTTAATATATGAGTCTAATGTGACAACGGCGTGAAGGTTAATTGATCGTTCAATTAAAATCAAACTTTCTTAATTAACTGTTCAATTAAAATAAAGTTAAACATAAGCTAGATTTTTTCCATCTAATATCGCCGTTAACTTAACGTCCAAACTGCGCTAGGCTATTTTTAAATAGCCTATTGCGGAGCGGAGGTCTTAATGAAAACAGTCGGCATTATTGGTGGCATGAGCTGGGAATCAACCAGCACTTACTACCGACGCCTGAACCAGCTAGTCAATGAACGACTTGGTGGCCTGCATAGCGCAGAGCTCCTGCTTGCCAGCGTTGACTTTGCGCCTATTGAAAAAATGCAAAGTCAGGGCGACTGGGACGCAGCCGCGCAGGCTCTTATCGGTAAAGCCAGACAACTTGAGTCCGCGGGAGCCGAATGCATTGTTATAGCGACAAATACAATGCATAAAGTGGCACCTCAGATTGAAACCGCTGTAACCATACCCTTACTGCATATTGTTGACGCGGTAGCCGCTCATCTCAAACAAAATAGTGTCCATAACGTTGGGCTGCTTGGTACCCGTTTCACCATGCAACAGCCTTTCTATAAAGAGCGCCTGGAACAAAACAATGTACAAGTTCTGGTGCCAGAGGAAGAGGACAGCGTTACTGTCGACAGCATCATTTTTAAAGAGCTTTGTCACGGTCAGTTTACTGAAAAAGCCCGAGAGCATTACCTTCGCATTATTGATTCGCTAGCCGAACGGGGTGCACAAGGTGTTATTCTGGGATGCACGGAAATAGGTTTACTGATTCAGCAGGAACATTCGGCTTTGCCATTGTTCGATACCACGGAACTGCACTGCCGGGCTATTGCCGACTGGATGTTGAAATAACAGCAGGTTAACCATGACAGACCTAACCACAGACTTTTCTCAATTTTATGAGCGCGCTTGTCAACGCAAAGGCGGCGAAAACGCTATGCTTTCACGCATGCCAAAAGTTACACCTGCAAGCGAGCTGAAACAGCTGGATGACCGGGTCATTTTATCAACCATTACCCGTTGTATTTTCCGCGCCGGTTTTGTCTGGCGCATTATTGAAGCGAAGTGGCCGGGTTTTGAAGAAGCCTTTAAAGGCTTTGTGCCTCTTTACTGGCAACAAGTGCCCCCAGAAGTCTTAGAGGCACTTTCCAAAGATGAACGTATTGTCCGCAACCAGCAAAAAATAAACACCGTGCCCGCTAACGCACGAATGATTGTGGAAGTAGCCGAAGAATACGGCAGTTTTGGTCAGTTTCTGGCTCAATGGCCATCGAGCCAACAAGCGGAGTTGTTGCATTATCTTAAAAAGAACGGTTCGCGATTAGGCGGCGTTACCCCACAGTATGTTTTGCGCGAGCTTGGCTGGGACGGTTTTATTCTTTCCAATGATGTTATCACCGCGTTGACCAACTACAAGCTGATAGACGCTTCTCCCACCAGTCAAAAAGGGTTAAAACAAGCTCAAAGTGCGTTTAACCACTGGCATCAGCAGACCCAGTTACCTTACAGTCATTTGTCGCGAATTCTGTCTTACAGCGTAGGAGAATAGACGCTCGTCAATCTCTTGTCAGGTTAAATATAAAGCAATTGAAGCACTTAGCTATTAAAGGTATATTGCCCGCTTTTCTCAACCAAGGAGAGACTTATGAGAAAAGCTGTTATCGCATTGGCAATGCTGACCTTACCTGGCGCAGTTCTAGCTGAGACCCCTAACTGGAATAAAGTTGATGCGTCCTATCTTGATACCGATGTTGGCGTTGACGGAGCTGGCGATCTTTCTTTCGACGGATTCAGAGTCGGCGGTTCGGCCGCTATTAATCCGGACCTCGTCGTTTTAGATAACCTTTTCGTATTTGCAGATTTCGACTCTGTCTCCAATGACGACTCAGGTTTCGATTTAGATATCGACTTTCTGTCAGCAGGTATCGGTTCATATAAGCACTTAACTAACACCACTGATTTATACTCGACAGTATCGTTTGAACGAGCAAAATTTTCAGGTTCTGGCCAGGGACTGTCGACATCGGCATCCGAGAATGCCTGGGGTGTTGGAGTCGGACTTCGCTCTATGATAGCTCCAAAAGTTGAGGTCGATGCTAAGGTGGACTATATCGCGTTTGACGAAGATACTTTTCGCTTTAGTGTATCTGCTTTCTATCACGCGACAGCAAACCTGTCGTTTGGTCTTGGCTATGAGACATACGGTGAAGTCCAGTACCTCGATGTTGATAGCCTAAGTGCTACCGTACGCTATTCATTTTAATAAACTTAACTATGCTTTCCCCCCTGCTGCTAACCCGCAGCAGGGCCAAATTAAACTCTGGATAAATTCCCTTCTATCGCCTATAAATAGTTGAGTGTACGCACACATTAACTCCCGTTGCCATAAGCCACTCTTTCTAAAAACTATGGGGATTTTGATGAACTCAACTAAGAATACTCTGATAATAAGCATTTCTCTTATCATCAGCTTCGCGATCGTTAGCATTATCGGTTCAAATGCAGTGCTTGAGCACAAGTCTATGGAGCGCAGTGTGACCGTAAAGGGGCTATCTGAACGTGAATACCTCGCCGACACAGTTATCTGGCCTATTCAATTTACAGCAGCCAGCAATGACTTAACCGAAATTTATGAAACCATGGAAGATTCAAACCAAAAGGTCGTAGAATTTTTGCGAGAAAAGGGTATTAAAGCTGAAGAGATATCCTCATCTGCCCCTTCCATTACAGACAAATCTGCACAGCGTTACGGCTCTTCTCAACCCGCAGAATTTCGTTATACCGCCACACAAGCTATTACTGTCTATTCCAGTAACGTAGAGCAGGTTCGCAGTGTCATGGGAGACCTTGCCGAGCTGGGTAAAGAGGGGATTGTTCTCAGCAGCGACGATTATCAGGCGCAACCTGAATACTTATTTACCCGGTTGAATGAGGTAAAGCCCGAAATGATAGAAGAGGCCACTAAGAAAGCCCGGGAAGTAGCAGAAAAATTTGCGACAGACTCGAACTCTCAGTTGGGTAAAATCAAACAGGCACGTCAGGGGCAGTTTAGTATCAGTGCTCGCGACCGACACAATCCTCATCTGAAAAATGTGCGGGTTGTATCCACCATAGAATATTACTTGTCCGATTGATTTATTCGTTTCACAATGCGGCTAACTCTTTGCCAAAAGGCTTATTAAATAATGAAAAGAACGCTGCAGTATTTGTTTAAAGGGTTAGCCATTTTACTGCCCATTGTTGTGACCTTTGCGTTACTGCAATGGCTGCTAGTTACCATCGAAAATTGGCTTAAGCCTATATGGATAACCTTACTGGGTGAGTCTTCCTATTTTCCGGGGCTCGCCTTTATTAGCTTTTTAGCTATTGCTTTGCTTATTGGTTTTAGCTCCCGCTGGAATTTCATTGATTCTCTCTGGCAGCTTCCCGGAAAACTTATCAACCGGCTGCCACTGCTGCGCAGTCTTTACGGTACCATTAACGATGTCTTTGAAATGATGTCGGGCAAAAACTTCGCTGAAGAATCTGTTGTATTAGTCACACTTCCCGGCAGCAAACTGCGGCTTATTGGTATTGTCACCAAGAAAAGCGGAATTAAGGGTGACCGCCTGTCGGAATTGATGAAAGATGACCAGGTGGCGGTATTTTTGCCCATGAGTTATAACGTCGGCGGCTATATGGTCATTGTGCCGGCGGATTGTATCGAGTCACTGACTATGAAACCTGCCGATGCCCTGCAGCTGACAATAAGTGGGGGCCTGGGCAAAAATCACTCCGGCAAAACAGATTAAAAACTGCAGTTGAAATCAGCGCGCGTGCTGGTAAAGTTCGCGCTATGAAACTATCTGAACCCTGCCCTTGCGGCCTCGATAAAACCTATCAACATTGTTGCTATCCATATCATAATGGAGAATCACTTGCGTCATCGCCTGAAGCCTTAATGCGTTCACGCTACAGTGCCTTTGTCGGACGCTTAGCAGGCTACTTAGAAGCAACATGGCATAGCAGCTACCGCCCCGCCTTTCTCGATTTAAGCGACTCACCAAACTGGCTTAAATTGCAGGTTATTTCTTCCAGCGTAGATCAGAATAAAGGGCAGGTGCATTTCCGCGCATTTTATTGCGACGGAGATGATATTGCTTTTATGGAAGAAAAATCTGATTTTATTTTCGAAGACGGCAAATGGTATTACTTAACCGGCCAGACAACTTAAGACAGCTGCTGACCGGTTTTATCTAAAAATACCAGACCGTGGGTTTTAACATGCTTCTCATAACGAGTTACTGTTAACGGCTTAGAAAAGTAAAAACCCTGAAACTCTGAAAAGCCAATTTCGGTTAATCTTGTTAACTGAGACTTTTCTTCTACACCTTCAACGACACATTTAATTTTCAATTCAGAGCAAATATTAAAAATGCCCTTAACTAAGCTGTATTGTCGCCCGGATGTTTTTATGCCACGAAGCAGCGCTCTGTCCAGTTTTAACTTATCAATCGGGTAATAAGCCAAGCGGGTAACACTGGAATAGCCGACTCCAAAGTCATCAACCGATACCTTAAAGCCCCAGGACTTCAATTCATTCATAAGCTCTAATGAGTTGACCCTGTCCGACTCCAGACAGGTTTCTGTTAACTCCAGCTCTATCTGTGAAGGTTTAACCGAAAAATCGGCCAGATATTTGACCAGCTTCGAAATAAAATCGGGCTGAGAAAAGTCAAGCAGTGAAATGTTGATGGCTACGGGTAACAGCGGAAAATCATTTTTCTTCCACAGCGATATTTGAGCACAGACTTTCTGAACAATTAAGTCGGTTAAACGACTTATCATTCGGTACTCTTCTGCAATTGGAATAAAAATAGCCGGAGAAATGGAACCCAGTACAGGGCTGTCCCAGCGGGCAAGTGCTTCAAGCCCGACACAAGTGCCATCGGCAGTCACTTTCGGTTGAAAACAAACATCCAACTCGTCGTTCTGTATGGCTTCATCCAAAAGAATTGAGATTTCATGGCGTTCCATAAACTCTTCCGAGTTTTCAGTATCATAAAGATGATAAAACTGGTTCACAGAAGCAAACTTCTTCGCTTCCAACGCACGGGAAACAACAACGTCGGCGGTTTCACCATGCTTAGGAAACCTGGCCACACCAAACTGAAAAGACTGCTGACATTTAATACCCTGAAAGGTGTATTCTTTATCGAGAGAGTTTTTAATATCCAGTAAAACGTCTTTTAATTCGTTCTCTACCGTCTTTGGCAAAATAAACACCAGCTTATTTAACGCAATAGTCGCAGTTAAACGCGGCTGCTGTCTGTGTTTCTTCAGCCGACTGTAAGAGGACGCTAAGAGCTTTCTGATAACACTCTCACCATACTTTAAGCGCAAATAGTCTTCGCTTTCACTTTGTGCGACAACCACAAAGAATTCACGATCTGACTTAGAGATTAACTTGTTGCATTGCAACTCAAACCAGTCACTATTCGGTAAATTTGTCTGAGTATCCAGGTAACGCAAACGGCGGTTTTCCTGCTCTAAAAACGTCAGGTTACTCTCCAGCGTTTTCTCTTGTGTGCAATCAACAAATTCATAAACATAAGAGCTGGCTTCCGGAACCTCTAATCTCACAACCTGTTGGTATGTATGCTCATGACGAATAATCTTACCACCCGTGGGTAATTTGGCATGATTAATATCGGGAAACCAGTTAGAAATAGACTGACAACCACTTCTCGTCGACTCATCTAAACCAAAAATATCACCGGCCTGTTTATTAAAATCTGTAATTAACCCGTCTTCATTAACAATAACTTTGGGTCTTCTCGACTCGGCAAAAAACACCCGGTAAAGCGAGTTCTTACCTTTTAAGTAATCGTTAGACTTTTGAGTTTCCTGATTCAGACGTTTTGCAGCGACTATTGTACGAGCCACTGCGAGAGGAATACAGATGTTAAAAAACAGAAAAATAAGTCCCAAAATATATAGAGACGCATCAGGTAACTGTTCGTTAATTCCTGTCAATTCTGATAAGTCGATATCGTTAAGAATAATATAAAACGGCACAATATTAAGAATGCCGTAGAATAATGCAGCACGTCCACCTAAAAGCATCAACGCTATAAGTGGTGAAGCATACATAAACATTGAGCTAACTTGTGCAAGGCTCAAGTCGACTAATAAAAGATTACAGGACAAACTCGCGGCAATAATCATGACATGCAGAGAATGAGCACAAAAATGATAGTATCGAGTACTTAACCAAAATAGGGTCAGCATCACTCCCAAAAATGTGGAGGTAACGCCTATAGTGAAAATTAAATGCAACTCTAATAAAGGGACAAGCGTATCAATAAAAACAGCTAATGAAAGGAAAGCTCCCGAGAAAAGAATAATTCTTAGTGCGCTGACTCGCCAATTGGGAACACCATTTTCTGACGTTCCTTCGTCTTTAAGCAGAAAAAAGTTATTTAAGAAGTTCATGCCGGTCCGAATCAGTTCTCAGACAGCCATTAAAGAACGTTAAACCTTAAAAATCAACTCCCTTTACTTAAGTTACTCTATCTTAATCAGGTGCTGTCGATAAAAACGCCAGTGTCTGGACTTTATTAAATACCAACCACAAATAAACCAACCAAAAACAATTGCTGCTCGTCCAAATGAAAAAGCACCATGTTGCTCAATGAACAACCAGGAAATGAGTACGGCATCAAAAACTAAAGAAAGTAATAACAGAGGTTGAGCAAAACGCATTAATCTATTTGCCCAGTTAGGTTTGTCTTCGCCGACAAAGGTGGTTGCCAGCAAAACAATTAAGGCAGGCAGGCCAATCAGTAGCATCAGCCCGAACTGCTCTGAACTGGTGTAGAAGAGTTTCAATAATCGAGTTCGGTCTTCAGAAAAAGTCAGAGATATGATGGCGGCGACATAGCCACGCATTTCAAATAAAAGCACCAGCAGGAGTGAAAGCGGGATACTCGCCCGGCCTTCTTTATCCAGGTATCGTGCTCTCTCTACCAATCGCTGCCCGGCGCTTGTCGCCTCGCTGCCAGATTTTTTCATGGAAATAATAACCTACTGTATTCACTAAAGGTTCAATCAGAGCAATAGCACCACCAAGCACGACGTCACCTGTCATTAACCAGACTACGCCAAAGGCGATAGTAAAATGCATGATACCAAATGATACTGTCTTTACTGCGTCTTTCATAACAATCTCCCACTTCGACTTTTGTTAATTATTGCCGATTAAGATTGTTACAGCCAATTGATAAAAGCGATAACCCTGTTCGTTGCAGGGTATTTATCTTTAAACTGCTCGTTTAAGTTGTTCACGCAGTTCAGCGACTTCATCGCGCAGTTTACCTGCTTGTTCAAACTCAAGATTCTGCGCCGCTTTGTACATCTCTTTCTCTTTAGCGTCGATTTCTTTCATCACCGCTTTCGCGTCTTTGACAACCACAGTCCGGGCATCATACCCGGAGGCGACTTCAGCCAGTGCTTTTTCAGCCTTACTTTTACGAGCTTTAGCGGAACCCTGACCCAGATCCATCACGTCGGTGATGTCTTTATTCAGCCCCTGCGGAGTAATACCGTGCTCTTTGTTGTAAGCAATTTGCTTCTCGCGGCGACGGTCAGTTTCATCCATAGCGCGTTGCATAGAGCCGGTAATACGGTCGGCATATAAAATGGCGCGGCCGTTAACGTTACGTGCGGCACGCCCTATCGTCTGAATTAACGAACGGTCGGAACGTAGAAAGCCTTCTTTATCTGCGTCTAATATCGCGACCAGCGACACTTCCGGCATATCCAGACCTTCCCGCAGCAAGTTAATACCTACCAGCACATCGAACTTACCCAGACGTAAATCGCGGATAATCTCCATACGTTCAACAGTATCAATGTCTGAGTGCAGATAACGCACTTTTATACCGTGTTCATCCAGGTAGTCGGCTAAATCTTCCGACATCTTTTTGGTTAAAGTTGTCGCCAGAACCCGTTCGCCTAACTCTGTCCGTAAACGTATTTCAGACATTAAATCATCCACCTGGGTGGCAACCGGACGCACTTCTATCTGAGGGTCAATCAACCCGGTCGGTCTGACAACCTGCTCAACCACTTCATTACCACTGCGCTCTAATTCATACTTGCCCGGTGTCGCTGACACATATAGGGTTTGTGGCGCTATAGCCTCAAACTCATCAAATTTAAGCGGCCGGTTATCCAGTGCTGAGGGTAAACGGAAACCGTATTCCACCAGATTTTCTTTACGCGAGCGGTCGCCTTTATACATAGCGCCAACCTGCGACACAGTAACGTGTGACTCATCAATGATAAGCAGTGCGTTATCCGGTAAATAGTCCATCAACGTTGGTGGCGGCTCGCCCGGCGCACGACCCGACAGGTAACGTGAGTAGTTTTCAATGCCCGAGCAGTAGCCAAGCTCCAGCATCATTTCAATATCAAATTGCGTACGCTGATTAATCCGCTGCTCTTCTATCAGTTTGTTTTGCTTAAGCAGAATATCGCGGCGATCTTTCAGCTCATCTTTTATCTTATCAATGGCTTTAACCAGCACTTCCCGCGGCGTTACATAATGCGTTTTCGGATAAATAGTGGCACGCGCAACGTCTTTTTCCGTCACCTGCCCGGTTAACGGTTCAAAAAAGCTAATACGATCAACCTCGCTGTCAAACAGCTCCAGACGTACTGCTATTTCTTCCGACTCGGCCGGGAAAATATCAATCACATCGCCACGAACCCGGTACGTACCGCGCTCGAAGGCTGCGTCGTTTCGCTTATACTGCAACTGAGCCAAACGCCGCAGAACGTCACGTTGATCGATAATGTCACCGCAACGCAAATGCAGCATCATTTTCATGTAGGACTCAGGGTCACCCAGACCGTAAATGGCTGATACTGACGCAACCAGAACTACGTCACGGCGTTCCATCAGAGCCTTGGTAGCTGACAAACGCATTTGCTCTATGTGGTCGTTAATTGAGGCGTCTTTCTCAATGAAAGTATCAGTTGTCGGCACATAAGCTTCGGGCTGATAGTAGTCATAGTAAGAGACAAAATATTCCACCGCGTTATTGGGGAAATACTCTTTCATCTCTCCATAAAGCTGCGCCGCCAGGGTTTTATTGTGCGCCAGTATCAACGTAGGTCGCTGCGAGCGTTCAATAACGTTTGCCATGGTAAAGGTTTTACCTGAACCAGTTACCCCCAAAAGCACCTGATGCGCCAAACCGGCGTCCAGATTATCGAGCAGCGACTCAATGGCTTTGGGCTGGTCACCCGCCGGCTTGTATTTAGAAACCAGTTCAAATTTCTTAGCCACGTTCTCTCCTCAACTCGCGTGAAAACCACCAATACGCAATAACAGCAGTAAACAGATTAGCGACCACACCACCAATGAATAAACCGGTTAAGTCAGCGAGTAAACTCCCTAAATATGAGAGTGGTACGAATAAAACAAATAGACGAATGATACTTAACCACAACGCGTTCATTGGCCGGTGCACAGCATTAAAGCTGGAATTGGTCAGTATAATAATGCCCTGTAACCCGTAACCCAACGGCATAATATAAATAAAAAGCTTAACAATGTCCGCAACCGCCTGCTCTTCAGCAAATACCTGAGCTATCCAATGTGCGGTTACCAGCATCAGTAAATAAATGACCGCCTGAATGGCCAGCACGGCTTTTAACGCCGTCCGGTAGGCTTCTTTCACCCGATCAATACGATCCGCACCATAGTTCTGGCTAATTAATGGCGGCAATGACATGGACAACGCCAGTATAATGACGCTGGCCAGTGACTCCAGTCGGGACCCGACACCGAACGCTGCCACGGCCGGAGCTCCGTAAGATGCGACAATAGCAGTCATCACTGACATAGCTAATGGCGTCAGCATATTGGCGCTGGCTGCCGGCATACCTATTTTTAAAATACCGCGGGCTGACTTAACCCATGCTTGAAAAAAAGCTCGTCCACCCGGCGGTTTGGAAGAAACCAACTTGTTTCTGCGCAGCAACCAAAACACTAAAAAGACACCACTAAACCAGGAAATAACACTGGCAAGAGCGGCACCTTCAATTCCCATGGCAGGAATAGGCCCTAGCCCAAAAATTAAAATTGGATCGAAAATGGCGTTCGCCAACCCACCGGAAGCCATAATAAGCGATGGTATTCGTGTGTCACCGGCGGCTCGCAGAACCGCATTCCCAACCATAGGCGTAACCAACATCACGCAGCCCAGATACCAGAGCGTCATATACTCCCGTATCAATGGCATTAGCCGTTCCTGTGCCTGCAATAAACTGAAAACCGGGTCCATCAGCAAATAGCCAATGAGTGCCAATGCAGCAACTAATATGGCGGACACCGAGAGCGCAGAAAAACCGTCAAAATGAGCCTCTTCCGGCCTGTCGGAGCCGTATTTACGGGCAATGACGGCAGATGTTCCTATACCTAAACCTATGGCCAGGCTTATAACGGTGAAAGTAACGGGAAAGGTAAAGCTGACAGCCGCGAGAGGGTCTGTTCCGAGCATACTGATAAAGAAGGTATCGACAACATTGAAGCTAATGAGAGTAGCCACACCGAAAATAACCGGCCAGGTCATTTCCCAGAGTTTTTGTCCTACCGGCGCGCTGATAAGACTTCTTGATGCGTCGGCAGCTGCCATTCAATCCCTCCTCAGTTCGATAGCCGAATAGTGTACATGAGACTGTGCTTTGTGGCTACGGAGAATAGACTTTAGCCACTGCGATCCGTATAGTAATGGGCATTTCAACCCTTGCGAAAAACAGGATCTGAACGTGGATTATCAACTCTCTGATCGTATCAATGCGATTCAACCATCGCCGACTCTGGCGGTTACTCAAAAAGCCAATGAATTACGCCAACAAGGCAAAGATGTTATTGGTCTGGGCGTCGGCGAGCCAGATTTTGATACACCAGATTTTATCAAAGAAGCGGCTATTCAGGCGATTCGCGATGGTAAAACAAAATATACTGCAGTTGATGGCATCGACGAGCTAAAAGATGCGGTCATTAAAAAGCTGGAGCGTGACAATAACCTGAGCTATGAGCGCAAAGAAATTATTGTCTCTGCCGGCGGCAAACACAGTATTTTTAATTTGCTCAGTGCCTGGTTAAACCCGGGTGATGAAGTCATTATCCCCGCTCCTTATTGGGTTTCTTATCCGGATATGACCAAACTGGTTGGCGCAGAGCCCGTTATTGTTAAAGCTGGTATTGATCAGCGTTTTAAGATCACTCCGGAACAACTGCGCGAAGCCTTGACCAATAAAACCCGGTTAATGTTTATTAATAGTCCGTCTAACCCGGCGGGAACTGCATACACAGCAGACGAACTGAAAGCTTTGGCTGAAGTACTGCGTGACTATCCAAAGGTACTTATCGCCACTGACGATATGTATGAACATATCCTCTGGAGTGATTCCGCTTTTGCCAACTTGCCTATGGTGGCTCCGGATCTTAAAGATCGCACCGTTATCCTGACCGGAGTATCCAAAGCTTATGCAATGACAGGCTGGCGTATCGGTTATGCTGCCGGGCCTAAACCTATTATTGCAGCCATGAAAAAAATGCAGTCACAAAGTACTTCAAACCCAACCAGCATTAGTCAGTATGCAGCGGCGGCAGCATTAAATGGTGACCAGAGCTGCATCGACACCATGGTAAGTGCATTTAAAGAGCGTCACGACTACTTGGTAGATGCCTTAAATAGCATAGACGGCGTTAACTGTGTGCCCGGTGACGGTACCTTCTACGCATTCGCGCAGGTTGATGGATTAATGGCTAAAGCTAAGGTAAGTAACGACGTTGAGCTTTGCGAAAAACTGCTAACCGAAGCAAACGTAGCCTTAGTGCCTGGCTCAGCTTTCGGTACCGATGGGTATTGCCGTCTGTCCTTTGCAACCAGTATGGATGTATTAAAAGAAGCGGTTAAGAGAATTAAAGACTTTTCAGAAAGTTTATAAAATAAAGGTTTTGGCGCCATTTCCCCGAATGAGCGCCAAAACCCTATTAATTGAACAGTCATTCCAGCTTAAATCACGCCAATATTGCCCTTTTCTATTTTGATAGTTTTATTACAAATTACTAAAAGTCCACCTCAGATAAAGTCAATTAGATCCCGATCAATTTAATCAATGTCAAGCCCGATCAACCTATTTCCGGAAAGATTTTTTGGCGCGTTTTTTAGTCAAATCCACTAAGAAATACACAAGTTGCTGATTCTTCAGGCATTGGTTGGTGACGGAATCACCAACATGAGTGTTTATTCATCAAAATAACGTAACCTATTGTATTTTATATAAATTAAATCACTGCGTTATTTTTTAACCAGCCCTAGAAATGCCTTCAAACCCGCATCACTCTTACGACTTAACAGAGTTAAACACAAGGTTATCCACAGATTCCGTGGATAAGATCATGTAGCCGTTATCTACTGCGACATTCAGATATCTGTGGATAATGAGATCAGCGATAAACATAGTACTTATGTTATGCCTGAATATTTTACAGTTACTTGACATTGTCATCGACAGCGATTGGCGCCTGTTTTAGCGCTGATATGATTAAAAAAGCTATTTTGTCGACTTTTTCGACAACCGAACCGTTTTCCTTTAAAAACCTTCGCAGAATAGTTGACACCCCTGCGTATGAGCTTTAATATTCGCAGCCGTTGAATGTTGTTCCCCAGTAGCTCAGTTGGTTAGAGCGGTGGACTGTTAATCCATGTGTCGTTGGTTCGAATCCAACCTGGGGAGCCAAACAACATCCAACCTATTCAATTCCCCAGTAGCTCAGTTGGTTAGAGCGGTGGACTGTTAATCCATGTGTCGTTGGTTCGAATCCAACCTGGGGAGCCACATTTAGAGAGAACCGCCTATACGGCGGTTTTTTCGTTTCTGGACCACAGCCCTGCACTCAGTTCAGCAACAGGCTGCTGAGCGCCTTTAGATATCCACTGCGCTAATTCATCTGCAACATTAGGCCAATATAACCGTTGCGGATTACGTTGGGTTAACCAACTATCAATTGATACGCTGTCGATTCGCTTAAGGACATGCGCTAACCCCTGCTCCTGCAGTATCTGCGCATTCCATTTTTGCTCGAACTGACCGGTTAAAGGCTTTACTGCAAGCGCTTTGCCCTGACTCAGCGCCTCGCAACTGGTTTCAAACCCCGCGTTAGACAAAATAGCCGACGCCTTATTGAAGTGAGCGGCAAACTCCGCTCTCGAGGGTGGGTAACACTCAATATGACCTAAAGACTCGCGCTTAGCCAAAGGATGAAAAAAAGAAAACTCGTAATTATCTAAAGGCTGCAATTGCTCAATTACATGCCGAGGGTCTTCAAAGGGTAAATAGACAACCACGCGTTGCATTAAGCCGCCACAGTTATTTTCTTCATGCCTGACCACGGGGGGAATCGCATTTCCGGTTGAAAGCCAGTGCATACCGACAGGCTCTGAACAGGGCGCAAATGAAGATATCAGCTTTTTCTGCCACCAAGATAAGCGTCGGAACAATTCCGGCTCCTGAAACGCATACTGACGACCTAAGCCAATACAGCGCACTCCGGCTTTCTTAGCCGCCCAGGCGGTTACGGGTTCATAATCTGTGATCACTAAATCGTAATTTTTTACCGGTAACTTTTTTACATCCTGCCAAAATTGACTCCAGTCGTTTTTCAGCAACGTCTTACGTCTTCGTAACCGCCCTTTTTCAGTGACAAAAGACAAACCCTGCTGCCATTGATAATCGCCGAAAACGTCCATATCGAATAAACCAGCAACATCACGCCCCGATATCAGGTAATCAATATCAACATTATATTTTGCAAGAGACTTTGCCATGGTGTGACAGCGACTCAGGTGACCATTACCCGTGCCCTGTATACCATAAAGAATTTTCATATAACGAACTCCGATACGACAATAGCCAGCGAAGCGCCGGCAACAATATCGCTGGGGTAATGGACACCAACCACAACTCGGGAGGCACCAATGGCGGCAGCCCAGCCAAAACAGACTAAGCCAAGATTTGGGTAATACTGATAGGTTACTGTAGAAAACAGAACTGCAGCTGCGGTATGGCCGGAAGGAAAACTGAATTTATCACTGGCGACAACCAAAGCAGCAAAGGATAAATTTAACTCACTGGGTCGCTGGCGCCGAAAACTGTTTTTCATTATCCAGTAAGCCGGTAGCTCAAGTGCAAAGGCAAGTAACAGATGGGCAAAATAGTCGTCGCCGGATTCGTCCAGAAGCCAGGCCATTAGGGCAATAACCAGGTAACCGTAACCGTCACCACTGCGCGATGTCAGCAGTGCAATTTGTCCGGGCAAATCCTTAGCCCGCAAACCAGAAAACAAACAATAACAATAGCGATCAAAACGTTGTAAATAACTGATTAGTACCATGTGGTTTAGAACCCATTTTGGCTTCAGTTGTAGCTACCTTGCCAAGCCTTTATGACACTAAATGAGCAGTTTCGTGAAGAAAGTATGACAATGCACAAATTTTCTCCAAAACACATGCCCTCTGTCTGTTGTTTATGGCAGCCAAAACACCGATAATATGCGGTCTTTGTTAAACACAGTATCCGGAAAGGTAAATGACCGATTACTTACTGCTACTGATAGGCACCGTGCTGGTTAATAACTTTGTACTGGTGAAGTTCCTGGGGTTGTGCCCCTTTATGGGCGTTTCCGGCAAGCTGGACACGGCAATAGGCATGTCAGCAGCGACCACCTTTGTGTTGACTCTGGCCTCGGTCTGTAGCTATCTGGTAAATCAATACCTGCTTGAGCCGCTCGACTTAATGTCGCTGCAAACGCTCAGCTTTATCCTGGTTATTGCAGTGGTCGTGCAATTTACAGAAATGGTGGTACACAAAACCAGCCCAACGCTGTATCGGTTACTGGGTATTTTCCTGCCACTTATTACCACCAACTGCGCTGTATTAGGTGTGGCTTTACTTAACGTCAACGAACAACACAACTTTGTGCAGTCTATTGTTTATGGCTTAGGAGCCGCTATTGGTTTCTCGCTGGTACTTATTTTATTCTCAGCTCTGCGTGAGCGCTTAGCTGCCGCCGACGTCCCGGTAGCGTTTAAAGGTTCAGCTATTGCGATGATAACCGCAGGGCTTATGTCTCTTGCCTTTATGGGCTTTAGCGGATTGGTGAGCAGTTAATGAGTTTATTCGGAGCAGTTATCGCGCTGGGTATATTAGCGCTGATATTCGGAGTGATTCTTGGCTTTGCCGCGGTTAAGTTCCGCGTCGAGAGCGATCCTATTGTCGACCAAATTGATGAAATTCTGCCACAAACGCAATGTGGCCAATGCGGTTACCCCGGTTGCCGCCCCTACGCACAAGCCATTGCCGACGGCGACGACATTAACAAATGCCCGCCGGGCGGCGAAGCGACCATAAAACAGTTAGCCGATTTAATGGGCGTAGAAGCCAAGCCGCTGGATGATGCTCATGGCGAAGAAGACGTAAAAAAAGTCGCGGTTATCCGCGAAGACGAATGCATTGGTTGTACTAAGTGTATTCAAGCCTGTCCGGTCGATGCCATTTTAGGTGCAGCAAAACAAATGCACACGGTTATCGAACATGAATGTACCGGCTGCGACCTTTGTGTTGAACCTTGTCCGGTCGACTGTATCGACATGGTAAAAGTAAAAGCAAAACCCGAAACCTGGCAGTGGGATTTGGATACCGTGAAAGAAAACATCAAAGCCAATAGCATTCCGGTTAAGGTGGTGGAATGAGTGACGTGCAGGCAAACAAACATGACTTTAGCGCCAATGTGATAGGTCACTTCCCGGGCGGTGTTCATCCTCCTGAGCGTAAGCAGCCGGCCAGCAGCCAGCCCATTCGCAAGCTTACATTACCGCACGAGCTGATTTTGCCGGTACGCCAGCACATTGGGCCTTCTGGTAAGGTTTTGGTTAAGGTCGGCGAGCGCGTTGATAAAGGTCAGCGTTTAACTGAAGCCGGGTTAAGCCAAGGGTTACCCTTGCACGCTCCAACGTCCGGCACCATTGCCTCCATTGAAGAACGCCCTACGGCACATGCATCGGGCTTGCCGGAACAGGCTATTGTCATTCACCCGGACGGCGAAGACCGCTGGGGCAATAAGCACGCACTGCCCGATTATCATGACATTGAAATTTCACGCTTACTGGAGCTGATTCAGGAAGCCGGTATTGCCGGTTTAGGTGGTGCAGGTTTCCCTACCGCTCAAAAGCTGGCACAGCAAAAGCCTCTGAAACACCTTATTATAAATGGGGTTGAGTGCGAACCTTACATTGCCGCAGACGATCGCTTAATGCAGGAACACGCCGATGACATTATTGCCGGCATTCGCATTTTACAGTACATCACCCGTTGCAACTCGGTTCTGCTAGCTATTGAAGATAATAAGCCTGAGGCCATAAAGGCCATGGCAGAAGCCATTGACGACAACCCGCAAATACAGCTTAAAGTCGTGCCCACCAAGTACCCTTCGGGCGGTGAAAAGCAACTGATTGAGCTGCTCACAGGGCATCAGGTGCCCAGTGGCAAGTTGCCTATGGATATTGGCCTGCTGATGCAAAACGTCGGCACGGCCTATGCGGTTAAACGGGCGATTATTCATGGTGAGCCTTTATTAGAGCGCGTGGTTACGCTGACCGGTGAGTCTCTTAAACAGCGGGGGAACGTGTGGGCCTTATTAGGAACACCAATTCAGCATTTGCTGGATGAGTCAGGTTTTACTCCGGAGAAAAAGCAACGCATTATTATGGGCGGGCCAATGATGGGCTTCACCCTGCCGATTACGGAAGTGCCGGTCATAAAAACCACTAACTGTGTTCTGGCGCCTACGGAGAAGGAACTGCCCTCTCCCGGACCTGAACTGGCCTGTATTCGATGCGGCGCCTGTGCCGACGCCTGCCCGGCAACATTGCAGCCGCAGCAGTTGCAATGGTTGGCCAAAGCCAAAGACTACGAGTCGCTGGAAAAACACAACTTGTTCGACTGCATTGAATGCGGTGCCTGCGCTTATGTCTGCCCCAGCGAAATACCACTAGTGCACTACTACCGTAAGGCCAAAGCCGAAGTGCGTAATATTGCCCGGGAAAAAGCTAAGGCGGAACAAGCCCGTAAACGTTTCGAAGCAAGACAGGAACGGCTGGAGCGTGAAAAAGAAGAACGCTTAGAGCGTCACAGAAAAGCCGCCGAAGAGCGCAAGAAAATGCAGCAGGAAATGCAACAAGAAGCGCAGCAGAAAAACAGCGACGAACCTGGAAGTAAAGCGGAAGAAGGCACTGAGAAACCGGCCGGTAAGTCAGCGGCGGTTGCAGCCGCTATTGCCCGCGCTAAAGCTAAAAAGGCCGCTCAGGCTGCTAAAGAAAGCCCGGAAGAAAGCAACTCAGCCAAAGGAAGTGAGTCATGAGTTTCAGAATTGCATCGTCACCCCATGGGCATAACCAGCGCAGCACCAGCGAGATGATGCGCTGGGTTTGTTATGCACTGGTTCCCGGCGTACTGCTGCACAGCTACTTTTTCGGCTCCGGTATCTGGTTTCAAATTCTTCTGGCCGTGGTTACTGCAATTGCCGCCGAAATGGCCTGCACCGTAGCCCGGGAGCGTCCGGCATTTTCAGCCTTGCGCGACAATACGGCCATAGTTACCGCCGTTTTACTGGCAATTAGCATTCCTTCATTAGCGCCCTGGTGGATCATCGTTATAGGGACGTTATTCGCCATTGTCGTGGTCAAACATGTTTATGGTGGCATGGGGCAAAACTTATTTAACCCGGCCATGGCTGGTTATGTGCTTCTGCTGGTGTCATTCCCGGTACAAATGACCAACTGGTTACCGGTTTCAGCTATTAGTGAGCATTCGCTTAACTTATGGCAAACGTTGCACACCATATTGTTTGAATACACGCCAGCAGGCTACAGCGTTGAGCAGCTCCGTTCCGGTATCGATGGCGTCACCATGGCAACCCCTCTCGACAGTATAAAAACCGGACTGACTCAGGGTTATACACTAACTGAAATTTATCAGCGCCCAGAATTCAGTTACTTTGCCGGTGCTGGCTGGCAGTGGATAAACCTGGGCTTTTTCGTCGGTGGGTTACTCTTAATTCAGCAACGTATTATCAGCTGGCACATTCCACTCGGCTTTCTTGGTGGTCTTTGTATACCCGCATTTATCGCGCATATTTTCGCCCCGGACCTGATGCCCGGACCTATCGTTCACGCCTTAAGCGGAGCAACAATGTTAGGTGCCTTCTTTATTGCCACTGATCCGGTATCTGCGGCTACCTCTAATCGTGGACGGGTTATATTTGGCTTGCTTATTGGCTTCTTAATTTTTGTTATTCGCAGCTGGGGCGGCTACCCGGATGCAGTCGCCTTTGCGGTGTTGCTTGCCAATATGTGCGTACCGCTTATAGACCGTTACACGCGGCCTGTTGTATACGGACACGGAGACTGAAATGACGCTGAACAGTATGCAAAAAAACGGTTTATTGTTGGCGGCATTCGCAGTTGTTGCCACGTCTCTGGTTATTGGTGTGCAGGTGCTGACCGAAGACAAAATTGCCATGCAGCAACAACGGCAGGTATTGCGCACGTTGAACCAACTGATACCACCAACCATGCACGACAACGACTTGTATCAGTCCTGTCGTTTACTGGAGAACCCGGCATTAGGCAGCAGCAAGCCGCAACCCTTATATCGTGCATGGGTTAACGAAGAGCCAACCGCGCTGGCAGCCGAAGTTATTGCACCCGACGGCTACTCCGGCGCCATTCGTTTATTAGTGGCCATTAAACCCGGCGGTGAAGTCCTGGGCGTAAGAACTCTGCGTCATCAGGAAACTCCCGGCTTGGGCGATAAAATTGAAGTTGAAAAAAGCGACTGGATAAAAAGCTTCGCTGAGAAGCAAGTTCGCGGCGCAGACGATGACCGCTGGGCGGTGCAACGCGACGGCGGTATGTTTGACCAGTTTACCGGCGCCACCATAACACCCCGCGCCGTGGTTTCTGCAGTAAAACGTGCGACTTTAGAACTTCAGCAACAGGCCGACGTTTTATTTAATGCCGAGTTACCTCACTGTCAGGAGGTTCAGGAATGAATGAATACAAACATTTAACCAAGCAAGGCTTATGGGACAACAACCCAGCACTGGTGCAGCTGTTAGGTTTATGCCCTCTATTGGCGGTTACCGCTTCGGTAACCAATGCTCTGGGTCTTGGACTCGCCACCTTGTTTGTTCTGGTTGGTTCTAACGTTACCGTGTCTCTGGTACGCGACTTTGTGCCATCGGAAATTCGTATTCCGGTCTTTGTTATGGTTATCGCCACTTTTGTCACCATTATTCAATTACTGATGAACGCCTACGTCTTTCAGCTGTACCAGTCGTTGGGTATTTTCATTCCTCTCATTGTTACCAACTGTGCCATTATTGGCCGCGCAGAAGCCTACGCCTCGAAAAACCCATGGCAACGCGCCGCCTTCGACGGATTGGCAATGGGCGCAGGCTTTGCCTTAGTACTGGTAGTGCTGGGCGCAATGCGCGAAATTATCGGTAACGGCACGCTTTTTAATGGCGCAGAACTCTTGTTAGGTGACTGGGCTGCACAGTTGCGCATTGAGCTATTTACGGTGAATTACCCATTATTACTGGCGATACTGCCACCCGGAGCCTTTATTGGTATGGGCTTTATTATTGCGTTGAAAAATAAAATAGATGCAGTACGCAGCGCCCGCGCTGAAAAGAAAACCGTTACCCGTGCACGGGTTACTGCCTGAAAAATATAACAACAAATGACTTATTATGAATAAAACCAAGCGTTACGAAATTTTAAGCCGACTACGGGACAACAACCCCAACCCAACCACAGAACTGGAATATGACTCACCTTTTCAGTTACTGATTGCGGTCTTGTTATCCGCTCAAGCAACCGACGTTGGGGTTAATAAAGCCACTCGTAAACTCTTTCCCGCAGCGCCTACCGCGGAAACAATGCTGGCGCTGGGTGTGAATGGCATAAAAGAATACATAAAAACCATCGGCCTGTTTAATTCCAAAGCCGAAAACGCTTACAAAACCTGCAAAATTCTGGTTGAAGAATATGGCGGCGAAGTACCGGAAGACAGAGCTGCGCTGGAAGCCCTGCCCGGTGTTGGTCGTAAAACCGCAAACGTGGTGTTAAATACCGCTTTTGGCTGGCCGACTATTGCCGTAGACACGCACATATTTCGCGTGTCTAACCGCACAAAACTGGCACCGGGGAAAAATGTCAAAGAAGTAGAAGAAAAGCTGATAAAAGTGGTGCCGGCTGAGTTTAAAGTCGACGTGCACCACTGGTTAATTCTGCATGGCCGTTACACCTGCATAGCCCGAAAACCACGTTGTGGTTCCTGCGTTATTGAAGACCTCTGTGAGTTTAAAGAAAAAACCAGCGATTGAGCTTTCTCGCTAAGTTTTGCGTAAGGTTTTACGGGAGCGTAAACATAGCCTTCAATCTTTTTTATTATCCAGATCAAGTTCCTTTATTAAGCTTTGTCTTAGCTAAAAGGATTCAAGCTTGTGCCATACTTTTTCTTAATAAACTTAATTTGCTTATCTATCAGTGGAGAAATGTCAGGGTTTCCGGGTAACAGATAATCCTCAGGTCTATAACGTCCTAAGGTGGGTTGTTTCAATAATAGGAACCGATGTTGCCAGTAACGATAATAGTGCTTTTCCGTCAATTCTAACCCTTGCTCATAGACAGTTTCAAATTCTTGTCTGCCTATACACTTTAGAAATTTAGCGTAAAAATAAAGGGCCTGTGCGTAATAGAACTTGATATGGTTTAAGTCCCTCAATGCTGATTGATAGTAGTCAATCGCTTTGTCCTTCAATTCGGTATCATTTTCCTCAAACTGTAACTTATGCTCACATGCGAATGCGTACATAAGCTTTTTTAATCCTCGTGTATAAGGATTTACATTCACTAACTTATCAATAAATTCATAACTCACATAAAAATCGCGAGACTTTATGTAAGTTAAACTCACCCGTTCTAAATGTTGATTCTCATGCAGCCCCTCAATGATTTCATCTATTTGATTAAGGTTTATACCATCATTTAAATACCTTTGCGCCTCGAAGTAATCTTCGTCTGCGCAAACTAAACTCAGTAAAGGCTTTAAATTCATTCCGGTTTGAACATTCGCTGTAACCAGAGAAATAAAACTATACGAATCGAACTTTATATCGTGAAAAACTCTATTAAGAGCTTCACCTTCCATAGTATATAAATGCTGGGCATTACGGTAAATAATGCTTTCCAGAACCCGACCTTTAATCGGTTTTCCCGATAAGTCCGTTAGTAAATCACTTGAAATTAGAGTTTTTAGCTGATTATAAGCCGTATCAAAATCGCCTTTATAATACATAGCGGAAACTTCGATAAGTTGCCATGCTAATAGCAGCTGCTCTCTATTTTTTTCGGTTATGAGGTGTTCAATGTCTATTTCCTTAAGAACAGACAAAAATTCCGATACTAAACTTAAACTACTCGAGTATGCGCCAATTAAATCTACCATTTTAAGGTAATCTTCTAGCTCATTTTCATTTCTTAAAACATTTTCCCTAGTGCCATACGAAATTGAAGCTAACATATTATTAAATAGTGATGAAAATATAAAAATAGCTTTTTTATTTGTGTCATTAAGGTCACGAACGAACTTCATCAGTTGCTGGTTATAGCGAAGCGACTGCCTAAAGAGTTCCAGTTTGTCTTCTTTTAATGTGTGTTGCTCAAATTGAAAATGGGCAAAACGTTGAATGACCGATTGGAGAGTGTAGAAACCGTTGTACTCTTCGACTAACGATTTATTAGATAGAACAGTAATATCTTTGTCACTAATCGGCTTTTTATTTCTATTTTCCTTTTGGTCTTTTTTGGTATTTTTACTTTCTGCTACTAAACGTTTAAAGCTATCTAGATCTATGCCATCGGGAAATAAAGAAAATGATTCAAAAGTGCGTCTTTGACTCTCACTAAGGGTTTGATAAGAATAAAGAATGGAAACGTACAACGATTCCTGACGATTAATGTTAGCATCAACTTCATTATCAAACATCAAAGTTAAATCTTCTTCCTTAACTTTACCAAAAAAATCCTCTTCTAACTCTTGTCGCAATTCTTTTAATCTTTTGCCTTTAGGCATGCCATCACATATTAGCTTAATTGCTAGTGGGTTATTGTTAAGTAGCGGCTCTAAAATTTTTCTCCGCGCAAATTCCTGCTCTTCATCACTAAGGTAACTGTCTTTGGTTAAGTGATTAAATAAAGCTAGCGCTTCCTCAGATTCCATTTGCCTAAATGGGAGAATATCCTCCCACTCTGTATTGATACTTTCCCTTGAGGTCACCAGTACATTGGAATATATCAAAGTCCGTGATAGAAGCCCCTTGACTTGATCGACGATTTGCCTATTTTTGCTTTTATCTGCTTTTTTTAAATACAAGAGACTTTCTAAGTTATCAAAAATCAACAAACGGCTACGCTGATCGTGATGCTTTCCTAAATATCCAAATAGATCATCCGCAGTACGCAAATTGAAGGCTTCGGCTATATGCATTTCGAGCTGATTAGTACTAGATATATTTTCACAGTCAATAAAGTATACACCGGCATCAAACCACCCGCGGTTGGCTAATTCCAATGCCACTTTTTTTGCTATCGTAGTTTTCCCAAGCCCCCCGCTCCCTTTGATAGTTAATAGCCTTTGACCATTGGCCGCCTTAATAAGCTTTTGACTAATATCCGCCAGATCAGATAAGCGCCCGATAAAACCTTGTAGTTCAATCGGACTAATATCTCTGGGCAATATAGGCTGATGACTTAACCAACACTGGCGATTTTCAGGGTTGAGTGATTTTAATAAATCGCCGCTGATCCGCACCGACTGAATTTCTTTTTTACCAACAAAGTGCTTATCATCTGGCTTCTTAAATAATTGGTGTGTTAATTTATCTAGAATTTTCAAGTAGTTTCCCTGCTTGTTCAAAAGTGGCAATACAAGCAAAGGAAAATCTACTTTTTCTAATTCTTTCTCACTTAGTAAATCGTCAGTTATTAAAACTGTCAATTTACCGTTAATAGGTAGATTATCTTCCAATTCATTAATAGCTAAATAATCACTGCAAGCGTTATCATCCTCAATCAACAACCCATTACTCGTTTTCTTGCATAGTAAGAATAGAATGGAATAATCATCAGCCTCCATTAAATTTCTCTCAGTAAAAGCTTGCTGATAAATAGGGTATTTAAACTTTTTAAGCTTTGCGATGATATTTGAATCATCTATTGGTTTATCTAAAGGAGATGCAGTAAAAAGGCCTATTTTATCGTGTTTTTTTGGTTGATTTTTTGATTTTTGGAGTGACTCGTCGGCTTTTAGAGATACATTTTCCTGCTCATATTGAGTTTTACATTCAACTAATTGTTGTACAATATCAATAAGCGGTTGACCAAACTCACTAAAAGAAATAGTTTTAATATCAATACCTGATAATTTATCATCAATTGTCTGTTTGTCCTTTTCTCTTACCAACGCGTAGTGAGGGCCTGTATTACCATCAAACAGTTCGTTTTGCTCAACTAGTTCGGCTAGTAACTCTACGTCATCTAAAGAACAACCGATAAACAGAATTATCTTGGTACTAATCAACTCTCTAAACTTAGTAAGAGCTGCTTTATAGTGTTTTTCAGCATCTTCTTGGTATAAACGATGATATGATTGCGGAGTAAGCACCATGTGCTTTGGATGCTCGATTTTACCATGCAGGTGCCAAAGCATTTCTTTATTACTCACTCTTGCAAACTCTGCGAGCTGCTCATGATTAGAATTATCAAAAGCACATAAATTAGCAGATTCTTCGTGAGCCCATTCAAGAACCTTATCGTAGTTTAAAGTGACAACTCTATTACTCAATTTCCAAATAGCCTTTGGTAAGGCTTTACAGCTATCATCTAAATTTTTGAAATCGATAGAAAACTGGGAGTTAAGAAAATCAAACCAACGTCGGCCTGATAGAAGTTCTTGAGCTTCTTGAGCAGCTCGTTGTAGTTTTTCTCTTTTTACTTGTAACTCAACAACTTCACTGTCTTTCCCTTCTAATTCATCTGCGGCATTACAAAGCAAGTCAGACCAAGAAGGAAATGCTTTACTTCCTTTTTTCGTTTTAACTGACATTGAAACGCCTGCACCAATCAAAGGGATAACCTCTCTATTAGCTAAGGACTTTCTCAGAAAATCAGGTAATTCGATATCGTTCACAAAATATCCTTATTGAAAAATATTTACTTGACAATATGTCACGCTAAAGCCTTTTTTATCAACTCTTTAAATGGAATTTTTTGGCGCTCGGTTTTTTGCTTATACTAAAAAAAAGTATTGCATTAAAATGCAGTTTAAATTAGATACACGTAAAATTGCAGTTGTTTTTCTGGGTGACCCAATTAAAAATAAGTCATTCGGGGTAGTCTGGACAACCGCAAACGTGGTCTTAAATACCGCCTTCGGCTGGCCGACTATTGCCGTAGACACGCACATATTCCGCGTGTCTAACCGCACCAAACTGGCACCGGGAAAAAACGTCAAAGAAGTAGAAGAAAAACTGATAAAAGTGGTACCGGCTGAGTTTAAGGTCGATGTGCACCACTGGTTAATTTTGCACGGCCGTTACACCTGCATAGCCCGCAAGCCACGTTGTGGTTCCTGCGTTATTGAAGACTTGTGCGAGTTTAAAGAAAAAACCAGCGATTGAGCTTATTACAGCTCAATCGACGACGGTTTTGTCAGTTGCACAATAACGCGGCGGTTAATCTGACGGTTTATCTCATTGTCATTGGATTTAACCGGACGATCTTCACCGTGAGCAACGGTTTTAATCCGCTCGGCGTCTATGCCACGCTCAACAAAAAACTGCTGAATTTCTTTCGCGCGCTGTTCGGTTAATTCCTGGTTCGGCCCACGCGCACCAAGCGAGTCAGTATAGGCATCCACCAGAACCAGTTCCAGCTCATTATCCACCTGAAGATAGTCGCTAATCTGTTTAAGCTTTCGCTGCGAGGACAAAGTCAGCTTTTCGCTGTCGGCTTCATGATTCAGCACCGTGTACGCAATATCATCAAAGCTGAAAGGCAATAACGCATTTACGCAGCTCATAAAGTCATCATAAGTACGACGAAAATTCACCGACGACAAAGACACTGCCACCTGATCACGGTTGTTGTACCAGTCATCATAGAAAAACGTGGGATACCGCCCTTTCTCCAGCTCGCTTAACAAAGTCCATGCCAGTTGTTTTTGCAGCTCACCATCAAACTGCTTATACAGTTGCATATTACCAATGCGGTAACTGGACTCACCGGGCTGCCAGCGCGGCGGCACCGACTCAATAGCAGACACACCATAGCTGTCCGGTAACTTCTGCATCTCCATTTTCATGCGCAAATTGAGCTCTTTGCTGGCTTCACTTTGAAACCGCACCTTACCGTAACGAGGAATTTCATGTTCCATCTCACAGGCTAAGCGGTTCTTTTCACTGATCTGCCAGGCGGAGTTATCCAGGTTTGCACTGTAGTGCCTGACTGAGTTTGCTTGTGCCTGCCCGCTTAATAGCAGCAGCGAGGCTGAAACAGCAGTCAACATCGGCCAATTTTTCATAAGCGCCCCTGATTTATTTCTGATACGTCTGTTATCGGCAAGCATTGCGGTTGCTTTAGTATTTCTGCAAGCAGAACTCCGTTATCTTTGGCATAATGGCGTTACGTTTTATTCACTACGGAAATTCTATGTCAGACAGCTCTAACTCGCTTATGAAACAACGTTTTCGCGGCTACATGCCGGTAGTCGTCGATGTCGAAACAGCGGGGTTTAACGCAAAAACCGATGCGTTACTGGAAATAGCTGCAGTCTTGCTGGATTTCGATGACGACGGAATACTCAAGCCGGTCGATTCGGTTCATTACCACGTAAAGCCCTTCGAAGGCGCCAACATTGAACAGGCAGCTATCGACTTTAACGGCATTGATCCGCACTGCCCCTTGCGCGGCGCCGTAGAGGAAGGTGAAGCGCTGCGTGAGCTTTTCAAGCCTATACGAAAAGCGCAGAAAGCTGCAGGTTGTCAGCGGAGTGTTTTAGTGGGACATAACTCAAACTTTGATCACGGCTTTATGATGGCCGCCGCTGAGCGTGCCAATTTAAAACGTAACCCGTTTCATCCTTTTGTCAGTTTTGATACAACGTCGCTTGCGGCAATGACCTTAGGGCAAACTGTACTGATTAAAGCATGCCAGGCAGCCGGTATTGAGTTTGACAGCAAACAAGCACACTCAGCCTTGTATGACACCGAACGCACCGCAGAGCTCTATTGCTGGATGATTAACCGCTGGAAGGAATTGGGTGGCTGGCCGCCGGAATCGCGGCAGGATAAAAGTTAACTTTACACACGAAATTCAGACATAAAAAAGCCGCTCAAACGAGCGGCTTTCTCAATTCAGTAAACGCTTACAGTTTGTCAGCGTTTTTAGACAAGTAAGAAGCAACGCCTTCTGCGTTTTCTTTCATGCCTTCTTTACCTTCTTCCCAGCCTGCTGGGCAAACTTCACCGTGCTTCTCGTGGAAGTTCAGTGCGTCAACCATACGCAGCATCTCGTCGATGTTACGGCCTAATGGCAAGTCGTTAACTACCTGGTGACGAACCATGCCTTCTTCATCAATTAAGAATGAACCACGGAACGCAACGCCAGCTTGTGGGTGTTCAACGTCGTACGCTTTACAAATGCTGTGACGAACGTCAGCAACCAACGGGTATTTCACCTGACCAATACCACCAGCGTCGGTTGACGTATTACGCCATGCGCTGTGAGTAAACTGAGAGTCAATTGATACACCGATGACTTCTACGCCACGTTTTTTGAATTCGTCTAAACGTTTGTCAAAAGCAATTAGCTCTGAAGGACATACGAAAGTGAAGTCCAACGGATAGAAGAAAACCACTGCTTTTTTGCCTTTGATGGCATCAGACAGTTTGAAATCTTCAACAATTTCACCTGAACCTAATACTGCTGCTGCAGTAAAATCAGGTGCCTTACGACCTACTAATACAGACATCGATTCTCTCCATTTAATGTTGAGTGTGTTAAATCTTCACCTGTAGTGATGGGGATGCCTCAACGAAAAAACAAGGTCACTCACGACATTCACTACAGACTGTCTACTATTTGCTTAAATTCTATTCAGCTAAAGATTATTTACCCCGCTGAAGGCTCTTTACTCAGCCGAAGGCTCCGGATGACGCTCTGCAACTTCAGAAACCAATTCTTGCAGTTCGCCGTTCTGGAACATTTCCATAATAATATCACAACCGCCGACCAGTTCACCCTCAACCCAAAGCTGCGGGAAAGTCGGCCAGTTTGCGTATTTAGGCAGTTCTGCACGGATATCCGGATTTTGCAGGATATCGACGTAAGCAAACGCCTGCCCACAGCCCATTAAGGCTTGTGATGCTTGTGAAGAGAAACCACAGCTAGGCAACTTCGGAGAGCCTTTCATGTACAACAGGATTGGGTTTTCTTCGATTTGCTGCTTAATTCTGTCAACCGTTTCCATAACACCTCTGCTTAATATAATGGTTGATTAAAACACTCAGGTATTTTAACACAGCCTATAAAGTTTTGTCCTAAATTGGAAGATTTCCTTGAAAAGCAATCCAGTCAGCCCTATATATCGTAAGGTATAACAAGAAAGAACCTGCACAAGTTAACGTGCAGGTCGCACATTTGCACTCATAAAGAACGGAGAGAAAAAATTATGGCATTTGAACTACCGGCTCTTCCATACGAGAAAAACGCTCTGGCACCGCACATTTCAGAAGAAACTCTGGAATACCATTATGGTAAGCATCACGCGACTTACGTGAGCAAACTGAACGATGCGGTTAAAGGTACCGACCTTGAAAGCAAGTCTCTGGAAGACATCATCAAGTCTGAAAAAGGCGGCCTGTTCAACAACGCTGCACAGGTATGGAACCACACGTTCTACTGGAACTGCTTAAGCCCGAACGGCGGCGGTGAACCAACTGGCCCAGTAGCTGAAGCTATTAACAAAAAGTTTGGCTCTTTCGAGAAATTTAAAGAAGAGTTCAACGCAAGCGCTGCCGGCAACTTCGGTTCTGGCTGGACATGGCTGGTGAAAAAATCTGACGGTTCTGTTGATTTGTTCAACACTGACGACGCAGATACCCCAGTCGCGCACGATGGCGTAGAGCCACTGTTAACTGTTGATGTGTGGGAACACGCTTACTACATCGACTACCGTAACTCTCGTCCTAACTACTTAGAAGCTTTCTGGAAGCTGGTAAACTGGGACTTCGTGAACAAGAACTTTGCTTAAGGCAAACTTGTGAATGATTAAGGAAGGCGCCGTTTGGCGCCTTTTTTGTTGGTTGTTAAATACCTTTCCAGCGTTTTCCCGTTACGAATACCGCTTGAATCACTTGTTATGCACCACTTGCTACAAATGCAAGTTAATACCATAATTAGGTATTATTCGGTATTAAGGAGATCGAAATGGCTAAAAATACCAGTATTACTCTCGGCGAACATTTTGATGGTTTCATCACTAGCCAGATTCGAAGTGGCCGCTACGGCTCGGCAAGTGAAGTGATTCGCTCAGCTCTACGTTTACTCGAAACACAAGAAACGAAAATGAACACTTTACGACAGCTTCTTGTTGATGGCGAAGCAAGTGGCATGGCTGATTATGACCTCGATTCATTTATCAATGAACTAGATAACGAAGAGAGAAAATGAAACCTTTCCAGCTGACCAATAAGGCAAAGTCCGATTTAAAAGAAATAGCCTTATTCACCTTCCATAGATGGGGTCGCGAACAACGAAATGTTTACCTAAAGCAGTTCGATGAGTCCTTTTGGTTATTAGCTGAAAATCGAGCCAAGACTCACCCGCAATGATATCCGAGTCATTAACACTCTCGGCATCCCGCCAAAAAAGCGATTCCTTAAAAGTACTAAAGGATTTCCATTTTCGTACAACATTTCTATCATCATCAATCTCCACCACTTCGTATGAGATGGAGCTACTATTGAGACAAAATAAATTATGCCAGTCGCCATAGAAGGGAATTAAGCGGTCATCTACATCCCTCTCAGCTCTTTTATCCAATGATTCTTCGACTTCGTGAAGGCTCCAGAAACAAAAGCCCAGCCACTCATCGCCACTAGCCGTTCGTATAGAATTAAATAGCTCGTTTGGGTTTTGACTGTCCAAAAACTCCACTAGCTCTATAGGTAAACTCATAGTTTTAACACCGCATTAGCCGTCGCGCAAAGTTGATTCCTTGATTAGGCTCTTTCCCCATACTCATCCATGGCGGCGGTTTGGAGTATATCGGTACAGCAGAAAAAACAACCTTCCGCTGCATCATTAAAAGATCGTTAGCTTTTTAAGTTTAGCGACTAAAATATCTTGTCCAAATGCTCACGATAACGGTCAAACGCTTCAAACTGCGGCATATGGCCAAGGCCTTCCAGCTCATACAAATGACCATCGGGAATCTGCTCTACCACAGTTTCGCCTAGTTGGTCGTAGCGGCCCAGCTGATAATCAACGCCTTCTTTTTTCCAACCACGCCCGGGTCCGGTGGTGTCCCGGGTTCCCAGAATTAGATGCGTTGGTACCGTTAATTGGTCAAACTCGTTAGATACATTACCGGTAAAAATCATGTCGTACGTCAGCGCGTTATTCCAGGCTACCAGATCCCAGTCATCGCCGTTTATCCAGCCTTCGTGAATTTTAATTAACGCTTCGTAATCCTCTGACCATTTACCGTCATAGTAATTTTTCTTCTGATAGGTCCGGACTTTATCAATGGTTTTGCCCTGCTCTTTCTCATAAAAGAAGGCAGGATCTTTGTATTGCACATAACGCAAATAGTCTTCCAGGCCTACCGGGTTAACCAACACCAGCTTTTCAACCATATCGGCATGGTTTAAAGCAAAGCGAGTAGCGAGCATACCGCCCATGGAATGACCCATAACAATCACTTTGTCCAGGCCCTGCGACGCCAATAAGCCTTTCGTATTATTGGCTAAAGCTTCAAAAGAAAACTGATAATGTTCCGGTTTGGAGGACTTACCAAAACCGATTTGGTCCGGCATAAGTACCCCGTAGCCTTTGTCGTGAAGATAGTTAGCGGTCTTTTCCCAGTAATCGGCTGCGAAATTCTTTCCATGCAGCAGCAATACGGTCGGCTGACCTTCTTCCGCGGGTAAGTGCATGTAAGCCATTTCCAGTTTCTGTCGCTGGCTGTCAAATTCAAAGGTATGAACTTCAAAAGGGTAAGAATAACCACTCAAGCGAGCGTCGTATTTCGGGGCATGGTCGTCAGCAGAAGCCGACGCTGTCAGCCCGAACAGAAAAACGGTAAACACGGTATAAATCCAGGTACGCATGTGCAAGTCCTTAGTTTAACTTATAGTCGTTACTATCTCGGTCAGCATTTAGACACGATAGTTCCTTTCGACGACATCTGCAAAACTCAAGAGTACACTCTAGGCTAGCCGGATAGGTTGGTATCAGAGATCACCTTCAACTTTATTGAGTATCAAGCTGCGATGGATAATACCAAGTTCAAAACGACTATCGTTGGCATTAACCGTGTTATCACCAAGAAGGAAATATTCTTCCTCGCCTGTTGTATATAAGCTATTAGAATATTTTTTACGTTTTATAACAGCACTAGCTGGCAAGTACTGCACTCCAGACTCAATCAGCTTTTCTGGTAGCTTTACTTTCTCATCATCTATATAGACACCATCTTCTTCGAGCTGAATCGTTTCATTAGGAAGACCTACGATTCTAAAAACCAAAAGATTAAATTGTTGAGGATTTTTCACGGCAACCACATCCCAGCGGCTGGGTTCATAGCCGAAAGACGAAAGAATCCCTATTTCAACTGTCTGTCCGGCTTTTATTGTCGGCTCCATTGAGGAACCATTTTGAACGAATTCACGGCTAAAAGCAGATACACTGAACAATATCGTAATTATTAAAAAAACATTTTTTCTCATCTTTAAGCTACTTAATAACTGTTATATTTTTGCTTTCAATAATTGGTGAAAACGACTCAACCAGCTGTTCGTTAAGACCTTCTATTTCCTGAATATTCTCCAACTTATCTAAGTCGCTTAATGACGACACCTCAAAACGATCATCTTCTCCATCCCAGAAGGGTTCTACCCAGATTTTACGGACACATCCATAAAGAGGCATAATATGCCAATAAGGAGTGTTCATGACCAAACGAAGAAAATACAGTACGGAATTTAAACGAGAAGCCGTTGAGCAGACACGACAGCCCGGCGTCAGTTGTCGACAGGTCGCATTGGAGATTGGTGTTAACCCTAATATGCTCTCCCGATGGAAACGTGAATTAGAAGAAGCGCCGGGCAATGCTCACAAAGGCTCAGGAACGCCGCGAGATGAAGAGGTTGCCCGGCTTAAGCGCGAATTGGCCCGGATAAAAAAGGAGCGTGATTTTTTGCGCGAAGCGGCAACGTTCTTCGCAAAAGAGTCGTCCTGAGATATCAGGCGATCGAACGTTGCCGCAAACTGTTTCCGATACGCTTAATGTGCCGCTGTATGAAAGTCTCAGCCAGTGGCTATTATGATTGGGTAAATCGCCAACCGTCGCGTCGTGCCGTTGATAATGAACGATTGCTGACGCGTATTAAAGAGATCCATGAGGATAGTGGCGGTATCATTGGTGCGTCACGCATGCATGAGGATCTCAAAGAAGAAAAGGAAACAGCCAGTCTGAACCGTGTTGCCCGATTAATGGCGCAGCATGGGCTACAAGGCTGGCCGCGTAAAAAAGGGCGTGGGCGGAAAGCGCCGTCTCAGCGCCCGGATGGTATTAAAAACCACCTGGGACGAGACTTCAAAGCCTTTGAGCCCAATACCAAGTGGGTGACTGACATAACCGAAAGTGTGCCCGGAACTCAGGGCGAACATGGACGTTCAAAGTGAGTCACGAACTGATTTAAAATCTGCTAATACTCTGGCGGGAGCCCGAAGTGTTAG
>NZ_SNZY01000008.1:0-175120 GCF_004364275.1 Idiomarina sp. H2
CCGTACAGGTCTTCAATGTGCATGCGAATGTCTTGATAGCTGGTTCCAAGCGAAAACAATGCAATAATTTTACGCTCCAGCTCATCAGTTAAATGCGTCTGATGTTTTTTAACCAGCTGCGGCTCAAATGAGCCGGCTCTGTCACGGGGTGTATCTAGTTCAAAACTGCCGGCAGGACTCTTGACTGTTTTTGACGTCGAGCCGTTCTTGCGGTTAGATTGCTCTTTATCACTGAGGTGCTCTTCAAGCTCAGCCTGCATCGCTGCTTCGGTGAGTTGTTTGATAAGCGGTGTCAGAATGCCGTCTTTGCCCGTGAGGTCTTTGCCTTCACGCAACTGCTTTAAAGCGGCATCCATGTCGAAATTGGTTTTGGTCATATGTCATCTCTTTTTTGCTTAGTTTAACGAAATGACACAGAATTCTGAACACTATCGTGGTTTTATCTGTGATAACAGCATACGCCATTAATTTCGAGCTGGAGGGAGGCGGTATATCCATCCTCATGGCTATCTTGTTTTTATCAACTATTTGGTCAGCTATTTTGCTGCCGCTATTTTTCGCGTTCAAATTTTTTGTGCAAGGTTCTGGTTGTGAGAAAAATACATAACAAGCCGGTCTCATCCATTCCACAATCAAAAGAAGAGTTGGAACTTGCTATCAACTCAATATTTGACAAGCTTATGGCAGATTATCGGACAATACCTGTCGAATTGACACGAGAACGTAATGTTGAGGGAAACATAAAAGGCACGCAAGTAAGCGTCTGTGACACGGTTGCTTACCTTATTGGTTGGGGTAAGTTGGTATTGAAATGGCATAGGTTGAAGGCTCAAGGGCTGCCAGTTGAATTTCCAGAATCAGGTTTTAAATGGAATCAGTTGGGTTTGCTTGCAGAGCATTTCCATGAACAATATGCTGATTGGAAATATGAAGCCCTGCTAAAGGAGCTTGAATCGACAGTTAATGAACTGCTTTCACTGATTTCAAGCTTAAGTAACTATGATCTCTACGAAACTACTTGGTACGATAAATGGACGTTGGGCCGCATGATTCAGTTCAATACATCATCACCAATGAAAAACATGCGTAGTAAGGTTAGGCGGTTTAAGAAAAATAAAGGGTTACTGTGAAGTCTCACATAACCATGCTGTGGGCGTTATATTTCACCAGGAGTCAGCGTTAATGGGTAATTGGGATGGGGCAATATTCCGCAGTATTGGGTGGGTTCTACTTCTCGGAGTGGGCTACTCTTTTTATGAAATTGGTATTCCAGTTTTTATGTATCCAATACAAGATTTCCTGGCATTATTTGGGTGGGTTGCTTCAGTTTACCTTGCTTTATCTGTTGTGGGTTGGCTTACTATTGGTCTCCCGTTTCATTGGGCAATATGTAAGTGGTCAAAGCCAAAATACCTATACTATTTGTTGCCCGGCGCATTGATAGTATTCGCTATAGCAACATTTGGTGGCTTAGAGACGGGTATCGTTTTCGGTGTGGCAGCTACGCTTCAGGCTCTAATATTTAGGTTCTATGTATTTAAATCAAAAAAATATAACAATAGACTGGAATGAATAGCAAAATAGCTCGCGCCAACAAAGCGATAGAAGAATCGGGAGTTCTGATCAAACTCGACGCATATTCGCCGGAAGTTGTTAGTACGATATTTGTTTCTCTGGATACGAAGGAAAGCGACATCGATATCGTTTGTACGTACCAGGAGCAGGAAGCGTTTATCGAGGCATTTGAGTCGGCATATTCCGGCTATGAAGCATACAGCATGCGCCCACGCAAAGATCACGCTTTAGGTCGTTTTCACTGTAACCAATTTTTAATTGAAGTCTATGCGTCAGAAACGCCAGTGGAGTTGCAGACTGCATATCGCCATTATCAGGTGATGAAACGCCTTGTAAAAATCGGGGACAATGAGTTTATCGACAGAATACGGCAGCTTAAAGAAAGCGGTCTCAAAACAGAACCTGCTATTTGTCGGGTTATGGGAATTTCTGGAGACCCCTACGCTGCCGTTCTTGAACTGGAGAACTGGTCCGAAAAGGAGCTTACGAAGTTGCTTAATTTCGCTCAGGCATCTCTTTAGCAGAGCGCTGGTTTTTCCTACAGATACCTTGCTTGCTTCCAAGCCCTATTGTACTCTTTGATGTACATTAAAAAGTACTGAGGTGATTTCCATGTCAAGGGTTAGAGTAGATGAAGATATCCGCCCTCTGTCTGAATTTCGTGCAGGGGTAGCCACATTCGTAAAGCAGCTCCATGAAACCCGTCGTCCTATAGTGCTGACACAAAGAGGTCGAGGCGTTGCAGTACTGGTGGATGTTCACGAATATGAGAAGATGCAACAACGTCTGGAAATACTAGAAGAGGTGTACAAGGCGGAAGAACAGATTGCTTCCGGGAACGGTATTTCGCATGAAGATGCGAAGGCTCGGGTTTTGAGTAGGCTTGCTCAATGAAGATTATCTGATCCCCGCTTGCGCTGGATCGTATCGGGTTATTTACAGCATCAAAGATCAGGTTGATATTCTGACTGTGCGTCGCAGTAGTCAGCTATTGCGGATGTCCGAGCTTGGTGAGGAGTAAGTGGGATGAAAACCGATGATATTGGCTCTAACTCCGATTACGCGGAAGAAGCGTTTACCTTTGAACAAACTGGCGAGTTATCCGGTAACGTTGTACTTGAGTTTGGCGCGCCCTGGTGTGGACATTGTCAGGCGGCAAATCCCGCGATAAAAGAAGCAATAACTGAACGTGCAGGGCTACGTCATATTAAAATATACGACGGCAAAGGCAAACCGCTGGGGCGCGCGTTCAAGGTAAAGCTTTGGCCGACTCTGATACTCTTGCACAATGGCAATGAAGTGGCTCGTCTAGTGAGGCCATTACGTTCTGACGAGGTTCGCGAATTCATTTCGGAAGTCGATTAGAATCTGCTAACAAGTGAAGGCATCGGACGCTGTAAACTGAGCCGCTGTTTAAAGAGCATTACATGTATATAGGATAAAAAGTGGGCTGGATACATTTTCTTGAAGCATATTTCTCAGTCACTTATGTTGGGATGGCGGTGGGTGTATTGTATTCAATTTACACAGCCTATTTTAGCGCGAATTCTCGGACAGGAAGCCTTCTATTAAAAGCAAAGCCACCGCTGTCCGTAGTTTACGAATGCATTTTGAACGCCTTTCGATTCGGGTTCTACACCTTATTAGGGCTCGTGGCCCTGGGCTTTATTGTCAGCATAGTCTTTTCCTTGTGGGCAATAGTAAAAGAGATAAGCATTTAGCAAACATGGCATCAAATGACATGAATTATGATTAGAACGGAAAGACTGATACTTCGGCAATGGGATGACGAAGATCTCCTGCTCTTTTCGCAGATGTGTAGCGATAAGGACGTGATGGAGTTTTTTCCGAAGCTTCTGACAGCGGAAGAAAGTTTTAGTGGAGCGAGACGAATTCAGTCTCTCATTGCTGATCGAGGTTGGGGCTTCTGGGCTGTAGAGCTTCCTGAACAGAGTCAATTTATCGGATTTGTCGGGCTGCACACCCCCAAAGAAAATATGCCGTTCTCACCATGTGTTGAAGTTGGCTGGCGCCTGGCGAAACCATATTGGGGAAAGGGTTATGCGACTGAAGCTGCTAAAGCGTCACTGCACTATGCTTTTACTCACTTGGGTTTAGAAGAGGTGGTCTCTTTTACAACAGCGCAAAACATACGTTCTCAAGCCGTCATGAAAAAAATTGGAATGTCCTATGCCTGTAATTTTAAGCACCCAGACTTAGAACCTTCTCACCCGCTTTGTGAGCACGTTTTGTATAAGATAAACAGAGAGCAGTGGGAGCAACACTCCTTATAATTTAGCCTGTACGGTGACGTTTATTTTCGTCTCCACTTCGCCGATGCGTTTTTAAAAGTAGCAGTAAGGAGGATAATAAATTGGAAGTCATTAGAAGTAAGCAATTCACAGCAGATAAGGCATGGGGTGCAAAAGATATTGCCAACATGAACGGCGTTACCACTCGGTTGCACTGGACAGATCAACCTTATAAGTGGCACGTAAATGACGGCGAAGAGGTTTTCGCTGTAATGGATGGCACTGTAGAAATGCTGTACAAAGAAAATAACGAAGTGAAATCTGCGACACTAAACGCCGGGGACATTTTCTTTGCTTCAATTGGTACCGAGCATGTTGCTCACCCCAAAGGCTCGGCTCGAATTCTGGTGGTAGAACGTGAAGGCAGCGTATAACCAAGCGTTTACTAAGTATGCCGGGGCGCTATACATTTAATGAAACCCAAATATTGGAGTAACAATACTACTACTGTTTTCGTATGGAACACTTCAGCAAAAAGAAGAAGGCATAATAAGCGCTAACATTGCAAGACTCCCATTTTGAATATATGATTCGTATACAAATCATATATTCAGGGGCTGCTATGGGAATTGTCAAAATTGATGACGAACTGCATGGGGAAATTCGCAAGGCGAGTGCAGTTATGGTTCGCTCTATTAATGCTCAGGCCGAGTATTGGATAAAAGTAGGTATGCTTGCTGAGGCGAACCCCAACATGTCTTTTTCGGATATCATGCGCGACCAAATGAAGTTGGCCGACGTAGACATAAGGAAGGCTGTTGGTGGCTAGTGTAAAGCTGAAAAGTACTGACGAATTAAATGTCATGCGTGAGTCAGGCCGTCTTCTTGCAATGGTTTTTGACCATCACTGGCACTGTTAAACTTCGAAGAGACATAAATTTGGATTCCTTAACTAACCAACAATTGCAGGCGGGTATTGCAGAACTTGACCATGCGATTTATCTCCATGATCAGTGGTACAAAAATTTGCTGCGTGTATTGGTTTCTCGGGTATCACCCGAGCAATCAGATTTGATGCCAGATGCACATCTAAAATGCGCTTTCGGGAAATGGTATGAAGACCACTCTGAAAGTTTTTTTATTGAAAGTCAGCAGCTTAAATCACTTTTTGAAGCACATAAAAAAGTACATAGTGGTGCGCGACATTTATTTCAGCGGATTTCGAATGGTTTAGTTATTCCTGTTGATGACTGGGACAATTTCGAAAGTGGTCGAGAAAGAATGCGGCGAGAAATTTGGGCGGCACGACATGAGTTTGCTGAAACCCTTAAAAATAGAGACTCACTGACCGAAGCTCAAACCCGAACCGGCCTGCTTGCAGACCTTCGAAAACAGCACTCTCTTGTTCTTAGGGGAAAGCAAACGTATGCACTGGCTATGTTGGATTTTGATCATTTCAAGAGGATCAACGATTCATACGGCCATGCTGCTGGTGATACGGTGCTAGCCTCAACCGTACAATGCGTAAAGTCCCACCTTCGGCCATACGACAGAATTTATAGATATGGCGGTGAGGAGTTTATTATCTGCATGCCCAGCACAACCCTAGAGCAAGCCGGTGAGATGATGGAGCGACTGCGCTTGGCTATCTCAGAACAGCATTTTGAATTTGGTGATATTCAGGTGACGGCATCCTTTGGGGTCACAGTTCTGAGGGAATCTCAAACCGTTAAAGAGTCAATAAACTGTGCTGATAAAGCGATGTATGAAGCAAAGAGCGCCGGCCGAGATCGTGTGGTGCTCGATGTTTAACATCGCTGTCATGACTTAATCAGGCATTACTATAATTCATTGGCAAAGCGTTCTACAGCGTTGACCACCTGCTTAGCTCCTTCCCGAATCTCGACAATGACGGCTCCCGACTGGTTGGCTAATTCCAGGCCTTGTTCTGCCTCCTCTCGGGTACTGGACATTTGACGCATCACCTCATCAGAGAGAGTTTGGTTTTTCTCGACTACTCTTACAATCTCTTCTGTGGCTTTACTGGTGCGGGCAGCCAGATTCCGAACCTCGTCGGCAACCACGGCAAACCCGCGCCCTTGTTCACCGGCTCTGGCGGCCTCAATAGCGGCGTTTAGTGCCAGCAGGTTTGTCTGCTCTGCGATGCCACCGATGGTTTGTACTATGGCGTTTATCTGCAGGGACTGTTTACCCAGCGCTTCAATGCTTTCGCTCGTCCCTTGCATTTGTCTGGCTATCTGCTGCATGGTTTCGACCGTCTTCTGAACCACAGCGGAGCCTTTTTGAGCGCTTACATCAGTTTGTTGTGAAACGTCGTAGGCGACGCTTGCACCTTCTCTTACCTGAGCTTCCCGTTCCACTTGGTCGGTGACCACGCTGGCAAATTTCACAACCTTAGATAAGTTGTCCTCGGCGTCGTACACCGGGTTATAAGTTGCTTCAAGCCAGACTTCTTGACCTCGGCTGTCGACTCGCTTGAAGCGGTCCGCTACGTACTCACCGTTGTTTAGTTTTTTCCAGAAGGCGGCGTATTCGGGCGACTGAACCTCTTCTGGTGTACAGAATATACGGTGGTGTTTGCCTGCAATTTGTTCGAGCCGATAGCCCATGGCCTGCTGAAACTGTTCGTTTGCGGTAATTACGGTGCCATCAAGGTTGAACTGAATAACCGCAGTGGAGAGGATCAGTGCATCAATGAATGCTTCACTCTCTTTTTTGCCTTCAATTGTTTTGGTTACATCGCGGCCATATCCCTGCACATGGGATAGTTTGCCGTCCGGGTTCTGTATCGGAAGCCAACTGATACGAAGCCAGGCAAGGGAGTCATCAGCGCGCAAGTAGCGGTAGTCATCGCTTATTGGTGCGAGCTTTGCAACGGCCTGATTAAAGTCTCGAAAACAAGCTAGTTTCGGGACGTAAGCTGGTACAATCTCTGACATGGGTCGCCCTAACAGCTGTTCGCGCTGGTAGCCTAGAACATCGGCAAAGCTTTGGTTTACGGCAGATATGCAGAAGTCGGAGTTCAGTGTGATGGACAGCATGCCACGATCCATCTGGCTAGCCAGTTGGCGGAGCATTGCTAATTCTTTACGCTGATCTTCGAGTTCATTTTTGAGGCGGCGATTAAACATCTGGATATTCCAGTCAACAATAATCCATCTTTATCGGCAGGTCTAACCAGCTCTTGAGCTTACGGGCAAGAAAACGCATGAGTATGTAGCCTTTATTGTAAAAGATGTTGCTACTGCGCAGATGACTGCGTACTTTAAAATATTTGAAAATCGGCTACACGGTGTCGAGACCTTATTATGAAACGACTGACAATTTTGACAGCTCTGGCCTCTTTATTGCTCGCTGGTTGCGGGCATTACAACTATGCCGTAAAGCGGGATGGGTCACCTGTTCCCTATAAAAATAAGTATGCTGACAATGATGACAACCCGTACGAGTTTTACAGCACTCTTTATAAAGTAAACGCAGACAGTCGGTTTAGCGATTTGGTCGAGATTACGCATTTGAACGATGTGTACAATAGTCATCAAGGAACGCCAGAGTCGACCCGGAGAAAGTCATTTTTAAGCTTCAACTTGAGTGATGAGTCCGGCGTAGAGCTTATACCCGAGTCGGTGGTTCTGGAGCACTATTCTGAATCGGGTGAACGCATCATACCGTCAAAGGTTGAGTCCACTGTATCTAAATGCGCGGGTAAGGTGGGTTGCCGGGAGTCTGTTGTTATGCACTACGAAAAAGGTATGCCTGAAAAGCTCGTAGAAAAAGTCAGTTTTAAGCTCATCGTTAATAGAAAAGAAAAAACCGTTTCTTATACGCTTCCACTTGAGTACAAATATCAATACTCGTTTTGGGACGTTATGATGGGAGTTTAAATGGGTATGAATGACGTTATTATTTAAACCGCTTACCCGAATACACACCGAAATTGCCCATGCTGGCTTTCGTTGAGGAGTAACAGGTTGCCACCCTGCGATAGCATAAGAGAGCGAGCGAGAGGCAAGCCGATGCCGGTACCGTCTGATTTGGTAGTGAAGAAAGGGACGAAAATGCTGGTGGAGGCTTGTTCGCTAATGCCTGAACCATTATCGATGATATCAAGACAGGCAACCTGATCGATGTGTTGTGCGACTAATCTGATTTGCCGGTGAGCCAGACCTAAGGTGGCTTCGGAGGCGTTCTTAATCAGGTTTATCAGTACTTGCTCGAACAGTCCCTGGTCTACCATTACCTCGAAGGTTGGAGAAATTTCAATACTCACTTCAATGCTGGCGCAGTCCTCTTGCATTAGCAGAAAAACCTCTTCCACTTGAGGTCGTAAATAGGTTGCTTCTAGCCTAGTGTTAACCGGTGTGCTGAGGGCTTTAAACGATTGAATAAACTGCGTTAAATGCTGGCCACGTCGACTCACGGTGGCCAGTGCTTCTACCAAGTCTTCACTGCCTTTGACACCGTTGTTGAGCATGTCAGCACTGATGCCTTCTGCACTTTGAGCCAGTGACACCATGGGGGCAATGGAGTTTGCAATTTCGTGAGTAAGCACTTTAACCAATTGCTGGTGGGCTTTCACCTCGTGCGCAACTAGCTGCTTTTCAATACTTTGCAAAGTGAGTAGGGTGCGTTGCTTACCTTGATTAAAGCTCTGAATAAGGGTGTAGATAAAGGTTTCTTTGTGGTTGGGATAGTGCCAGATGAGTTCACCGCGGCTGCTTGCTTTATGCTGCTGCAGAAGCTTGCGCAGATTGCCGATATTGTGCTGCTCTTGAGTTTGCTCTGCATCTTGGTGGGCTGCTGGCGTTGACACTGAGTTTTCAGTGGTCGATATGCCATTGCCGGAAAGTGTTTCTTGCCAGGCACGAATAAAGCTTAATCCGAGTAAACGTTCTGCCGCTGGATTAGATTGGTCAATGTGGCCTTCGTCGGTGACTTCAAGTACCGCAATATCCAGTTGTGCAATAAGGGCCTTAAGGTAATTGGCCTGAATTTCAGCAGCATTCCGACTGCGGGCCAGTTCTTCCTGTACTTCTGTTAGTAAAGGCTGAATGTTCGGTGCGCTGGCATGGCTCAGACTGGTATCCCGGTTAATTAATGATTTCAGCACCTGGACTATCTGGCTATGCTGTGAGGTAAATTGACGTCGAATCATCACTATTGATGTCAGTGCAATGATTCCAAATAACACAAGTACAGCAGGGCCCGGCAGTAACCACTGCCGGAACATCTGGTTCGGTTCGGCCAATGAATCGTAAAGATTACTGTGTAGCCAGTTTGCCAAGACTCCTGAGACTAACAAGCCAACGGAAATAATGAGCGTCATCAACCATATTATTATGGTCTTCATAAGCCGTATTTCTCCATCCGCCGATACATAGCGCCACGGGTAAGGCCGAGTGCTTTAGCTGTGTGACTGATATTGCCCCGATAGAACTGTAGTGCTTGCTGAATGGTTTTACGCTCAACGTACTCAAGCAGGAATGGGTTGGCTTCGGCGTCGTCGGTAGCTAAAGGTAGGCTATCGTTGGTTTTTGTATTGCCCGCTAAGGGGGCGAACTCAAGATACTTTTCATCGGCGAGTACCACGGCGCGTTCAATGCTATGCGCTAGTTCACGTACATTGCCAGGCCACTGGTAGCTGCGCAGCCATTTGCGATCCGAATCTTTAATACTCAACCCATTGCGGCCGTAGTGGGCGGTATAACGGTCGCAGTACCAGTCGAGCAGTAAGTCAATATCGCTGCCGCGTTCACGCAGCGGTGGTAGCTGTATTTCCACCGTGTTGATGCGGTAGAACAGATCCTGACGAAACAAGCCCTCGGCGACCTGTTGGTGCAGGTTTTCGTTGGTTGCGCTAATCAAACGGATATCAATAGGTGTTGGCGTGCTGGCACCCAATGCAGTAACGGAGCGATTTTGCAGCGCGGTGAGCAGTTTACCTTGCTGAACCAAAGGCAAATTACCCAGCTCATCGAGAAACAACGTGCCCTGACTGGCATGCACCAGACGTCCGGGACTGTCCTGCGTGGCACCGGTAAAAGCGCCTTTTTTATACCCAAACAACTCACTCTCAAACAAGTTATCGGGCAGGGTTCCCATATCGACACTGACAAAATTCTGTTTACTGCGCTGAGACAGGTGGTGGATTTGCTGCGCGACCACTTCTTTACCCGTTCCACTTTCTCCCAGAATCAGTACATTAGCGTCACTGCCTGCCACTTTTTCGATCATTTTCTTAACGGCACGCATCGGCTCGCTGTTACCAATAAATGGCGTTTTATCGTTGGTAGGCGTGGAGGACGAAGATGAATTATCAACGGTTTGAGAATGGGCGCTTTTAAGCGCACTCTCTACCGCCGTAATTAATTGCTGGTTATCCCAGGGTTTGGCAATAAAGTCCTTTGCACCAAGGTGCATAGCTCTGACTGCCAAACTGACATCGGCGTAAGCCGTCATCATTATCACCGGCAACTCAGGGTGAGTTGCTAGGATCTGCTTTAAATAGAAAATACCTTCTTCGCCACTGCTGGAGTCGCGGGTGAAGTTCATGTCGAGCAGCACCAGATCAATTTCATTAACTTTAAGTACACCCATCAATTCGGTTGGGTTCACTAAAGTCAGCACATCATCGACGTGGTGTTTTAGACACAGCCGACACGCAGTAAGAATGTCCTGATTATCATCAACTACTAATACGCGAGGCATACAGGCCCTTATCTTTGACGCCTTTATAAAAGGCTATCTAAGCGGAAATTGGTCAGCGGGTCAAAGAAAGATTTACAGGTATCCATGAATGGACACGTGGGTGTGTCATCAGTGGACACTTGAAATTCGATAAAATATTAACTCATTGATTTTTATAAGGTATTTAATTGGCACGAAATTAGTATAACTCACGGCATGATATAACCGCGAGATAGGCTATGGACAAACAGTTAAAGAAGAAACGATTCCCCCTTAAGATGCTTGGCATGACGAGTCTCATCCTGGTTTTGAGTGTTGCCGTCGCGTGGCAGCTCAACTCTTCAGAAAGTCGTTTACGCAGCACTCTCACGGTGCAGGACATTAGTCTTGCTACTGTCAAGCCTCGCGTATTACGTGAAAGTATCAGTCTGCGTGCCAGTGCCGTACCGCAGCAAACCGTGTTTTTAGATCTCACCGATGGTGGACGAGTAGAAGAGCGGTTTGTGGAGCAGGGCAGCTACGTAGAGAAGGGGGAACCTTTGGTACAACTGAGCAATACTAATTTGCAGTTAGATCTGATTAGCCGGGAGGCTCAGGTCACTGAACAGATGAATTTTCTGCGTAACACCCAAATGACCATGGAAACCAACCGACTCAACTTACAGCGCGATATTCTGGATTTGAAATATCAAATTCAGACGCTAAAACGGCATATTGCTCAAAGCGAAGAATTACACGCTCAGTCGATGGTGTCAGATGAAGATCTGACCAGCCTGCGAGAAAAACTGGATTACCAGCAAAGCCTGCTCGAACTGGCTCGTCAGCGTCAAACCACAGAAGAAAAGATTCGCGAACTGCAATTAAATCAGCTAGAAGACAGTGTCGACATGCTGACACGGAACCTGGAATTTGCCCGCCAGAATGTCAATAACTTACTGATTCGTGCGCCTATTAGTGGCTATTTGAGTGAATTTAACGTGGAAAAGGGAGAAGCTCGAGAAGCGGGCAGCCGTCTTGGTCAGATCGACTTGCCTGAACGCTACAAGCTGGTCGCCAGCATCGACGAGTTTTATCTCAACCGGGTGCAGCTGGGGATGGCTGCCAGCGCAGAGGTTGGAGGAAGAACACTGGATTTACAGGTGGATCGTATCGACAGTCGGGTCACCAGTAGTCAGTTTCAAATCGAGTTTAACCTCACCGACGACATTCAGATGACCCGCGGCCAGTCTTTTAATTTGACGTTGCACCTGGAAAAAAACGAGCAGCAGCGCTTGGCTATTCCGCGCGGCCCGTTTTTACAGGAAGGTGGTGGGCACTTTGTTTACGTGTTTGATGAAGAATCGCTTAGCGCAGTGCGGACTCCAGTGCGCCTGGGGCGTCAGACTCCGCAATGGGTCGAAGTTTTAGAGGGTGTGTCTGAGGGCACCAGAATCATTACATCAAGCTATCGCGACTTCCAACAAGCCGATAGTATTCAGTTACAACAATAAGGATAACCGCCATGAAAGATTCACTCATCAGCCTGAATAAAGTGTCTCGTGTATTTCGTACGGAACAGCTTGAAACCACGGCGTTGAATGCCATTAACCTGAATATCCAGGCCGGTGACTTTGTCGCCATTATGGGCCCTTCAGGTTGTGGTAAGTCGACTCTGCTGAGTATCTTAGGCATGCTGGATTCTCCAACCTCTGGTGCGTATCAGTTTAAAGGCACCGACATTGCTGCTTACAGTGAGCGTAAACTGGCAGATTTGCGTAAATCTGCGCTCGGATTTGTGTTCCAGAGCTTCAATCTGATTGACGAACTGAGCGTACGTGAGAACGTTGAGTTGCCACTGCAATATCTTGGTCAGGCCAGGCAACAGCGACGCGCCCGTGCTGAGGAAATTCTTAAGCGAATGAACATTGATCATCGTGCTGACCATAGGCCGATTCAGCTCTCTGGTGGTCAGCAACAGCGGGTGGCCGTAGCGCGGGCTTTGGTGATTAACCCTGCGGTTATTCTCGCCGATGAACCAACCGGGAACCTTGACTCGAAAAATAGCGACGATGTGATGCAGCTATTACGTCAGCTCAATAAAGAAGGCACCACCATTGTCATGGTGACTCACTCCGAGCATGAAGCCCGCTATGCCAGCCGTATTGTGCGTATGCTGGATGGACGTATTGTCTCTGAAAACGTGAGTGACAACGTGAGCCACAGCAACAATGAAGCTGCTGGTGAGGTGAGCCATGCGTGAGCAAATTTCTATGTTCGCCAGTTATATAAAAACTGGCTTGCGCGCGCTGTTGCGCCAAAAAGTTCACCTCGCACTGAATTTAATTGGGCTATCGGTAGGCTTAGCCGCTGCTGTATTGATATTGCTTTATGTGCAGTTTGAGCGTGGTTATGACCAGATGCACCCACAGGCTGAACAAACCTATCGGGTTGAACAATTCTTTGTGCCGTTAGAGCAGCGCTTTCCTATTAGCAGCCCGGCCATCATTGATCAGTTTCAGGCGTTTGACTCGCGTATTGAAGGCACCCGAATGTTTAAGGATTCGGTGAATGTACGTCCGCAAGACGCACGCTTGCCATTAGAACTTGAGTCCTTAGCCATAGAGCCTAATTTTATCGACTATTTTACCTTTGAAACTATCGCTGGTGATCTTGATAGGGTGCTCAGCGACCCTGGTTATATCGCTTTGTCGCTTGAGCAATCTCGCCGTTTATTTGGGCGTAGCGACAGTGTTGGCGAGATACTGACCAGTGAGAATCGAGTGTTCACGGTAGCCGCTATTATTGAGTTTCCAGAGCAAAGTCACTTCCATGTGGACTCCTTACGTTTAGTCTCTGAGGAGAGTCTGGGCGAACCTTTGAGCCTGAACAACGCTTATGTGTATGTGCGGATTCCGGCTGATGTTCATCTTGAACGGCTACTGGAAAGTGTCTCACAGGCGCTGAATGATAAGGCCTATAACGGTCAGACTATGTCGCATATTCGCTTACGCGCCCTCACCGACATTCACCTGCATTCGCAACTGGCGCATGAATTTAAAACCAACGGTTCGCAGGCGACCTTGCTAACGGCGTCAGTGCTGGCTGGGTTATTGCTGTTGGTCGCGAGTATTAATTTTATCAACATGAGTATTGCCCGCTCGGGGAGCCGTGCTAAAGAGGTTGGTGTAAGAAAAACGTTAGGGGCTAGCCGCTGGCAGTTATTTAGTCAGTTTATGGTTGAGTCGCTGATGGTGACCTTCATTGCAGGTTTTATTGCCGCAGTAATAGTAGAGCTCAGTGTTGGTGCCTTTAGTGGGTTGGTAAACCGACCCATTAATCTTGAGTATTTGGGGAGTTTCGGTGCGCTGTTGTTGCTTTGCAGTACCATGATTGGTTTGTTAGCGGGTATTTATCCGGCGCTGTTTATCTCGGCGTTTAATGCCAAACGGGTACTGAGTGGCGATTTGCAGCGTGGTAGTACCGCGGTGTGGGTGCGCAAGGGGTTGTTGGTGGCGCAGGGGGCTATTACCGTTGCTCTGCTAATTGGTAGCGCGATACTTCAGCAGCAGCTTGATATTTTGCTCAATCAGGACACGGGTTATCAAACCGAAGCACGACTGATGGTGCATGGTATTAATAATGAGCAACTGTTGTGGTCAGATAATCAAAGCTTGATGACAGATATTGCCGCTGTGCCCGGCGTGCTTGCTGCCAGCGCCATAGATATTGACCTTACGGATACCTACTCACAGATAGCAACATTGCGAATTCCGCGGCAGACTGAAGCTGATCGTCTGCCGCCGGTTGCGAGTTTTGGTGCGGGCTATAACATTGTTAAAGCCACCGGTTTAAACTTACGTGCCGGACGAGATTTTGATCCGAACCGGCAGGCCGACTGGTTTACCATGGGCGAAGTGCAAGGTACCGCGTCGGCAATTATCACGACGTCACTGGCGCGTCAGGCTGGCTACAATAACCTGAATGAAGTGATTGGTGAGCACTGGATGGTTGACGACATGATGCCAACAGAGCTTCACATTGTCGGCGTTGTTGATGACTTTCAGGTTGGTACTGCGCTGCGGCGCATGGAACCCGCGATCATTATTGCCGGACGTTCACCGATGGCATTTGGCAATATGATCATTCATCTGGAACCCGCTACGGCGCAGAGTGCACGCGCGGACATTGAAACCATGTTGCAGCAACGACTCAATCGCATGGACATACGTACCTCCTGGCTCGGTGCTGATTTCACTGCCATGTACCACAACCAGCAGCGGCAGCGCACCATTATTATGTTGTTTGCAGGCTTAGCGATACTACTCACCTGCGTTGGACTGTTTGGTCTTGCAGCATTTAGCGCAGAGCAACGCAGCAAAGAAGTTGCGATGAGAAAAGTACTTGGTGCTAAGCGTATGCAAATCGTTAATACGTTAGCTAAAGAGTATATGGTGCTTATGGGCATTAGCGTTCTAGTTGCGTTGCCTGGTACCTACTTTTTAGTTGAGTGGTGGCTCTCTGGGTTTAATGTGCGTGCAAGTCAAAGCGCATTTTTATATATAGGTGCTGCGGCGCTTACTTTTGCTATTTGCTGGCTTACCGTAGCAGGCATTAGTATGCGGGTTGCAAGCCGTAAGCCCGGATTGGTCTTGCGACAGTTTTAATGGTGGTTATTAAGCCGCAGAAATGCGGCTCTTTAGCAGTTTCAATTTAAAAAAATTGTTAATTTTCATTTTTTAACTAAATCTATTAACTGAGCATAAAACCTGAATTAGGGAAATAACCATGCAAGCGCGCACAAGAGTATTGCTGGCTTTATTTTTTCTTATGGCTGCTGTTGCCTGTTACATTTTTGGAATGAACGCTGGTGGCTTCGCATTTATTTTAGTCGGACTGGTTTTTGAAGTATTGTTCTGGGTTGGTGTTTTTACACGAAAAGAGAACTTAAGTTCCGCTATACAACTGTAAGATCAAGCTTTTGAACCTTATCTAAACTTAAATTTTTTCCGGCATGCCATAAGTCGTATGCATCCTGCATCGCTAACCAACTCTCCGGGCTTCTGCCCAAAGCTTTGGATAAACGCAACGCCATTTCAGGGCTTATACCACTTTGGCATTTCAAAACTCTGTTTAAAGTGGATGGAGAAACATTTAACTTTGTAGCTAAATACCGGCAACTCAAGCCAAAAGGCTGCATATAAGTTGCTAGAATAAATTCGCCTGGGTGGGCTGGGTTAAACATAATAGACATCAGTGATAATCCTCGTAATTAAGTAGATATACATGACCATCACGAAACTCGAAGGTTAAACGCCAGTTGCCACTAACCGCTATCGACCAAATATTTTTTCGACTACCTTTTAACGGGTGCAGTTTGTATCCCGGAATGTCGAGATCTGAAACTTTCATAGCTGTATTTAATGCCACTAACTGCATGCGTAACCTTGCTGCATGGTTCGCTTGAATTCCACGAGTACTTCCAATTTCGAAGTAAAGCCTCAGTCCTTTGTGCTTGAAAGTTTTGATCATGAGCTCTTAGTGTAGCGTGTTGCGCAACGTTGTCAATTTGTGGTTTCTTTGTATTTTTTGCATACGCACCGTGTCTAAAAGCTTATTCACCCTCTACAACCTCCCTAATTCGTAAAAAGCTGGCAAAGCGTGGCACGCCATTACTGGTGTAGCCGTGATACTTGTAGGTAATGATACTGCCGACAGGCGGAGGGTTAGCGCGTTCGGCGTCGGTGAAGCCGGTGCCAATAGAAAATTCAATGCCTTGCTGATTGCGCACGCGCAGCGCACCGAGCATGTCGGTGTATTTACCTTTGCCGGGTAAATGCGCGATGACCTCGGCCTCATCGTCGAAATAGGGTTTTAATTTTAATAAAGCATCGCTTCTGCCCGACTGATGAAGCGCCGTTGCTAAGTGCAGCATTAGGCCTTCTGCGCCATGCTCAACCATAGCTTTCAGGTGTTCGCTTAACTCATGATTGGAATGAAACCGTTGCTGCTTAACCGGCCTAATATGCTCAGCGTTTATTTGCTCAATTAAGCTTGAATAATTTTTGTATCGCTCCTCGAAAGGCAGTTGCGCGTCAGGCATATCAAACACCATATATTTCACTTGCCGCCAACGGTTATTCTTTGGTGTTTGGGTTCGCACAATAGAACTTAATTCCTCAAAATTCTGGCGTTTTGTCCACAGCTCACCGTCAAGCCAAACGGCGGGTAGTGGTGCAGTAAACCATTCCGGAGCTGATATCAGATTGCCTTGTCGGGTCAGTAGTTGCGATCCTGTCCAAATGGCCCGGATACCATCGTATTTTTCACTTACTAAGTAGTTGCTAATGGGGATGGTATTGTCCTTTTCATACACTTTTGCCAGCTGAGTTTGCGTTGAGGCCTGCAACGCGGCTGCAGGAAAGGCACAAAAGGCAGCGATAAAAAATACCACTAAATAAACAAGATGAATTCTAGAGAGTTTTGGCATCCTTGCCTCTTATTTTGGAGCGAGTTGCAGCGCGTCTGCGCCAAGTATCATAAAGAGACTAGCACTGCTTACTAAGGTTGGCTGCATGCCAATGTCGCATTGTGAGATAAGCAAACCGATTTTCGCATTACATTATGAGTCAAATACGCAAAAACAGCGTATAAGAAGGTGTAATTCGCAAAACGGTGGTTCTAATGTCAGAGCAAAGTTCGAAACTTGTTATCTTCTTCGACGGTGGATGTCCGTTATGCGTGAAAGAAATGCGCCACTTAAGAAAACTGGATGAACAACGAAACATCCAGTTTGAGAATATTAACGAGCCGGATTTTAATCAGCGCTATCCTGCAGTAGACGTTGCTAAGGCTAACCAGTATTTACACGGGCAGACCCGTTCCGGTGAAATGATTTATGGTCTGGATGTAACCTATGCGGCCTGGTCGCAGGTGGGTAAAGGCTGGATGATCGCGGCTTTACGCTGGCCTGTCATTCGTTGGTTTGCCGATAAAGCCTACTTGTTTTTCGCGCGTTACCGTAACCGTATTTCGAAGCTGCTAACAGGGAAAGAGCGCTGCTCGCAGTGCTCGATTGACTGATATACTCTAACCGAAAAAATGATAACAAGAGTAGTTTCAATATGAAAAAACAATATCTGGCGTTATTGCTGGCGCCAATAATGAGCGTTGCAGCCGATGATCCCCCCAAAGTTAGTGCGCAAGAGTTTGTGAATTTACAGCAGGGAGCAAACGCCCATGAAGGCTTCCGCAGAGCTCACGCAAAAGGTATTTGCCTCAGTGGTGAGTTTCGTTCAAACGGGCAGTTAGCCGGCTATTCAAAAGCGGGACTATTTGAAACGGGCTCCATGCCGTTTATCGGGCGTTTTTCTGTTGCAGGGAATAATCCAACAGCGCCTGACTTAAAAGCACCGGTACGCAGTTTAGCTCTGAGCTTTGCCATGAGTTCGACCGAGCAATGGCGTATTGCAATGAATACGCCGCCGGTAATGGCTGTTAAAGATCCGCATACTTTTTACCAGCAAATTCAGGCGATTCAGGCAGGCCCAAAAGCAATACAAGCGTTTTTTGCCGAACACCCTGAGAGCAGTGAGTTTCTGAGCTGGAAAGCCCAATACCAACCCAGCGGAAGTTTTGCTGCGGAAACCTATAACAGCATTAACGCGTTTTATCTGGTGAATTCAAACGGCGAAAAGCAAGCCGTACGCTGGACTATGCAGCCTACGGTTTCAGTTTCTGCTGACAACTTAGAGGGTGTGGATGCTCTGCACCAGGAAATTACCAACCGGGTAGCGAAAGAAAATATTGTTTTCGACTGGGTCTTTACCTTGGCAAATGAGAAAGATGACGAGAACAATCCAACAAAGGCATGGCCTGACAGCCGTGAGCAGATTACGGCCGGGCAAATTGTTATTACCGGGGTAACGCCGCAGTTACAGGGCGAATGTCACGGTATAAATTACGACCCTCTGGTGTTACCAACCGGTATTGAGGCAACCCGTGACCCCATACTACGGGCTCGTTCCGCAGCTTATGCCGAGTCTTATCGTCGCAGAGCAAAAGAAGCGTTAATGGGCGAGCTGGAGGAGCAGGGTAATGAATAACACACAACAGTTTCCCTTGTCGATGCGCTTGTTCCACTGGGCTATGGCGGCTTTGGTGATTTCGATGCTGGCAGCTGGTTTATTGATGGTTCGTTCTTTAGAGCCTTGGCAGTTAAGCATTTTAACCGTGCACAAAGCCTTTGGTGTCGTGGCTGCCGCACTGGTTATGGCACGTTTAGTTAATCGTTTGTTTCATCAAGTTCCGCCACTACCCGGAGACTTATCAAGCCTGCAGACATTTGTCGCTAAGGCTTCTCACTGGCTGCTTTATTTGCTGTTGTTCGCCATGCCAATTTCAGGGTACTTAATGCAGTACTTTGCCGGGCGACCAATTGACGTATTTGGATGGTTCCGCTTACCGTCGGCACTTACTGTCAATATTGAGAACTATGCCATATTCCGGGAACTGCACGGCTGGCTGGCAATAGCTCTTATGGCACTGGTTGCTTTGCATGTTGCAGCTGCCTTGCATCATCACTTTATTCGCAAGGACACGGTTCTGAAAAGTATGCTTTAGTAGGTTATTGCCTAACGCTGTTTATATTGTGTTGGGCAGTAGCCGCGCGACACTTCCGCGGGGCGCAGTTTACGATGTTTAGTATTGCGCCCCGATACACGTTCCCGCCACAAGCGGAAGCTGCCCGGCTTAAGTTGCGAACGCATAAACTTAATAACCTGCTTTTCCTGCAGGCCAAATTGTTCTTCAATAGCTTCAAATGGCGTGCGATCTTCCCACGCCATTTCAATAACACGTGATACTTCAGATTCAGTCAGGTTCATAAACAGGCTGCCTAAGCGGTTTTATCGAATTACGTTCGCTTGTATTAATCGGATCTTCACAACTACACTGAACCTACTCTATAAACCGTAAAGATGACCTGCGTGTCTTCATTTTAAGATGTGCTGTACTAGGTTTAAAAGTGGAGAAAGCGAAACGCACTGATATTTTACTGATTAAGGGGGCAACTATGCCAGACGTTTGGCGCGACAAAGACGAGCGTATGTATCAGCATATTAAGCAGTCTCAGCTGGATGACGGAAAAAGTGAAGATGAAGCAGAGGAAATTGCCAGCCGCACTGTGAATAAGCAGCGACGCGAAGAGGGGCTTACCGATAACACCACTACTCAGGGGACAGGTAACCCCAATACCCGGCTGGAAGAGCGCACTAAAGATGAGTTATACAATAGGGCGCAACAGCTTGATATTGCTAACCGCAGCGAAATGACAAAAGACGAACTGATTGAGGCAATAAGGCAAAAGCAGTAAGGGATTAAAGCTGACGAATGACGGCTTTGGTGGTTTAATGAAATCATTGTGGCCGAAAGAAGAAATGCTGACTATGCTGGAACGTTTAGTGAAAACATCAAGCTCAAGGATGAGAAACGAAGCATGAACAACAAGCAAGTTCAGATATTTGAGAGTCAGGATGGGCAGGCACAACTGGAAGTGGCTTTGGAACAGGATACGGTTTGGCTGAACCAGACTCAGATGTCATTACTATTCAATACCTCGACTGATAACATCGGTTTGCACCTGAAGAATATTTATAGGGAAGGTGAATTGGAAGCAATGGCAACTACCGAGGATTTCTCGGTAGTTCGGCAAGAAGGTAAACGACAAGTCCGCCGTCGTGTAAAACATTACAACCTTGATGCCATTATTTCTGTGGGCTACCGCGTGAGCTCCAAACGCGCGACACAGTTCCGCCAATGGGCAACCCGAATATTAAAAGAGCACCTGGTTGAAGGCTACACTTTAAACCAACGTCGGCTGCAAGAGCGGGGCGTTGAGTTTGAACAGGCTCTGAATCTACTCAGTCGTACACTGAGCAAACAAGGCTTGGTATCTGAAGCTGGTGAAGCCGTTGCTCAGGTTATAAGTGAGTACGCTCGTTCCTGGTCACTGCTGCAAGGTTATGACGAGCAAGCTTTAGCGGAAATAGGCACCAGACAAAATGGTATGCAGGCTCTGGATCCAGATAATGCAGCCGATGCCATTCAACAGCTTAGAAAAACACTTATAGCTAAAGGCGAAGCCACTGAATTATTCGGACAGGTTCGTGGGAACGGGCTTTCCTCGGCATTAGCGACCATAGAACAAGGGTTTGCAGATGAGCTGTTTTACCCGAACATAGCCAGCCGTGCTGCCCACTTATTGTACTTTGTAATTAAAAACCATCCACTAGCCGACGGCAATAAACGCTCCGGTTCTTTCCTATTTTTGTGGTATCTGCGATTAAATCAGCATTTATTAGCTAAGCCTGTTGAGCGGTTGATTAACGACAACACTCTCGTGGCTCTGGCACTACTGGTAGCTGAGAGCTTACCAAATCAAAAAGAGCTGATGATTCGTTTGATAGAACACTTTATTCTGCTGAAGGAGCCAGCCGATAACTAAGGATTAAAGCTGACGAATGTCTGTTTTGGTGGTTTAATATAGCCACCAGTTTGGGAAATAAAGCAGTCAAATTGTCATGGCCGACACGCAGTACATAACCAAAAATCGTCTTTCGCAAGAAGTGAATAAAGCCCGCGTATGGGTCGCTATTATTGGCGCACCTATTGCGGGCTTTTTAATGTACAAATTACCAAACTTCTGGTGGATTGTCGGACTAAGCTACCTCTTCAGCGTTATTGGTGTGGCATCCACTAAACGTTCAGGCGCCAGAGGCGAATTGAAAACACTGAAGCTACTAAAAAAGCTTCCCGATAGCTATGTGCTGTTTAATCAGGTCGACGTACCCAACCCACGAGCAAAACGAGGCTTTACTGAGCTGGATTTAATCGTGGTGGGCCCTAACGGTGTGTTTGTTGTGGAAGTGAAAAACAACAACTCAAAAGTAACGGGAGATGAGCAATCTCCTAATTGGATAGCCCATAAAGTGGGCCGCAAAGGTGGCCGGTATACAGCCAAAGTTCGGAATCCAATAAAGCAGTTAAAAAAGCAAATACATGTATTGGCAGAGCATTTGAAGAAAAACCGCGCATCTACCTGGATAGACGGAGTTGTGTTTTTTTCACACCGCAGCGCACGGGTTAAGTTGTCTTCACCTCCCAGCGTGCCCGTTCTTGAACGTAAAGGACTGGTCGAGTATATTTTGAACTATCAGCCCAAGCGGGCACCTTCGAATATTGATACCGTCGTGCAGCAGTTAGTAACGCTTAAAAAGTGACAGATAAATGAATAAATACCATAGCTTCAAAGAGAAACTTAATGAGCACATGCTAAAAATTCCTAAATGGATAAGATTGGCTTTGATCTTTCTTCCCTATTTTCTCTTGTTTTATTTTGAGTTGGGATTTTGGGGACAATTGTATGGGGCTATGCTTGTGTTGTTGGCTTTTTATATTACCCCTGACGCTTTTGGGAATCGGTCGCACAACCGAAGCGAAGTAAAAAATATGATGGCGTTGCTGGGTGTACAGGGTGAGCAATTGCGTGTAGGACTTGAGCAGGTGCCGGCTAAAAAGTTAAAGCGAGTGGCTGTTGGTGAATATGATAAAAACTCAGCTATTTTGAGTTTTCCTTTTAACTACCAAATTAGCCATCATTATGTGTTTCCGATTCAGCAATTTGACTCCGTTCAGAACTTCTTTAAGACGAATTACCCCCAAGTTGAGTTGATCACCTAATTCTTCACACCTTCGCCATCATTTGTTAACAAAAGCGTAACAAAGTTCTTTTAATGTGGCCTAGTGTGTGGTACTTATGAGTTGTGGTTTTTTTGTTAACAAACAGATTAACTGCAGCGCTAATACCATAATTAAAAAAGTTGTATCAAAAAAGCAGAGGGTCATAACATGGATCATTCAGAAGAACTGCAAAAGGTTAATGACAAGTCTGGTAAGGGTCGCGCGGCAAAACGTAAATGGCGTGAAATAGAGCAGCTAAAAGAGAAGTACCGGTTGCGGGAAGAACTCTCTGATATGGATTACTCGCTTGAACTCGATTTAGAAGAAATCGAACTATAAAAAAGAACGCCGTCTGGGTTAGCTCAGACGGCGTTCTGCTTTTGGGCTTACTGCTCTCGTTTTTAGAAAGAGCTTAGCGAATTTGTGCCAGCATTTGTTTTAATGCTTTTGGCGCACCGGCTGCTATATTGCCCGATTGAATGTAGTTGTGGCCACCTTGAAAGTCACTGACTATGCCACCGGCTTCGCGAACCAATAATTCGCCAGCCAACATATCCCAGGGCTTAAGACCCATTTCCCAGAAGGCGTCGTGGCGTGCTGCCGCAACGTAAGCTAAGTCTAGTGCTGCTGCGCCTGCACGACGAACATCGGCACAGTGCTCAAACAACTTGCTGAACATTTCCAGGTATTCCGGTAAACGGTTTTTCATTTTGAACGGGAAACCCGTTGCTAAAATAGCGCCTTTTAATTCCACTTTAGGTGAAATACGTAAACGACGACCATTTAGCTGCGCACCGGCGCCGCGGGTAGCGGTAAATAATTCTTCGCGCATAGGATCGTAAACAACGGCCTGTTGAACAGAGCCTTTGTGAAGCAACGCTATAGAGATACAAAAATGGGGGATACCGCGCATGTAATTGGTGGTGCCGTCTAGCGGATCAATAACCCACTGGAAGTCGTTTTCTTTTCCAGCTTGAGTACCGCTTTCTTCTGCGATGATGCCGTGATCAGGGTAAGACTTTTTGATGGTGTTGATAATAGCCTGCTCTGCGGCTTTATCCATATCAGTAACCCAGTCGTTCAAACCTTTTGATTCGGCTTCAACAGGACTGCCCTGGTCGAAATTTTTAACTAAAATTTTGCCGGCCGCACGCGCTGCGCGCACCGCAATATTTAACATCGGATGCATACCAATTACCTGTGCTGTAAAAGAACAATTTTCGGTCGCGGATCATACCAGTGTTACGGTATCATGCCAAACTTTTCCATAAGCCGAGAAAAACTCAAGGGAAACGCCATGCTTGATAACATTCGTATTGTTCTGGTGAATACGTCTCATACCGGAAACATAGGCTCTGTCGCCCGTGCCATGAAGACTATGGGGTTGTCTAAATTAACCCTAGTTGACCCTGTGCAGGAGCCTGACAGTCACGCATCGGCGTTGGCCGCTGGCGCAACCGATATTCTGGCGTCGGCGACTATTGTGGATACTCTGCAGGAAGCTATAGCCGACTGTGGTCTGGTTATTGCCACTAGCGCTCGTAATAGAACATTGGATTGGCCGCTGTTAGGCCCGCGAGAGTGTGCGGCAAAAGTATTGGAGGAGACCAGTCAGCATCAGGTTGCTCTGGTATTTGGCCGTGAAAACAGTGGATTAACCAACGAAGAGCTACAGCAAAGTCAGTTTCATTTACACATACCAACTAACCCCGATTACAGCTCGCTGAACCTGGCTATGGCGGTGCAGACTGTAAGTTATGAGCTACGCATGCAGTGGCTGGAATCGAAACAACGCGCTCCGGAAAATTTACCGGAGTACCCGCGCGCTGAAGATTTAGAACGGTTTTATGAGCATCTTGAAAAGACTCTGGGTCAGACTGGGTTCATTGTTCCTCAGCACCCCGGACAAGTCATGACGAAATTGCGTCGTTTATTTAACCGAGCCCGCCCGGAAGAAAATGAAATTAATATTTTACGTGGCATCTTAGCCTCTGTGGACAAATCAACGGGTAATACTTGACTAAAATAGTCGGGAATGTAGAATCTCAATACATTAACGATGAATTAAACAGCAGAGGAAACCACCATGCGCCTGACGTCAAAAGGTCGATACGCAGTAACAGCTATGCTGGACGTTGCGCTTTTTACGGCAAATGGTCCCGTGCCGTTAGCGGATATTTCTGAGCGTCAGGGAATATCTCTGTCGTATTTAGAGCAGTTGTTTTCGCGCTTACGTAAGCACGGGTTGGTGGACAGTGTGCGAGGTCCCGGTGGTGGTTATCGTCTGGGCTGTGCCGCAAACGATATTTCTGTTGGTGCCGTTATTCACGCGGTGGACGAGTCAATTGATGCAACACGTTGTCAGGGTAAAGCTAACTGTCAGGGCGGCGAACGTTGTCTGACCCACTCTTTGTGGGAAGGGTTAAGCGACAGAATATCCGACTTTCTTGACGGTATTACGCTGGCCGAGTTGATGAAGAAAGAGGACGTCGGTGACGTTCTGAATAGGCAGAATGCGTTGCATAACCACAGTGAAGAAGAGATTAAGTTAAACTCTCACCTATAATATTGCCTTTAAGTTGTCAGGAGCAAGCAAGTGTCTAAGTTACCTCTTTATTTTGATTATGCTGCAACCACGCCGGTAGACCCTGTTGTAGCAGAAAAAATGATGGGATGTTTAACGCAGGATGGCTTGTTTGGTAACCCGGCATCGCGTTCGCATAAGTACGGCTGGCAGGCAGAAGAAGCTGTCGATATTGCCCGGAATCAGGTTGCTGACCTTATTAATGCCGACGCGCGCGAAATTGTTTTTACCTCAGGTGCGACTGAGTCAGATAACCTCGCCATAAAAGGCGCAGCTCAGTATTACTCAGATAAAGGTAAACACGTTATTACACTTAAAACCGAGCACAAAGCGGTTTTAGATACCTGTGCGCAGCTGGAAAAAGAAGGCTTTGAAGTGACGTATCTGGATGTCGGAACAGACGGCTTGCTGGATATGGATTTGTTCCGCTCAGCCTTGCGCGAAGATACGGTGTTAGTGAGCGTAATGCTGGTTAATAACGAAATTGGCGTGCTTCAGGATATAACCACTATAGGTCAATTGTGCCGTGAAAATGGCACAATATTTCATGTTGATGCTGCACAGGCCGCCGGAAAACTTCCGATGAATATGGCCACGTTACCTGTTGATTTAATGTCACTTTCTGCGCACAAGATGTATGGGCCTAAAGGTATTGGCGCATTGTATGTACGCCGCACTCCGCGAGTTCGGCTGCTGGCGCAAATGCATGGCGGCGGTCACGAGCGGGGCATGCGTTCAGGCACGTTACCAACTCACCAGATTGTTGGTATGGGTGTTGCGGCGGAACTTGCCCGTAACGAGCTGGAACTGGAGCCTGCAAGAGTGGAAAACCTGCGTCAGCGACTATGGAAGGGGGTGAACCAGTTAGAAGGTGTAACTTTGAATGGCTCTGAACAGCAACGCGTGCCGCATATTACTAACATCAGTTTTGCCGGGGTTGATGGCGAATTGCTGCTAATGGCGTTAAAAGATCTTGCGCTTTCTTCGGGCTCGGCCTGCACCTCTGCTAGCGTTGAGCCTTCGTATGTCCTTAGTGCTTTAGGGGTTGGGCATGAACTGGCAATGAGTTCACTGCGCTTTAGCATTGGGCGTTACACTTCCGAAGAAGACATTGACAGTGCGATAGAGCTTATCCACCGCACTGTAGGTACTTTGCGAGGCGCTGCTTAGTCCTTAAGCAGGCCAGCAAAGGTTTTACGGAATTTAGCCAGCTTGGGTGAAATTACCGCCTGACAATACGGGTTTTCCGGGTTTCTGGCGTAATAATTTTCGTGATAGTCCTCTGCCGGGTAAAAAGTCCCTAACTCAGTGATTTCCGTTACGATGGGAGCCGCAAATGCTGCATCGGCTTCAAGTTCCGCAATAATATTTTCCGCTTCGCGTTTTTGCGCGTCGTTATGATAGAAAATTGATGTGCGATATTGCGTACCCACATCGTTGCCCTGACGATTGACCTGAGTTGGATCGTGCAGAGTGAAAAAGATTTCTAAGATTTGACGGTAAGAGATCTGCTCTGGGTCGTACTGGAGTTGTGCAACTTCGGCATGTCCTGTTTCGCCACTGCAAACCTGCTCGTAAGTTGGATCGATGGTATGCCCGCCAGTGTAGCCCGATTTAACCGACTGAATGCCTTTTACCTGGAGGAAGGCTGACTCAACACACCAGAAGCAACCTCCGCCCAGGGTGGCTTGTTCATATTCATTGTTCGCCATGTCAGAACTCCTTATCGTCAAATAGACGTCCATATGGCTATATAAGTTCTCTCATCCTAGCTGAGAATAAGTGAAAAAACAATCACTGGGTATTCGATTTCTGCGCTGATCTCACGTATAATCCGCGCGACTAATTTATCCCTTTATTTTATTGGAGTTTATAACCATGGCTTTAGAGCGCACTCTATCAATTATCAAGCCTGATGCAGTTGCAAAAAACTTAATCGGCGCTATCTACAACCGTTTTGAATCTGCTGGCCTACGCATTGTCGGTGCTAAAATGATGCACTTAAGCAAAGAACAGGCGGAAGGTTTCTACGCTGAACACAAAGAACGTCCTTTCTTTGGCGCTTTGGTTGAATTCATGACTTCAGGTCCTATCGTTGTTCAGGTTCTTGAAGGTGAAGACGCTGTGCGTAAAAACCGTGACATTATGGGTGCTACGAATCCTGCAGAAGCACTGGCAGGAACTATCCGTGCCGACTATGCTGAAACTATAGACGAAAATGCGGTACACGGTTCAGATGCAACTGAATCTGCTGCGCGCGAAATCTCTTACTTCTTCAGCGACGAAGAAGTTTGCCAGCGCACTCGTTAAGACGTAAGAAAATATAGCCTGACGGGAACGTCAGGCTACATCAGAACACCGGAGCTTTATGACCAACGCAATAGATAAAAAAGTGAACTTACTCGACCTGAATCGTGAGGGAATTAAAGAGTTCTTTCGTGAGATGGGTGAGAAACCATTTCGTGCTGAACAGGTAATGAAGTGGCTGTATCACTTTTGTGTCGATGACTTTGATGAGATGACGAATCTTAATAAAGCCTTGCGTGAAAAGCTCAAGCAAGTCGCAGAAATACGCGCGCCTGAAGTTCGCGAACAACAGCAGTCATCGGACGGTACGATTAAGTTCGCCATGACCCTGTTCGACGGTCAGGACGTGGAAACAGTATGGATACCCGAAGGGGATCGCGCTACTTTGTGCGTGTCCTCTCAGGTTGGTTGTGCATTAGAATGCACTTTCTGCTCAACCGGGGCTCAGGGCTTTAACCGTAACCTCAGTGTGGCAGAAATCATCGGTCAGGTATGGCGGGTGAATCAGCTGTTAGGGGCTTATGGCAAGACCGGAATTAAACCCGTAACGAACGTGGTTATGATGGGCATGGGGGAACCTTTGCTTAACTTAAACAATGTAGTTCCGGCAATGGAGCTAATGTTAGATGACCTGGGTTTCGGTTTATCCAAACGCCGCGTTACGTTAAGTACTTCAGGTGTTGTTCCTGCGTTGGAAAAACTGCGTGAACGCATTGATGTGATGTTGGCTATTTCGTTGCACGCGCCAGACGATGAGTTGCGCAACGAGATTGTACCTATTAATAAGAAGTACAATATTGAAGAATTTCTGGCATCCAGCCGTCGTTATGTTGAGCAGTCAAAAGCTCAGCGTAAAGTAACGGTAGAGTATGTCATGCTGGACCATGTGAACGATTCAACCGATCAGGCACATGCGCTGGCAAAAACCTTAAAAGATACCCCAAGTAAAATTAATCTTATTCCATTTAATCCTTTCCCGGGTTCGGACTACGGACGCTCCAGTAACTCGCGAATTGACCGTTTTGCCAAAGTGCTTATGGAGTACGGTTTGACGGTAATGGTACGGAAGACTCGTGGGGATGATATCGATGCAGCTTGCGGGCAATTAGTGGGCGATGTCATCGATCGTACAAAACGTATACTGAAACGTCAGCAGAAACAACGTGGTGGGGAAGCAATAGCTGTAAAGACCACGTAAATTAACAGAATCGCAGGCACAAGGAGTGTGATAATGCGAACCGCTTTATTATTGATAGCCGCAGCGCTATATGGTTGTACCGCTAACCCTGAACAGTCGGTATCTGTGGGTAATGATGTACGGTTGCAGCTTGGACTTGCTTATTTGGCGCAAGGGAAATTGAAGCTTGCGCATCCGCATTTGCAAACCGCATTGACGAACAATCCCCGGTCTCTGGATGCCAATCTTGCCTTAGGGCAATGGTATTTAGCGACAAATGACGTTGATTCTGCTTTGTCACTTTACCAACAGACATTATCATGGCAACCTATGAGCGGTGCATTGTACAATAACTATGCGGTTGCACTGTGTGTGGCTGGTGACTGGGAAAAAGCACTCAGGTATTTTGATAAAGTGACATTGGATCCAGCGTATCCACATCATGCCAGAGCTGAGGCCAATAAAGCCGAATGTCTGGCTCGGGTAGGTCACGACGCAGCTCAACCATAACAGGGAAACCCCTTACAATCATGACTGCTGAAAACGAATCAACACAAGATAACAAAAAGCCAGAATCGGAAGCGGCACAAGAAACAGAGCAAAAGCCGAGTAAAGGTCCTGGTGAAATTCTGAGAGAAGCTCGTGAAGCTAAAGGTTTAGAGCAACGCGAGGTTGCAGACCAGTTGCGTTTGCGAAAGCAGATTATTGAATTGCTGGAAGCCGATGATTATTCAACTTTCTCTACGGCAACCTTTATTAAAGGTTATTTACGCTCCTACGCCAAACTGCTTGATTTAGACGATACCGAGCTATTTGAGGCTTATAAAGCCAGAGGCTATAAAGAAGTTGAAAGCAGCCAGATGCAGAGCTTCTCAAGACGTAAAAAGCATGAAGAAAGCGACAACCGCTTAATGTTAATCACTTATGTGGTTATCATTATTGTTGTGGCCTTGGTTATTTGGTGGTGGCAAGAGCCGGATCTTGGTTTTAGTGAAGGCGAAACTGGCACGCAGGAAAGTTCAGAAGTTTCTCCGGTAAATACTGATGATGAAGCTGATAACGTCGGTGATATTGAAATTTCAAACCAGCCGACAGAGCCACAAATTGCGCCGAATGAAGATGAAGCTATATTAGAGTCAGAAGTTGAAGCTGATGACACGAATGTTGCGGTCGAGTCGGTACAAGAACCCGTTAGTGAAAGCGGCGAGAATGACAACGAGAATAACGACGAATCGCAGGCCGCTAACACTGATTCGGCGGCTAATGATGTTAACGATACCCAAGAGTTACCAACTGAAACTGCCGAGCAGACAGATAACCAAGCTGAAACTTCGGTCGAGTCAGAAGCTGTTGAGTCGTCGCCGCAACCAGAAGCGGTTTCAGCCAGCCTGGTGTTAGAGTTTAATGAAGAATGCTGGGTTAAAATTGATGATGCTTCCGGTGAAACTCAGGCTGTTGGTGTAAAGGCTGCAGGCTACCGTATGCCAGTCCCTGGCGAAGCGCCTTTTTCAGTAACACTGTGTAAACCTGAAGCTGTTAATGTCAGCTTTAACGGTAATGCCTTTAATATGGATCAGTTCCGGACTGGTCGCGTCGCGCGCTTTACCGTACCGTCAGAAGAGCAGTAGAGGTCAATTTAAGGTTATGATGCACGAAAATCCAATTAAACGCCGTCCTTCACGCCGCTTGTATGTAGGTAATGTGCCTATTGGCGATGGCGCACCGATTGCTGTGCAGTCCATGACAAATACTGAAACAACCGATGTTGATGCGACCGTAGCGCAAATCGAAGCGCTGGCTCAAGCTGGTGCCGATATTGTTCGTGTGTCTGTACCAACAATGGAAGCCGCCGAAGCTTTTAAGCAAATAAAGCAGCGCAGTCCAGTGCCTTTAGTCACTGACATTCATTTTGATTACCGTATTGCGCTTAAAGTTGCCGAATATGGTGCGGATTGCCTACGTATTAATCCGGGCAATATTGGTCACGAAGACAGAATTAAAGCTGTAGTAGATGCAGCACGTGAGCGTAACATTCCAATTCGTATTGGAGTTAATGGCGGTTCGTTAGAAAAAGATCTACAAGAAAAGTATGGGGAACCCACAGCTGAGGCGTTAGTCGAATCCGCAATGCGGCATGTCAATATTCTCTATAAGCTGGACTTTTACGATTTTAAAGTCAGCGTTAAAGCTTCCGATGTATTTTTAGCCGTTGAATCGTATCGCTTACTGGCACAGAAAATTGATCAACCACTGCACTTAGGTATTACCGAAGCTGGCGGTAAGCGTAGCGGTGCGGTTAAGTCCTCAGTTGGTTTAGGCATGTTGCTGGCAGAGGGTATTGGTGACACGCTGCGAGTTTCGCTCGCTGCCGACCCTGTTGAAGAAATTAAAGTTGGCTTTGATATATTAAAGTCACTGCGTATTCGTGCGCGGGGCATTAATTTTATTGCCTGCCCAAGTTGTTCCAGACAAGAGTTCGATGTTATCAACACCGTTAATGCCTTAGAGGAACGTCTTGAAGATATTACTATTCCCATGGATGTTTCAATTATAGGCTGTGTGGTTAATGGTCCGGGCGAGGCTCTGGTATCGCACGTAGGTCTTGCCGGAGCAAAAAACAAAAGTGGCTTGTACATTGGCGGAGCACGCCAAAAACTCCGGCTGGACAACCAAAATTTAGTGGATGAGCTGGAAGCTCAAATTCGCGAACAGGTTAAGTTCATTGAAGCTAATAAAATTGACGTAAAAGAAATTAACGGTTGATTTTACCCGCATCGACAAAGTCCCTATAATACCCGCTTATTTTCTGTATCGATAACCAGACGAGAAGGTTCCGTGGCGAATACAATCCAAGCAATTCGTGGCATGAATGATTTGTTGCCAGAGCAGAGTCCGGCCTGGCAGCAGGTTGAAGCAGTAATACGGCGTGTTGCTGCAAGCTACGGGTATAGCGAAATCCGTATGCCAGTGCTGGAAAGCACACAACTGTTTAAACGCTCTATTGGTGAAGTTACCGATATTGTCGAAAAAGAAATGTATACCTTTGATGACCGCAATGGCGAAAGCGTAACCTTGCGTCCGGAAGGGACAGCGAGCTGCGTGCGTGCGGGTAATCAGCACGGTTTGTTGTACAACCAAATTCAGCGTTTGTGGTACATGGGGCCTATGTTCCGTTACGAACGTCCGCAAAAAGGTCGTTATCGCCAGTTTCATCAGTTTGGTATTGAAACCTTTGGTTTAGAAAGCGCCGATGCCGACGCGGAAGTTATTCTGCTTTCAGCCAGATTATGGCGTGAGTTTGGTCTTGCCGATCAGGTAGAGCTGCAACTGAACTCTCTGGGGTCTAATGAAGCTAGGGCGAATTACCGCGATGCGTTAAAAGCCTACTTGTCTGACTATGAAAGTGAGCTGGATGAAGACAGTAAACGCAGGCTCGAAAGTAACCCGCTGCGTATTCTGGACAGTAAAGATGAAAATACCCAGAAGATTCTGCAAGGTGCGCCAAGTCTATCCGAATACTGGGACGCTGAGTCAAAAGAGCATTTTGAGCAATTAACCGCTCGCCTGGAAGCTGCCGGTATTTCGTATACCTTAAACGAACGTTTGGTTCGTGGTCTGGATTATTACAACCGTACCGTGTTTGAATGGGTTACCACGGCTCTGGGCGCTCAGGGAACTGTTTGTGCCGGTGGTCGTTATGACGGTCTGGTTGAACAATTAGGCGGTAAGGCTACGCCTGCAGTCGGTTTTGCCATGGGCATGGAACGTTTGGTGCTGTTGCTACAGGAACAAGGTAAGCTCACCCCAAGACGAGTGGTTGATGCTTACTTAATGCCGCTAGGCGAAGAAGCGGAACTAAATGCCCCGCGAATTGCCGAACAGCTGAGAAATGAGTTGCCGGAACTGCGACTGGTAAGCCACTGTGGTGGCGGTTCTATGAAGAAACAAATGAAGAAAGCCGATAAGTCGGGTGCACAAGTGGCACTCATTATCGGTGCGGATGAAATCGCTCAGCAGCAGGTAACCGTAAAACCGTTACGCACTGCTGAAGAACAACAAACTCTGGGCTGGCAGGCACTTATTGAGTTTCTGCAGCCGCTGACAAGAGGGTAGTCAGGTGGATAATACCGAAGAACAACAAGTAGAACGTTTAAAAGAGTTTTGGAAAGAACACGGTAAAGGTATTGTTGCCGGCGTGGTTATTGGCTTTGGTTTGTTTTATGGCTGGCGTTATTATGACCAGCATACGCTGGAAACTCAGCAGCGTGCTTCAGCAAATTACGAGCAATTGACGGCCGAACTCTCTGAAGGTAGCGAGAACGCGGTACTGGAAGCGCAAGAGTTTGTCAGCGAGAACCCCAAAAATGTTTACGCGCAGTTGGTGGCTTTGCAGTTGGCTCAGCACTCGGTGGAGCGCGCTGACTTAGCAACAGCGGTTACTGCGTTACAGTCGGTAGTCGACAGCGCTGAAGACGAAAACATGTCGGCCTTAGCCAGTATCCGGTTAGCTCGGGTATTAATTGCTCAGGAACAGCTTGACGCTGCTTTAAGTCTGGTTAAGAAACCGTTGCCAGAAGCTTATGCGGGCTTTGCCGCAGAGCTTGAAGGCGACATTTTGGCTGAGCAGGGTAATACCGAAGAAGCTCGTGCCGCATACGAACGCGCATTGCAGGCTGGTGAGTCATTGACTCCGGCGCTGCAAATGAAACTCAACAGCCTGGTTAAGTCATAATGCAATTGATTAAACGCTTTACCAAAGGCAGTTTGTTATTGACTGCTGCAGTTCTTGTTAGTGGTTGCTCTATATTCGGCGACGATGATGAAGAGCCTAAGTTTGCTGTACTTCAGCCTATTTCCGAGCAAGTACAAGCAAAAGTTTTATGGGACGCCTCAGTTGGAAGCGGTATAGGTGAGCACTTCTCCCGACTGAATCCTGTGGTTGAATATGGCAAGGTTTTCGCCGCCGACCGAAATGGCATCGTCAGCGCATTTGATAAGTCCACAGGTGAACGCCTTTGGCGAATTGATCTACGTCAGCGCATTACATTTGATGAAGCAACCGACGAAGGCTGGTTCAGCGGCTTATTCGCAAGCCCTTTTCCCGCGCGTATATCGGGTGGCTTAGTTGCTCGCTACGACCGTGTTTTTCTGGGTACTGAAAATGGTGACGTCGTTGCTCTGGATGCTGAAACTGGTGATGTCGTCTGGCATACCGAAGTGAACAACGAAGTCATGTCAGATCCTGCTGTTGGTGAGGGACGTGTGGTTGTGCATACCGGTGGCGGAAAAGTCATTAGCCTGGACGCTGAAACCGGTGAAGAGCAATGGGAATACGAATATCAGACCCCCATGCTGACGGTGCGTGGGGCATCGGCTCCGGCAATTATCAGTGGCGGTATTGTAGTTGGCGACAGCAACGGTTCCGGTATGGTGCTAATTGCTGACAGCGGACAACAAGCCTGGAGTCAGCCTATCGGTAAGCCCAGCGGAAGTACCGAGCTGGAGCGTTTAGCCGACGTTGACGCAAAACCCGCTACGCAGGGAACTACCTTGTATATGGTTGCGTTTAACGGAGAGCTGGTCGCGCTTGAACTCATGAGTGGCGAAGTACGTTGGAAACGCGACTACAAAGCATTTGAAAACATGTTGGTGACTAGTGGCCGAATTTTCTTAACCGATGTGAACAGCCACGTTTACTCACTTGACCAGAGCGGTGGTATTGAGCGTTGGAGTAACACCGAGCTGTTTGGGCGTAAGCTAAGCGCGCCCGCATGGCATCGCGGTAATATTGTTGTTGGTGACTTTGAAGGCTACTTGCATTGGCTGGACAGTGAAACCGGCAACATTGTTGGTCGTTACGACGTTGGCGGCGATGGAGTCTATGTTGCTCCTGTCGTGGATAACAACATTATGTATGTACAAACTCGGGACGGTGATATCATCGCGCTCGATACTCAATCAGGAAATGAATAAGAGATGTTACCTGTTGTCGCGCTCGTCGGGCGCCCAAATGTGGGGAAATCCACGCTTTTTAATCGTTTAACGCGAACTCGCGACGCACTGGTAGCGGACTTTCCCGGGTTAACCCGGGATCGTAAATACGGTCAGGCAAATTACGACGGTTATCAATTTATTGTTATTGATACCGGTGGTATTCATGGTGATGAAGAAGGCATTGACGAAGAAATGGCAAAGCAGTCGCTGCTTGCTGTTGACGAAGCCGATGTGGTTCTTTTCATGGTGGACGCGCGTGACGGTGTTACCGTTGGTGATCAAGCCATTGCTGACCATTTGCGTAAGCAGAATAAGAAAGTTTACCTGGTCTGTAATAAAATTGACGGTATTGATGCCCATTCGGCAATGGCCGACTTCTATTCGTTATCTTTAGGCGAACTTTACGGTATTGCGGCGGCTCATGGCCGTGGTGTTGAGCAGTTACTGGAAATTTGCTTTAAGCCAATAGCGGAAGAATACCCCGATGTTATCGTGCCCAAGGACGTTGAGTCTGAAGAGCTAGAGCATGATGAAATAGACTACGATAAGCTGCCACTTAAACTGGCTATTGTTGGTCGTCCGAACGTCGGTAAATCAACTTTAATCAATCGCATATTAGGTGAAGAGCGGGTTGTCGTTTATGACATGCCAGGCACTACTCGCGATTCCGTGTATATTCCTATGCAGCGGAACGAGCGGGAATATGTTCTGATTGATACCGCAGGAGTCCGTCGGCGTGGGCGTATTGGTGAGGCTATCGAGAAGTTTTCGGTGGTTAAGACCCTGCAGGCAATTGAGGATGCAAACGTTGTCCTTATTGTCGTTGATGCACGTGAAACTATCAGTGATCAGGATCTCAACTTAATTGGCTTTGCATTAAATGCCGGTCGTTCAATTGTTATTGCGGTGAATAAGTGGGATGGTTTGCAAAACGACCACAAAGAAGAGATAAAGCGCGAGCTGGATAGACGCTTAGGCTTCGTTGACTTCGCCCGTTTGCATTTTATTTCCGCGCTGCACGGTACAGGTGTTGGTCATTTATTTGAGTCGGTTGAAGAGGCTTATGCCAGCGCAACACAACGCATTAGTACCTCTAAGCTAACGAAAATAATGGAAATGGCGCAGGAAGAGCATCAGCCGCCACTGGTGAGCGGTCGCCGGGTGAAACTTAAATATGCGCACGCAGGTGGCTATAATCCACCACGTATTATTATTCATGGCAACCAGGTAAAGGATTTACCGGGGGCTTATCAGCGCTATTTAATTAACTACTTCCGGAAATCTCTGGGCGTTATGGGTACGCCAATAAAAGTAGAATTCCGTGAACCGGTTAACCCTTATGAAGGTAAGAAAAACCAACTTACTTTGTCGCAGCAGCGAAAACGCAGACGCTTGATGAAGTTTCTGAAGAAGAAAAAATAGTTTTAAACGAGAAAGCCTGCTAATTGAGCAGGCTTTTCTTTATCTATTAATTAAAGTCTGAGGGGCTAAAACGGTACTCGGTCAGGCAATAATCACAGGTCATCATAATTTCGCCTTCCTCGGCTAAAATTTCCTGAATTTCTTCCGGGCTAACTGAAGCCAATGCCTCTAACGTGCGTTCACGCGAGCAGCCGCAAACAAAGCTGACTTCCTGTGACGGGTACAGATGCACTTGCTCTTCATGATAAAGACGATGCAATAGCTCTTCAGCCGGTAGTGTGAAAATTTCTTTGGCAGTAATCGTATCGGTTAAAGTGGCCAAATGTTCGAACCCGGTTAAGTCCTTCCCTGTTGCGGGCAGGCGTTGTAACAACATGCCTGCGGCGTGTTCGCCATCGGCATATAACCAAACCCGGGTGTGCAATTGCTCTGACTGTTCGAAGTAGTTTTCGAGCATCTCAGAAATGGAATCGGCATCTGCGCCGACAACGCCCTGATAACGTTCACCAGTATCCGGGGTTAAGGTAATGACCAACTGACCTTTTCCTATCATCGATTGTAAATCCGTTGCACCAAGCTCGGATTTTAATCGTGCGATGCCTCTTAACTCCTGATTATGATTGCCATTAACCGCAATAAAGTTAAGTGGCCCATCGCCCTGAAGTTGCACCGCAATATGGCCTTCAAACTTTAAAGTGGCAGTTAGTAGTGATACTGCGGCCATCATTTGCCCAAGTAACTCCTGAACAGGTGCAGGATAGTTATGACCACGGAGCAAAGTTTGATAGCTGCTGGTCAACTGAACGAGCTCACCTCGCACATCTTGCTCTTCAAAGGTGTAGCGTGACAATTGATCAGTTGGGTATTCCATGGGCACTCCTGTTTATCGACAACAAGCGATTTATTCACCGCTATCTTTCATTCTGATAAGTTGACGGCGCTGTTTTTTATCTGGCCGTCCATCCGGGTGCGGATTATACAACGCATTAAGCTTTCTTGCTTCCGCATTTTTCTCGCGCTTTTCTATGCTCTCAGGAGTTTCTCTGTAGAGTAGTTGCGCCTCGCTGGCACCGCGGCGTTGCTCACTTAGCTCCATGACTTCAACTTCTTTTGTATCGAAGCCCTGCCGCAAAGTGATAATAGCGCCAACCTGCACTACCTTAGAAGGCTTGCTACGTTGCCCGTCATAATGTACTTTGCCTGACTGAATCATTTGTCGGGCAAGTGCTCTGGTTTTGTAGAATCTTGCTGCCCACAGCCATTTATCCAGACGAATGGGGCTTTCTTTTCGAGTTTTTGTCATAAAAACGCAACGAATTCGTTATAAACTTTGTGTTAATCGATTGTTGACTCATGTCGCCTGCGCTAGAATGCATGAATCGCCTTTTGTCAGTGTAACAAGAATAAGAATAAAGTGACTGCCCGACTCCAACAAATATTTAAAGATACTCAAATGTGGCGCCGCTTAATGCAAGCGCTAACGGCTTTCGCATGGTTTTTGGTTGCGGTATTGCTGGCCCGGTTTACCTGGTCACTGATTAACCCTGCAGAGCCTGACGACAGCGCGGTGTTACCTATAGTTACGGTTGATTCTACTGCAACTGGTTCGATGAATTTAGAGACTTTAACGACGCTGAATCTTTTCGGAGCAGCAGAGCGGGGGAACCGTCCTAAAAGCGTTCAAAATGCGCCGAAAACATCATTAAACGTCCGTCTGATAGGCGTCTCTGCCAGCTCTAACCCTGAACGTTCAGCAGCTATTATTCAGCAAGGCAGCAAGCAACAAACCTACATTATTGGTGAGAGCCTGGGCAGTTCATCGGTGACTGTAGAAGAGATTCATGCCGATCGCGTTATTCTTGATAATAACGGCCGATTAGAAACGTTGAAAATGGAAGACATTGGTGAGGACAGGCCTGCACTGTCTTTAATTGTAGGTGACTCAGATAACTCTGGTGCGCTGGTACCTGTCGATAGTGATGACAGCAATCCGGTTAATGATGATGCGACTGTTGAACAACAGTTGGCCCAGGTTGCTGATAATCCTTCGTCGTTACTCGATTACGTGAATATTTCGCCAGTACAAATTAATGGCGAGTTAAAAGGATACAAACTGAATTCAGGCAAGAACCCCGAGTTATTTCGGGATGCTGGATTCCAGAATGGTGATCTTGCAGTGGCGATTAACGGCTACGATTTGACCGACATGGAGCAGGCCATGCTTGCTAGTCAGGAACTGTCGGAACAAGAGCGGGTTACCATAGAAATTGAGCGCGGCGGTGAAAGGATGGAACTGTCGTTTGAGCTACCGGTAAAACAGGATAATTGATATGACAGTGGCAAAGAGTGGCTTAAAAGCATGGTTGGGAGCTCTCGGTTTGGCATTAACACTGATGAGTTCACCATTAAGCAGCGAAGAATATGCCGCCAGTTTTAAAAATACTGATATTAACGAGTTTATTCAGGTTGTCGGCCGAAACTTAGGTAAAACCATCATTATCGACCCTAACGTGCGGGGCAAAATAGATGTGCGCAGCTATGATGTGATGGATGAAGAGCAGTACTATCAGTTTTTTCTTAATGTTCTTGAGGTCTACGGATTTGCCACTGTTGAAATGGAGTCCGGTGTCCTGAAAGTCATTCGTGATAAAGACGCAAAAACCTCTTCGCTGCCTGTTATTGGTAGTGACACAAAAATGCTGGGCGACACAATGGTGACCCGGGTTGTGCCGGTAGAGAATGTCTCCGTACGGGAGCTTGCTCCTTTATTGCGTCAGCTAAATGACCAAAGCGGTGGCGGTATGGTCGTCAGTTATGACCCATCAAATGTGATCATGATGACCGGGCGCGCTGAAACCGTGCAGCGTTTAGTAGAGATTATTGAGCGGGTGGACCGGGCTGGCGATCAAGATGTTGATATGATTAGTCTTGAGTATGCGTCAGCCAGTGAAATTGTTCGTATAGCTCAGTCGCTGTTCGAGAAAAATAATGAAGGCGTACCGGCGTTACTTATTCCTAAAATTGTTGCTGATGAGCGCAGTAATAGCGTTATTGTTAGCGGTGAGCCTCGTGCCCGTGCCCGCGTCGTTAAGTTGATTAAACAGCTTGATCAGGACTTAAAAACCGAAGGTAACACTCGTGTTTTCTACTTAAAGTATGCGAAAGCACCTGAAGTAGTTGAGGTGTTGAAAGATGTCAGCCGTTCTATTCAGGCCGAAGTCGAGCAACAGTCCGGTACCGGTAATGCAACTCAGCGCCGTCGTACCGGAGGTGATGAAACGGTCAGTATCAGCCCGCATGAGCCGACAAACTCGGTGGTCATTACCGCTCAAAAAGACATGCTGGCGTCGCTGGAAAAAGTGATTAGGGACTTAGACATCCGCCGTGCTCAGGTTCAGGTTGAAGCTATTATTGTCGAAATTATGGAAGGCGATAACGTTGACTTTGGCGTGCAGTGGATCAGTGAAGACGGCGGTATGGTTCAATATAATAATGGTAATCAGGTACCTATCGGGAGTTTGGCCGCGGGTGCTTATCAAGCACGTGAAAGGGAAGGTACAACGACGACCCGGATAACAGATGGAGGAGTCGAGGTGACGACGACAGAACCGGATGAACCTGGTGATGTCTCGTTGCTGGCGAATTTATTGGGCTCGGTAAACGGTATGATGTTCGGCACCATTCAGAACGACTGGGCAGCGGTGGTTCAGGCCGTTACTCAGGATACTCGCTCAAATATTCTGGCGACGCCCAGTATTGTTACCGTAGATAACGAAGAAGCGAGCTTTTTGGTCGGTCAGGAAGTCCCCACTATTAGTGGCTCTACTACGGGTGATAACAACGACAACCCGTTCCAGACGGTTGATCGTACCGAGATAGGTATTAAGTTAAAGGTAACGCCTCAAATTAACGAGGGGGACGCCGTACAAATGACGATAGAACAGGAAGTGTCCAGTTTAAGCGGCGCTACTGCAGTTGACGTTATTATTAATAAGCGGGAACTGAAAACCACGGTCATGGCTGACGATGGCGAGACCATTGTACTGGGCGGTCTGATTGACGAAGACGTGCAGGAATCTGTATCCAAAGTTCCTATTTTGGGTGACATCCCTATTTTAGGTAAGTTATTTAGCTCTACTTCAACCTCTAAGCAAAAGCGCAATCTGATGGTCTTTATCCGTCCAACCATAGTCCGTGACGGTAACCGCATGCGTGAGTTAAGTTCAGCAAAATACAACTATATGCGGGCGCTGCAACTGGATGAACGTTCGCGCGGTATCTCGCTAATGCCCTCTGAGGATTCACCGTTGCTTAACGACTGGGACAGTGAGCTTACTTTACCGCCAGGCTTTGACGAATACCTGAAAAAGCAGGGTAGCGAGAAGAGCAGCGACGAAAAGGGTAACCAAGAAAGCGACGAACAGAATGAAGAGCCGCAAAATGACTGAAGCCAGTGCCATTGCAACAGCTCGCCTCCCGTTTAGCTTTGCTAAACGCTTTGGCGTGGTGGTTGAGCAGGGTGAGCCGTTAATTTTGCATTGCCGTGCAGGTATTTCGGCTGCTGCGTTAAAAGAAGTTAGGCGCGCGTTGGGTCAGCCGGTCACTCTTCAGGAGCATGCCGCAAGCGACTTTGAAAGCCTGTTAACTCGTGCGTATCAACGAGACTCATCGGAAGCCCAGCAGTTAATGGAAGACATTGGCAATGAGTCCGATTTATTCTCTCTTGCTGATGAGCTGCCGCAGACCGAAGATTTGCTCGAAAGCGAAGACGACGCGCCTATTATTAAGCTAATTAATGCGATGTTGAGTGAAGCGATAAAAGAAGGCGCTTCGGATATTCACATTGAGACTTTTGAGAAAGCTTTGCTTATACGTTTTCGCATAGACGGCGTTTTGCGCGAAGTTTTACGACCAAACCGTAAGTTGTCATCGCTGCTGGTGTCGCGCATAAAAGTAATGGCGCAGCTGGATATCGCCGAAAAGCGTGTTCCACAGGATGGTCGTATTTCTTTGTTGATTGCCGGTCGGGCTGTGGATGTACGGGTTTCTACCATGCCGTCTAATCATGGCGAGCGGGTGGTACTGCGTTTGCTGGATAAGAACAACGCAAGGCTTAACTTGACTGAACTGGGAATGACTGACGGGAACCGAAAAATTTTCCAGGAACTGATTTACAAACCCCACGGCATTATTTTGGTAACCGGCCCGACGGGCTCAGGTAAAAGTACGACGTTGTATGCCGGACTGAGCGAAATTAATTCTAAAGACCGTAATATTCTGACCGTCGAAGATCCTATAGAATACGCCATTGATGGTATTGGGCAGACTCAGGTTAACCCTCGGGTGGATATGACCTTCGCCCGCGGCTTGCGCGCTATTTTGCGCCAGGACCCGGACGTAGTGATGGTTGGTGAGATACGTGATGTCGAAACCGCGCAGATTGCTGTGCAGGCGTCGCTCACCGGTCACCTGGTCTTGTCTACATTGCACACCAATACAGCCGCCGGTGCTATTACTCGTCTGGAAGACATGGGAGTAGAACCTTTCCTGCTTTCATCGAGCTTATTGGCGGTGTTATCACAGCGCCTGGTGCGGACACTCTGTAGCGAGTGCAAACAGCCGCACCAGCCTGATGACGAAGAAAAGAATATGCTGGGCCTTGATGCTTCAGATACGAGTGTGATTTATCGTGCAGGGAGTTGTGAACGATGCAATCACACCGGTTATCGTGGACGAACCGGTATTCACGAACTGCTGCTGGTGGACGACCATGTACGTGAGTTAGTCCATAACGGTCACGGCGAACAGTCTATTGAAAAGTATATTCGCCAGTCGACGCCCGGTATTCGCCAGGACGGATTAGCAAAAGTACTGAAAGGCAAGACAACGCTGGAAGAAGTGCTGCGGGTTACCCGCGAGGAGTAGAGGGTGGCAGCATTTGAATACCAAGCCGTTGAAGCTAGCGGCAGAAAGAAAAAGGGCGTACTGGAAGCCGATACTGAGCGACAGGTACGTCAGTTATTGCGTGAAAAAGGCTTAATGCCTTTAACCATTCAACCTGCCGCTGATCAAGACAGAAAGAAAACCTTACAGCCCCGGTTTGGGCTTCCACAGCGTAAGGTTAAAGCGCAGGACTTGGCATTAATTACCCGTCAGTTATCCACCTTAGTAGGTTCAGCGTTGCCCATTGAGCAGGCATTGTTAGCGGTTGCTGATCAAACCGAAAAGCCGCGCCTGAAAAAGTTACTGATGTCGGTACGCAGTAAAGTGGTTGAAGGTTATGGCCTTGCCGAAGCTATGTCGGAGTTTCCCGGTGTTTTTGATTCTTTATATACCGCAATGGTCGCTGCAGGTGAAAAATCCGGCCATTTAGATACCGTACTGGATGAACTGGCAAACTATACTGAGCAACGTCAACACATGAAAAGCCAGCTGACTCAGGCGCTAATTTATCCGCTTATGCTGACTTTGGTTGCCATTGGCATTGTGGTTTTTCTGTTGGTTTCTATTGTGCCGCAAATAGTGGATAACTTTTCAACCATGGGCCAGGACTTGCCGCCAACCACTCTGGCGATGATAGCCATTAGTGAATTTTTGCAAAACTGGGGGCTGTGGTTACTTATTGGTATTGCTTTGGTATTGGTGGCCTTTAACCAGTGGTTGAGAAATGAAAAGAACCGCCTGAAATATCATCGCAGGCTGTTAAAACTTCCCATGCTGGGTAAGGTCATAAGAGGTGTGAGTACCGCCCGTTTTGCCCGGACTTTAAGTATACTGACGTCCTCGGCGGTACCCTTGCTTGACGGGTTACGCATTACCTCTTCAGTGATTGGTAATTTAGCCATACGCCAGGCGGTAGATGAAGCGGCCGGACGCGTTCGCGAAGGGGCGTCAATGCGCGGTGCGTTGCAGGAAACGGGGTTGTTCCCACCAATGATGCTGCACATGATAGCGGCAGGTGAGAAGTCAGGTGAACTGGAACAAATGTTAAAACGTTCAGCCGATAATCAGGACAAAGAATTTGAAAATCTGGTGTCGGTTAGCTTAAAAGTATTTGAGCCGGTGTTGATAGTGACGATGGCAGGTATCGTCTTCTTTATTGTGCTGTCTATCATTCAACCCATTTTACAATTAAATAATAGTGTAGGGCTTTAGCTATGAGACGTAATCAACAAGGTTTTTCATTGGTCGAAGTAATGGTGGTTATTGCCATTATCGGTATTTTGGCCACTATGGTGTTACCAAATGTACTCGGTAATCAGGAAAAGGCCAACGAGCAAAAAGTGATAGCCGATATTGTCGCTTTAGAAAACGCACTGGCTCAGTATCACTTAGACAACGGTATGTTTCCAACGACCGAGCAGGGACTTGAGGCTTTAGTCAATGAACCGAACATGGATCCGCAGCCTCGCAGCTACCGCAGTGGCGGTTATATTCGTCGTTTACCGCAGGACCCTTACGGCAATGACTATTTACTCCTGAACCCGGGGCAGTACGATGATGTTGATATTTTTTCCCCGGGCCCGGACGGTCAGCCCGGAACAGATGACGATTTTGGCAACTGGATGATTGGCAACAACAATCGTGATCAATAAGCGTTGTTCAGTTGGTTTTACTTTAATTGAAGTCATGCTGGTGATGGCCATTCTTGGTCTCATCGCCAGCGCTGTCATGTTTACACTGCCCGGTGGTGAAAGGGGGCAGGATTCTCCTCAAAATGCGGCCGTGAGTTTACGTCAACAGCTAAACTATGCGCGCGAATACGCCATGGTTCGACAACAACCTCTCGGATTAAAGTTTCAAGAAGATGGCTATCGTTTCTTATTCTGGAAAGATGAGCAATGGCGCGAACAAAACGCTCGTGGCTTGCGGGCGCAGGAAACAGAATGGCCATTACGCTGGCAGTTTACTAGCCGGGGTCTGAAGATATTAGAACAAAACGAATCGCTGAGTAGCGGGTTGTTTGCTGAGGAAAGTGACGAAGACAGCATCATTCCCGATATTCTGATTCTGCCCAGTGGTGAAATGACTTTGTTTGAAGTGCATATTGAGCATTTAAACGACCCCGATGCTGAACGTTGGCTTATTGCTGAAAACAGCTGGCAAGTCAGTATTTCTGCCGAGGCTCCGGAGTAACTATGCGGTGGGTGCGTGGCTTTACCTTAATTGAAGTGATGGTTGCCTTGTCGGTGTTCAGTCTGGCGGCACTTGCTGCACTACAGGCCGCTAGTGGGCATCTAACCGGGTTAAGTGCTTTACAGGATAAAACCTTTGCTCAGTACGTAGCTTCTAACCGCCTCGCAGAATTGTCGCTTGAACAAAAGTGGCCACTTGAAGATAAACGGAGCGGCCAGCAGGAACAGGCCGATGTTACCTGGTACTGGCAGCAACAAGTGACTGAAACCGTCACGCCGAATGTTGTTGCAGTGACGGTGAAAGTGATGAAAAACGAGGACGGTCGTGAGCACTTTCGGCTAACCCGCTATGTGCGTAAACCGGATTCAGCGGGAGGAACGAGCAATGGTCGTTAACTCCGCAAACAAGGGTTTTACCTTAGTAGAAGTGCTGGTGACCATGGTGATATTTGCCATTATCGGTATTGCCAGCTTTCAGGTTCTGAACCAAATGGTCAATACCGAAGAGCAATCTCAAAAACAGCGCGAACAACTGGAACGTTTGCAGTTTAGCCAGTTGCTGATACAGCAGGATATTCGGCAAATGGTCGCTAAACCAACGCGGCCATCTGGTGTCGAGGTTACCCATCAATACCTGAGTAATGATCCGAGTTACTTCGATTCTGACGGCGGTGTGCTGGCCTTTGTCAGAAGTGGTTTTGATAACCCCGGTAATATGATGCCCCGTAGCGAATTGCAGCCGGTAGTTTACCGTTTATGGGATGGGAATTTACAGCGAGTAACCGAGACTTTCGTTAACGATCGCTCCTCAGAGCCATCCGTTCAGACCTTATTAGAAGGCGTTGAAGAACTGTCTTTTCGGTTTTACCGCAGTGATGGCGTGAGTAACGCGAATCAGGGACTAGAACAAGGCTGGAGCGACAACTGGGAAAGCGCAGGTGATTTGCCTCAAGCCGTTGAAGTGACCATTCGTAGCAAAAACTTTGGCACCATCAGACGCGTGTTTTTGATAGCCGCAGTAGGACAGCAAGTGGAAAGTAATAGCGGAGGGCTGCAACGTGCCAATTAGCCCGCGTAAGTCATCACAAGCCGGAGCGGCACTGATAACGGTTTTGCTGGTTATTGCTATTGTGTCGGTTATTGCAGTGAATTTAGGCGGAAAACTGCAGTTGCAAATAACCCGTATGGGCAACTTGCAGCAGGCTGAACAAAGCTACTGGATGTGGTTAAGCGCAGAGGATGTTTTAAAAGAAGTGCTGCAAACTGAGCTGGAAGAAAACGACGGGGTTGCGCACAAAGAGCAAAACTGGGCTCAGCGTAGTGGACCTTTTCCGGTAGAGGGAGGGCAGATTGCGGCAAAAGTCAGGGATTTATACAGCTGCTTTAACCTTAATAGCCTGGTTACTGATGCAGAAGATCCCGGAACTCTGGAAAAGCGCAAACGACAATACAAAGCGCTGCTGGAAGCACTGGAAATTGATAACTATCAGGCCGAAATTTTAACCGACAGTCTGGTAGACTGGCTGGATGAAGACAGTCAGTTGTCGGGCAGTAACGGTGCCGAAGACCCTGATTACGAGAGTCTACCTAAGCCTTATTTGGCCGCAAACAGTCAACTACTTGAGATGAGTGAACTAAGAATGGTGCGTGGATACAGCGCTAAAATTGTCAATTCTTTAAACTCTGTTGCTTGCGTTATTCCCAATGAGACAGACTTAAAAATTAATATTAATACTCTGGAACAGGATCAGGCTGCGGTTTTAACCGGGGTTACCGAAGGTAAGTTAGCACTTGCTGACGCTATGGCGTTGTTGAATAACCGACCACCACAAGGCTACGAATCCGATGAGGAACTCGCTGAGTTGGCTGAGCTTTCGGGAGTAAGGTCGGAATTAGAAGGTGAGTTGCCGGAACTGACCGTGAGTAGTGAGTATTTTCAGCTGGTTGCGATGATTCAGTGGGGCGAGGTAGAAATGAGAGCGCGCTCGGTATTACATTTAAACGAAGGTCGAGTACAAACCCTGTACCGGGCGATGGGAGATTAGTTTATGCATGAAACACTGATTCTGCGGTTACCGGCTTATGGTACCGACGAACCCATACCCTGGTTGGTCTGGCATAAAGGGCAGCAAGAATTAATAGCCAGTGGAGAGCTGAGTTCGGTAGCAGAGCTTGTTCAGTTAAAAGATAAAGCCAACCGTTGCGAAGTCATTGTGGCCTTGCCCGGGCAAGATGTTTCGATGACAAGAGTAACTTTGCCCGCAGGCACAAAAAGGCATCTGCAGCGCATTATTCCTTATGCTCTGGAAGAAGAGCTGGCAAGTGATATTGAGCAGCTGCATTTTGCCTGGCCGGATGTCAAAGGCACAGAGCTGCCAGTTGCTGTAGTTGCTAAAGAACGAATGAATTATTGGTTGCAGGTGTTAGCCGAAGCCGGCATTGATTCGGCTTTCTGGGTACCCGACTGCTTCTTGTTGCCGCATCAGAACGATACCTGGCAGGCGATAGAGCTTGCCGACAGTGTTATTGTCAGAACTGGTGAGTGGCAAGGCTTTACCATAGAAAAAGAGCAGTTTGCTCAGTTAGCACCAGCTTTTGCTGCTGAACAGAACAATCCAACGGAAATTATTCACTATGGCGCGCTCAACTGGCCACAATCGCCAGCGCCTTTAACGCCTGCTGATATTGAGGTGCCTTTTACTATTGCCGTGCAAAGTATCGCGACAGGGAACTGTATTAACTTAAGGCAGGGAACTTATCGCTCACAACGGGCAAAACGTTCAGTTGATTTACCCTGGAAGGGGCTGGCTACTGCCGCGAGTGTACTCTTTGTTTTGGCCGTGTTGTTAAACGGCGTACGCTATTGGCAACTGGAGTCTCAGCGGGACGCCTTAAAAGCGCAGGCTGAGCAACTTTATCGTGACGCCTTTCCAGGCCAGACTCGTATTGTGAATTTAAAAGTACAGTTGCAACGGCAACTGGAAAGCCTTGGACTGGGTAGTGCGGATGAAGCTTCGGTGCTTGCGGTTTTGCAGCAACTGGCGCCTGCGTTTAAGTCGCAGCCTGAGCTGCAGCTTGAGTTACTTCGTTTTCAGAACAATGAGTTGCGCTTACAGGCAACCGCCAGCAGCTTTTCTCAATTTGAGGCTTTTCAACAGGCGGCGAAAGCCGAAGGGTTAACTGTTGAAGCGGGCTCAATGAGTAACCGTGGTGAACAAGTTTCGGGGTCTCTAACCGTGCAACTCGATGCTCAGGGGGCGCAGTCATGAACAGAATTACAGGTCATTTAACGCCTTATCTGGACTTAGGCAAGCAACGCTGGCAACAGTTTAACCAGCGCGAGCAGAGCTTGTTAGCTGTTTTGGCAGGAGTACTGTTTATTGCTTTTCTGTACTTTGTCATTTGGCAGCCCAGCTCTCAGGCAGTAGCCAATGCAGAGCGTCAGCTTGCAGCTCAACAGCAGCAATACCAATGGGTTCAGCAGGCAATAGCGCGCTATAAAAAACTGGAAGAGAGCAGCTCTGAACAACAAAGTGCATCAGGCTCTGTCAGTCAACGTATCAACCGTGCTGCAGCTGCGCAGGATATTCAAATCGCGCGTTTGCAGCCTCAGGGGCAGGAGTATCTGTTAAGTGTTGATGAGGTGGCTTTTTCTGATTTATTAAGCTTTTTAGCCGAACTGGAGCAACGCCAGGGGTTATCACTAAAAGCTGTTGATATTGCGAAATTAAATACGCCCGGACAGGTGCGTTTACGTAAACTATTAGTAAGTGAGGCTTCATGAACTTAAAACGCTGGATACCCTGGTTAGTGGTCGTGTATCTGGTTGCCATGTTGGTGATGTTACCGGCAAGGGTCATCTACTGGTTTCCTTTGCCGGATAACATCAGGCTCTCTCAGGTCAGCGGGAGTTTGTGGAATGGTGTTGCCGGGCAGGTTGCAGTTGACGATATCGTACTGACTAACCTTAGCTGGAATTGGCAGGTGTCGTCGGTATTTCTGGGTGAACTGGTGATGGATGTCAATTTGCCGGCAAAGAACAATCCGTTTGCGCTGAATGGACGTCTGCTGGCGGGGTCCACCAAGGTCGGCGCCAAAGATATAACGGCCAGTGGCGATGTTAATGCTCTGCTGCAGTTGGCAAATACCCGCTTGCCTTTAAAAACCGGAGGGAACTGGCGTTTGTCCTTAGACAGCTTTGTCGTTACTGCGCCCGGTCCGGTACGTTGGTGTGACGAGTTAAAAGGTAAGGCACAAGGCGAGCAAATTCGGGTGTTGGTGAATAATCAATGGCAGTCGTTGGGAGACTTCCCGGTACAACTTAGCTGTAACGAGAATAACTCGGTGGGCTTAGCCATGAATGGCAACAACAGTCTGGGGTTAGATTTTAAAGGCAGCATTAATAGCCAGAGTTTCAGTGCTGAAGGGACGGTTAAGCCGAATTTGGAAACCCCGGAAGGGCTGGCTAAAATGATGGAGTACATGGGAACACCAGATTCGCGCGGACGTTACTCATTTCGCTTGTGATCCCACTTGCGGGCAAAAACGTTTATGATTACTGTAATAATAAGTCACTAATTAAAGTCTCTGCGGAATAAGGAATTTGTATGGATAACATCGTCCAGTGGATTAACGATAATCAGGACATGCTGATCGGTTTCTCGATTAAATTTGTCATCGCTATTGCGATACTTGTCGTCGGTAAGATTGTTGCTAACACCGTGACAGGTGTGATGACCAAAGGCATGAAGAAACGTGAAGTTGACGGTGCCGTTATCAGCTTTGTCGGTGCAATCTTAAAAACGGTGATATTCATTGCCGCTATCATGATGGCGCTGTCGCATGTGGGCGTTGAAACCACTTCCTTCATTGCCATATTAGGTGCCGCAGGTCTGGCAATTGGTCTGGCATTGCAGGGGTCACTGTCTAATATTGCATCAGGTGTTCTGCTTATTATGTTCCGCCCAATTCGCGCGGGTGAATACGTTGATGCCGGCGGTGTTTCAGGAACCGTGGAGCAAATTAATATCTTTCAGACCATTATGAAAACCCCTGACCGTAAAGTGGTTTTTGTGCCCAACTCTGAGATTATCGGTGGTCCTATTGTTAACTATAACCGTGAAGAGCTGCGCCGTATCGACCTGGTTATTGGTGTAAGTTACAGCGCGAATCTACAGCAGACGAAGAAGGCGTTGATGGATGTTATTACCAGCGATGAGCGGGTATTAAAAGATCCTGAACCTGTTGTTACGGTGACCAACCTTGGCGATTCGTCGGTCGACTTTAATGTTCGCCCGTGGACGAAAAACGAGGACTACTGGCCGACCCGCTGGGATTTATTAGAGCGTATTAAAGACCGTCTGGATGAAGAGGGCATTGGTATTCCCTTTCCCCAAATGGACGTTCACCTGAAAAAAGACGATTAACTTATTGTTGTTCTGACAAAAGGCCACTTCAACAGTGGCCTTTTTTGTAGGCGCTTAAGCGAGTGCCTGAAAGATATCGGCAATAATATCTTCCGCATTTTCAATGCCAACACATAAACGAATGGCTTCTGGTTTTACGCCAACAGAGGCCTGCTCTTCGGCAGACAGCTGGCGGTGAGTTGTTGAAGCCGGGTGGCAGGCCAGCGACTTTGCGTCACCAATATTGACCAGTCGTTTAAACAGCTTCAGTTTATCGTAAAACGCAACACCCGCATCGTAGCCGCCTTTAACGCCAAAGGTTAACAGCGATGCGGGAACTCCATTCTTAATATACTTTTTCGCTCGCTCGTAGTTAGTGTGCTCTGGCAGCGCTGCAAAGTTCACCCAATCTACGTTTGGATGCGACTGTAAGTATTCAACCACTTTCAGCGCGTTGTCGCAGTGGCGCTCAATACGCAAGGGTAAAGTCTCTAGCCCCTGCAATAACAGGAAAGCATTAAAGGGGGACAAGCAGGCACCGGTGTTACGTAAGGCGACAGTGCGAACGCGGGCTATGAAGGCCGCCGGACCAAAAGCGTCGGTATAGACTACGCCGTGATAAGCCGGTTCCGGTGAGCTAAACTGAGGAAAGCGTTGTTTTTGCTTAACCCAGTCAAACCGTCCGCTATCGACTATTAAGCCGCCAACTGAATTGCCATGACCCCCAATATATTTGGTCAGTGAATGCACAACAATGTCAGCGCCAAAATCAATGGGTTTGCAAAGTATCGGTGTAGCAACCGTGTTGTCCACGACCAGTGGAACGCCATGCTGGTGGGCGACCTCAGCATAGCCTTCTAAATCGGCGATGTTTCCCGCCGGGTTGCCAATACTCTCGCAGAATACTGCCTTAGTTTTATCGTCTATAAGTTTGCCTATGTCTTCTGCTTTATCCGATTCGGCAAAACGGACTTCAATGCCAAATGAAGGCAACATATGCTGGAATAGTGTGTAGGTTCCGCCGTAGAGTTGTGGTGTCGTCACTATGTTATCGCCCTGACGGGCAAGCGTAATTAATGCGTACTCAATGGCTGCCATGCCTGAGGCTACGGCAAGTGCGGCGACACCATGTTCAAGTTCTGCGACACGTTTTTCCAGAACATCGTTGGTCGGGTTCATAATGCGGGTATAAATATTCCCTTCAACTGCCAGGTCAAACAGGTCAGCGCCATGCTGTGCGTTATCAAACTCGTAGGAAACGGTTTGGTAAATGGGAGTAGCTACTGACTTAGTCGTTGGGTCAGTTTCATAGCCGTGGTGGATGGCCAATGTTTCGTCTTTCATACGGACTCCAGTTCAGATTCAGTTAAAAAATGCGTTAAAGCCGATTGGTACTGTTCAACATTCTTGATAAACCCGTCGTGGCCGAACGGCGTTTCAATAGTGACCCGGCCAAATGGGTTGGGAAGTAAGCTTTCCAGTTCATTCACCAGGCTGGGCGGGGCAATAGCGTCGTTGTTAAAGTCGACTAGCTGCACTTTTGCCTGCACGCGGGTTGGATCAATACTGTAATCGTTGAGTATTGGCGTAAGGTGCGTAAATAAGCTGCGACAGCCGTTGCCATTTTGTTTCAACAGCTTTTCGCCCTGATGCAGTAAGTACTCAAAGGCATCGTCTGCATGATTAAAACGTTGTTCGAATTCTTCGGCGGTGCGATAACTCAGCATGGCCAGCGCCCGCGCCAGAATAATGCCTGACTGTTTATCATCGCATCGTTGAATGAGCGCTTGCTGAAAGTAGCGCAGTAACGCTGAATGCACTGACGGCTTATGAGCGGCGCCAATAGCACTTAAACGCGGCAACTCAGTTGGGTGGTCAGCGGCATACTGAAGTCCCAGAACGCCACCGAAAGACCCCCCGATCCAGGCTTGTAGGTTGTCGGTTTCCTGTTTAAGTGCGTGTCGTATGGCTTCACTGTGTTGCTGCACCGTTAAAGGCACCGACGGACACTCTGATCCTCCTATGCCGCCGGGGTAATCGAAGCTGATGACTTGCACATCAGTCAGCTCTGAAAAGAGCGGATGCAGCGACTGCCACCAGCCACTTTCATCAGCTTTCCAGATTTGGCCACTGGCACTGATCCCGCCCTGAACAACAACGACCGGTTTATCAGGATCGCCATAGCGATAACCTTTAAGACGCGCGAAAGGAGTGTCTGCGTAAAAACTGCGGGCAACTGGCTGAACCATAGTTAACCTCAATATTCTGAGTGAGGTTTTGACTGTAATAAATAGATATCAGGACGTCAAGACATTTAGACGTCCAAATTGGGCAGGCGTATTTGAGTGCGAGCGGAATATGGTATGATTTATCTTTCATTTCGAAATAAGAGTGATGCCCATGGTGTATTCGGTCAGCCAGTTAAATACTGAGATTCGACAACTGTTAGAGCAAGGCTTTGGTCAAATAAGCCTGGTTGGAGAAATCTCAAATTTTGCCGCGCCGGGTTCAGGACACTGGTATTTCACTTTAAAAGACGAGCGGGCTCAGGTTCGCTGCGCTATGTTCCGCAATGCGAATCAGCGTGCAAAGGTTCGGCCGCAAAATGGTATGCAGGTACTGGTACGCGCAAAAGTCACGGTTTACGAACCGCGGGGCGACTACCAACTGATTATTGAGCAGGTTGAAGACGCCGGTCAGGGGCTTTTACAGCAGCGTTATGAGCAACTAAAAGAGAAACTGTCCGCTGAAGGGTTATTTGCGGCGGAACGTAAGCGCTTACTACCCGATCATATTCGCAAAGTCGGCGTGCTGACCTCACCCACCGGTGCTGCGATAAAAGACATACTGGCGGTGATGAAACGCCGGGACCCCGGCGTCGAAGTGGTTATTTATCCGAGCGCGGTACAGGGAGAGGCAGCCGTTCCGCAGTTGCAGGCTATGCTAAAAACGGCATTTGAGCGTAATGAAGTGGATGTCCTGTTAGTCAGCCGTGGCGGTGGTTCACTGGAAGACTTATGGTGTTTCAACGATGAGACTTTTGCGCGTCTTTTGGCAACAGCGCCCATGCCAACCATTAGCGCTGTTGGACATGAAATTGATTTCACTATTGCCGACTTTGTTGCCGATGTTCGTGCTCCGACACCTTCCGCAGCCGCTGAGTTAGTTACCAGAGATCAACAACAACAACAGCAAAAAGCGCAGGCACTGCAACAGCGCTTAGGTCTGGCGCAGCAAAGATTGTTGCAGCGTTTACAGCAGCGTTGGCAATTTTTACAAACTCGGCTGCAACAGCAGCACCCGCAAAGACAATTGCAACAACAGTCGCAATTAGCCGATGAACTGCAAGCCAGAGCTAACCGGGCGTTACAGAACCGCCTGGCGCGGGAAAAGCAGCAAGTGTCATATTTACACGGCCGCCTGCAGGCTATGCATCCGCAAAAAGAGTTACAGCGTTTGCAGCAAAAACTTCAGACGCAGCAGCAACGATTGCCGCAGGTTATGCAACGAGTTTTAAAGGACAAGCGAACTCAGCAGCAACAGTTGATGCAGTCTCTGAACCTTGTCAGCCCTTTGAATACTCTGGAAAGGGGCTACGCTATTGTCCGTACAGAAACCGGCGATGTGGTTCGTAGCGAGAGGCAAGTGGCTGTGGGTGAATCAATAGAAGTTCGTCTGGCTGACGGGAATATTACCGCTAAACGGCAATGATTCTGCGGCTATTGTCATATTCCTGACATTCGCGCTTTGGTATACTGGTTAGGTTATTCACAAAGGAGTGGTGGTATGAAACTCAAAGCATTGGTAGCCGGCATTGGGCTGGCTTTGGCATCTACAATGGTGCAGGCAGAAGAACAGAAACCCAATATTATTTATATTATTGGTGATGGTATGGGGTTTGAATATATTAGCGCGTACCGTTATGCCATGTCTGATTTAGACAGCAAAACGATTGCTAAAACTGAGTTTGATGCCATGCTGAAAGGCGCCGCAACCACCTATCCGGATGATAATACCTGGGTTACCGACTCAGCCGCTGGCGCAACCGCTCTGGCGACAGGCGTTAAAAGCTACAACGGAGCTATTGCCGTCGATTCTGATAAATACCCATTACAGACCATTATGGAACTGGCTCGCGAAAATGGCTGGTCAACCGGCTCGGTGTCTACATCACAAGTTAACCATGCAACTCCGGCATCGTTTTTCACCCATCACCCGTCACGCTATGAATATAATCAAATAGCCGACAAAATTGCGACTCAGGTGGTTGAAGGTCAACCGTCTTTTGACGTGATGTTAGGTGGCGGACAAAGCTATTTTAACCGTGAAGACAAGAATTGGCTGGATGTATTGCCGGAGCACGGCATGCAGGTAGTAACCGATATGCAAATGCTGAACTCGGTTGACACTACGCCAGTAATGGGACTTTTTGCAGAAAAAGGTTTGCCGCACGCGATTGACGGCGATGTTGATGCGCTGGCCAATATGACACGTACCGCTTTGCGCTTATTGGATAAAAAGCAGCAGCCGTTTGCTTTAATGATTGAAGGCAGCGAAATTGACTGGTGTGGTCATGCCAATGACATCGCTTGTGCCGTACACGAAATGGATGGACTAAACCGCGCATTGAAGGTGGTGAGTGAGTACCGCGAGAAGAATCCCAATACCTTGATTGTTATGACGGCTGATCATTCAACTGGTGGCCTGACTCTAGGGCGTGATGGTGACTACGCCTGGTATTCTGATCGTGTGATGGCGATTGAAAATTCAATTGCTTTCATGAGTAAAGAGATGCTTGCCATGGATACAGAGAGCTGGGCGGAGTATGTAGCTGACAAAGTTAACTTTGAGCTGACTCAGGAGTATCTTGATGAGCTTGCTATTGCCGCTGAAGCAGAGGGTGAAGAACAACAAGACGCTTTACATCAGGCACTGGTCTATATAACTGGCGATATTACCGGTACCGGCTGGACAACCAGCGGGCATACAGGTGTTGATGTTCCGGTCTTTGCTGTCGGCCCTTATAGCGAAAACTTCGGCGGCTATATGGATAATACGGACATTGGCAAGCAGCTAATAAAACTCGTCAAATAACCTCTTCTTGTAAGTTTCCCCGACAGTCGCGTTTTATAACGCGACTGTCATATTACTGTCATAAAAATACAGCCCGAGTACGCTAGGCTAGTCGCATGATGTATCTGTTGCCATGTCTACGCTATGAAATTTTTTAATAAAGAACTAAGCTGGCTTTCCTTTAATGAACGGGTGCTGCAAGAAGCTGCTGACAGCACGGTTCCGGCAATTGAACGAATTCGCTTTCTCGGAATTTTTTCCAGCAATATGGATGAGTTTTTTCAGGTGCGTGTGGCTGACGTAAAGCGTCGCATTTTCTTTAGTCAGGCGACAGAAGAGCGAGAACAGTATGAGCAGCTAATGGCACAGTTGCAAAAAAAGGTTGTGTTGCTGCAAAAACGCTTTGATGAAGTACTGGAAGAAGTATTAGCAACCTTAAGAAAAAATGGTATCTCGCTACTAAGTATTGACCAGTTGAACGAGGAAGAAAAGCAAAGGCTGAAGCGCTTTTTCACAGAAAAAGTACAGCGTTTTATTGTGCCTATATGGGTCAATGGTAAAGGGAACCTTTCTAATATTATCCGTGAAGATGAAACCTACCTTTGTGTTGAAATTATAAACTCTGATGACAAACAGTATGCGCTGCTGGAAGTGCCTTCTGATCAGATGGATCGCTTTATTAAGTTGCCTGCTAAGGGGCACAGTAAGAAACATAAGCTCCTCTTTTTAGACGACATTATGCAGTTAAATTTAGAAGTGCTGTTTAAGGGAATTATTCCATTCAAACAACTGCGGGCTTTTTCATTTAAAACCACCCGGGACGCGGAATATCGTCCTTCAGATGATATTGAACAAAGCTTGCTTGAACGTATGGAAGAAGGCTTAAAGCAAAGGGTGAAGGCTGATCCTGTGCGTTTAGTTTATGACCGTGCAATGCCGGAAGAAATGCTCTCTTTTTTGAGTGAAAAGCTGCAGCTAACTCAGTTCGATTCCTTTGTCGCTGGTGGCCGTTATCGTAACACACGGGATTTCGCTAAGTTCCCGCACTTAGGCAAAAAATCACTGACGCACAAAGTTCTGCCTGCGTTGTTTCATCCAAAGTTCTCGCACTTTGATAATGTGTTTGATGCTATTCAGAAAAGCGATATAGCGTTGTATTACCCGTACCATCGATTTTCGCATTTTACGGAATTTGTCCGGCAGGCTGCTTATGACCCTAAAGTGACCCGAATCTCAATGTGTATTTATCGGGTGGCGCCCAATTCACGGGTAATACGTTCCTTGATGGATGCTGTGCAAAACGGTAAGCATGTGACCGTTATGGTTGAGCTTCAGGCTCGGTTCGATGAAGAAGCCAACATTGAATGGGCAAAGGAATTAACCGACTCAGGTGTCCGGGTCAGTTTTGGCATTCATGGGCTTAAAGTGCACTCAAAGCTGGTGCTGATTCATCGCAATGAAGGTAACCTTGACCGGCGTTATGCGGTAATTGGAACCGGGAACTTTCACGAGGGAACGGCACAAATTTATACCGATTTTAGTTTATTTACCTGTCAGCCGGATATTTGTAACGATGTTGAATCGGTATTTCACTACCTTGAGCAACCCTATCGGGCACATAAGTTCCGCCATTTAATGGTGGCGCCGGTAAATATGCGCCAAAGAATAAATGATCTTATCGAGTTCGAGATTGATCAGGCCAAAGCCGGTAAACCCGCAGAACTGTTTTTTAAAGTGAATAACTTAGAAGACGAAAGCCTGATTGTGCAACTTTATAGAGCGTCGCGTGCCGGTGTTAAAATTAGAGGCATAGTGCGAGGCATGTGTTCTTTGCGCCCTGGAATCGAAAATCTCAGCGAGAACATTGAAATTCGTAGTATTGTTGACCGCTATCTGGAGCATGCCCGGGTGTACGTTTTTGAGCACGCCGGCAAGAAAGAAGTCTTTATTGCTTCGGCCGACTTAATGACACGTAACTTAGATCATCGTGTGGAAGTTGCCGCACCCATCTATGATGATGAGGTGAAAACTGATATTTTGAAAATTATGAACTTGCAGTGGCAGGATAAAGCCAAGTCACGCTTTATTGATGCGGAACAACGGAACAAATACTGTTTTGAGTCGGATCGACTGGCTCCTCCTAAAGGCCGTTCGCTGGTGCCTTCACAAGTCGCTATTCACCGATATCTTAAGCGACGTAAGAGAGATTATGAAAGCCAACAAAAAGACCTCTAATAATGACCCGAAGCAATTTGCTGCTTTGGATATTGGCTCCAATAGCTTTCATTTAATTATTGCGCGTTTAGTGGAAGGCCAGCTTCAGCCTATTTTCAAATTTAAGCAACCCGTACAACTGGGAGAAGGCCTCTCTAACCGGCACCTGAGTGATGCTGCGCTTTACCGAGGTGTTGAAGCACTTCGGCAATGCGCTGTTCGGCTGGAAGGTTTCCATCGCGATACGGTGAAAGTTGTGGCTACACACACCTTGCGAAAAGCTAAGAATCGTAAGCGATTTCTGGCTGAAGCCGCCAAAGTGTTACCTTTTCCTATCGAAATCATTTCAGGCAGGGAAGAAGCCCGGTTAATTTTTCGTGGCGTAGCGGAAACCAGCTCCGAATCTACCGGCTCTCAGCTGGTTATTGATATTGGCGGGGGCAGTACTGAATTCGCTATTGGAAAAAATCGCCAACCGAAGTTCTTAAGCTCCCGCAGTATTGGAAGCCTGGCTTTTTCAAAAGAGTTTTTTTCATCAGGGAAAATTACCCCCAAACGCTTTGATAAGGCGGTTGTATCCGCTCGTCAGCATGTTGAGCCAATAGCTAACTATTTGGCGGAGCACCAGGTAGAAAGTGTTTTCGGTACGTCGGGAACCATTAAGGCTATTTATCAGTGGATTGTGAAACGCGATGGTGAACAACCTTTGGGCATAACTTATTCCCAGCTTCAGGGGTGCCGAACAGACCTTATTGCTGCTGAGTCGTTAAAAAAACTGAATAAAGAATGGGTTTCGCCCGAGCGCAGAGAGTCTATTGCCGGTGGTGTTGCGGTGCTGTTGGGTATTTTCGAAGAACTGGGAATTGAACGTCTGGTTCCTCACGACTCCGCGTTAAGAGAGGGCGTGTTGTATGAACTGGCAGGTGAAGTCTTGCTGCACCAGGACGTACGTGAGCGCACTATTAACAGTTTAGCGCAACGCTACTCGGTTGATTCAGCTCAAGCTCAGCGGGTGTTATCTACGGTTCAGCAAATTTGGGGGAGCGTAGCTGAAAGCTGGGGACTCACCGGACAAGATTTGGAAGTGTTATTAGAGGGTGCAGCTAAGTTACACGAGGTGGGACTTAGCATTAGTGCCAGTGGTGTCCAAAAGCATTCTGGCTATATTTTAGCTCACGCTTATATGCCCGGGTTTAATGCCGAAGAACAGCGGTTCTTATCAACCATTGTTCGGTACTTTCGTAAAAAAATACAAACCGCAGAATTTCCGGATTTAATTTTGTTTAGCCAGAATCAGCTTATTAAAATGCTGATAATTATGCGTCTGGGCGTTATTTTAAACAGCGATAGACAAAACTCGAGCTCATTGGATAAGGCTGTTATTGAAGACGGGGCGTTGAAACTGCAGCTGAAAGGTTCAGCTAAAGGGGATTCAGTACTTACTATGCAACTTGAGTCCGAGGCCAAAATTATCCATAAATTAGGTTATGAACTGCTAGTTTGTTGAAAACAGCAGACGCACAAAGTAAAACACATTTCTTTGTGCGCCCGTATTTATTTTATTGATTAAAACTTATACATAGCCATCAGCTGTAAACGGTTTAAGTCACCGTCGACATTGGCTTCAGTTTCACGGTTCGCTTGTGAAATTTCAGCACCAAAAGTCAGGTTAGACGCTGGTGAGTACATCAGGTTAAATGCAAGACGTTGTGTGTATTCGGTCATATCTCCGGCTTGTGCCAGCAGTTCGCCGTCGTTATCTGCCCAACCGCGAGAATAAACTACGTTTGAACGCAATTTTTCAGTCCAGAAGTGACGGTAAGCAAACGAAACACCCGTTGAATCAATGGCTTCAAGTTCACCATTGCTGTCAATGTAGGCGCCATTCCAGGTGTTAAGACCTAAGTAGCGGCCTAAGCCAGAACCGGTGGTGATTGACGCACGAATGTCGTCCATGCCGAAGGTGTATTTAGCGCCAAGGCTGACACCATAACCAAAGGTTGTTTCATCATCGCCGGTTTGTGGAACATCGTAAGCCAGCTGGCGTAAAAGCGCTGATGCCTGCCAGGTTAAGTTGTCTGTTTTACCGGTGTATTTAAAGGTTACATCCGGAACAAAGCCATCGCTGGAAACAATACGCCCGCCCGGAGCTGTTACGCCGCCAGTTCTGGTTTCTGTAACTGTTGTTTCAGGGTTTTCGATTGAAAAACTAAAGCCACCAGACGTGTAACGGATTTGGGCTTGGCGCACGAAGATAATACCGTCGGTGATACCGATGAAATCGACAGATTCAGCCAGAACGTTTAGATCCTGAAAGTTTGACCAGGTTTGACCAAAAGTCCATTTGCCGTATTTAAGGAATGCCTGACGCAGACGTGGGTTGTATGAGTTGGAAATACGCTCGTCGCCATCAGGAGTTAACTGAAAGTCCATTTCAATATGGCCGGTCAGAGTTTCGCCGTTGTCTAATTGGGTCTTGCTGGTCAGGAAGAAACGTGACTGGCGAGCATGAAAGTCTGTAGTCAGGTCATCGCCTTCACCACCAACTGGCGTGATACTTGGGATGTACTGTTGACGTCCAATGTTTGCGCTTGCAGGTGCTTGCCCATCAGCGTAATCAGATACCAACATATCCAGTTTTACGTAACCGCCGAAATCGATATCTGTCTGGTCAGCCTGAGCGCCTAAGCTCATAACACCCAGAACAGCAGCGCTTGCCGCTGTTAAGGTGAATTTTTTTGCGGTACTTGCTTTAGCCATGGTGTTCTCCCCTGTAAGCCAAATATTCATTTTTTGATTGTGCATTTTTTAGTCATGCCAAGTATAAACGCTGTTAATTCTCGTTAACTGGTCAATTTTTATCAATCTAGACTATGGTCTAATAGTGTTTGAGCCCTTTAAAACGTACAACAGATACCATCTTGCGAATTAAGGAGGAAGAGGTAATGTCGCAACTCTATTCAGTTCCTGAACACATTAAAGCAAAAGCCAAAATAGATAATGACGGTTACAAAAAACTTTACCAACAGTCTATAGACGATCCTGAAGGGTTTTGGAGTGAACACGGGCAGCGTATTACTTGGTTCACACCCTACAACAAAGTAAAAAATACCAGTTTCGAATCAGGAAAAGTCAGCGTCAAGTGGTACGAAGACGGCACTTTAAACGCTTGTTATAACTGTGTCGACCGCCATCTTGCGAATAAAGCAGATAAAACTGCGATTATCTGGGAAGGCGACGACCCTAGTGTAGACAAACACATCACTTATCGCGAGCTACATAAAGAGGTATCCCGTTTTGCTAATGGCCTGAAAAAATTAGGTATTGGTAAAGGTGACCGCGTCGCGATTTATATGCCCATGGTACCGGAAGCGGCTTACGCCATGTTGGCTTGCGCTCGCATTGGTGCGGTTCACTCGGTGATTTTTGGTGGCTTTTCACCTAATGCCATCGCTGACCGTATTAACGACTGTCAGGCAAAAGCCATTATTACCGCCGATGAAGGCCGTCGTGGTGGTGGTACCATTGGTTTGAAAGCCAATGTTGATAAAGCCTTAGCCGACGATGCCTGTCCAACGCTCGAGCACAGCATTGTGTGCCGTGTAACAGAGGGTGATGTTGGCTGGACTGAGGGCCGTGATGTTTGGTGGCACGAGCTGGTTGGCAACGTCAGCGACGAGTGTCAGGCAGAAGTGATGAACGCCGAAGACCCGCTTTTCATTCTCTATACTTCAGGTTCAACTGGCAAACCTAAAGGGGTTGTGCATACCACTGGTGGTTATATGGTGTACGCCTCAATGACCCACGAGTATGTTTTCGACTATCAGGAAGACGAGGTCTACTGGTGTGCGGCCGATGTCGGCTGGATTACAGGCCATTCTTACATTGTCTACGGGCCATTGGCTAATGGCGCAACCACTCTGATGTTTGAAGGTGTTCCGACTTACCCTGGCGTGGGTCGTATTGGCGAAATTGTCGATAAACACCAAGTGAACATTCTTTATACGGCGCCAACCGCTATTCGCGCATTAATGGCAAAAGGCGACGAAGCGGCTAAAACCTCGACACGTGAAAGTCTCCGGGTTCTGGGCAGTGTTGGTGAACCAATTAACCCGGAAGCCTGGGAGTGGTATCACCGTGCTATTGGTAACGGCAAATGCCCTATTATGGATACCTGGTGGCAGACCGAAAACGGTGGTATTTTGATTACGCCATTGCCTGGTGCCACGGACTTGAAACCAGGATCTGCGACTCGTCCGTTCTTTGGTATTCAGCCCGCGTTGGTTGATAGCGAAGGTAATATTCAGGAAGGTGAAGCCGAAGGTGGCCTGGTTATTAAAGACTCCTGGCCGGGTCAAATGCGCACATTATGGGGAGACCATGAGCGCTTTGAGCAAACCTACTTCTCTACTTTTAAAGGTATGTACTTTAGTGGCGACGGCGCACGCCGCGATGCCGATGGTTATTACTGGATAACCGGTCGTATGGACGATGTACTGAACGTATCAGGACACCGTCTGGGTACCGCTGAAATTGAAAGTGCTCTGGTTTCGCATAAAGCGGTAGCCGAAGCGGCTGTAGTCGGATATCCGCACGACTTAAAAGGTCAGGGTATTTACGTTTATGTTACTCCGGTTGAAGGTGTTGAAGTTACTGATGAGCTGACTAAAGAAGTCCGCAACTGGGTTCGCTCTGAACTTAGCCCAATTGCAACTCCAGACTTAATTCACTGGACTACAGGCTTACCAAAAACCCGCTCCGGTAAAATTATGCGTCGTATTCTGCGTAAAATTGCCGCTAATGAGTACGAAAACCTTGGTGACACCTCTACGCTTGCCGATCCAAGTGTGGTAGATTCTTTGATAGAGAATCGAATGAATAAATAATGTCACTTAATCTGGAATCTCATGGCGAAATTTTTAATCGCAGATGACCACCCATTGTTTCGCGAGGCGCTGCAGGGCGCTCTCGCGAATCACTTTTCTGAGCTGACCTTACGCGAAGCTGAAGACTTAGACTCAACTCTGACTGCACTGAATAACGACGACGATGTCGATTTATTGCTGCTGGACTTACACATGCCCGGCAGTGGTGATTTGTATGGTCTTATTCGTGTCAGAGAAGACTATCCGCTGCTTCCCGTTGCCATCATTTCCGGTAGTGAGGATTCCTCGATTGTGGCCAAGTGCATTGGCTTTGGGGCTTTGGGCTTTATTCCAAAATCATTACCCTCTGCAGAAATAGCCGAAGCAATAGATACCATCCTGCAGGGCGACACCTGGGTTCCGAAAGAAAACAGAGAACGTCTCGATGTGATTTCGGACGAAGATCAGCAGCTTGCGCAAAAGGTTTCGGAGCTTACCCCGCAGCAGTACCGGGTTTTGCACTTTCTTCATGAAGGCTTGCTGAACAAACAAATTGCCTATCAACTGGGCATTACTGAAGCAACAGTCAAAGCACACATTACGGCAATTTTCCGCAAACTGGGAGTGTACAGTCGTACCCAGGCAGTTTTGGTGGCTGAACGTCTGCAATTATGACCTGGTTACTGATATTTGCCTCGCTGGCTTATGTGATTTTCCTCTTCGCAGTTGCCACCTGGGGCGACCGTTTAGGCTCGTGGGCGAATAAAATCAGTCACAAGCCAGTTGTCTACTCTATGTCGCTGGCCATCTACTGCACGTCCTGGACGTATTACGGCGCTGTGGGTAATGCAGCAGTTGACGGTTGGGCGTTCTTTCCTATCTTGCTCGGGCCAATTTTGCTGTTCTTGTTTGGTATCCGAATTCTGGAAAAGCTGGTTTCGGTTAGTAAACAACAAAATATTACTTCAATAGCCGACTTTATTTCTTCCCGCTTTGGTAAACGCCGCCGGCTTGCCGTGGCTGTTACCGCCATTGCTGCCGTTGCTATTATTCCTTACATTGCGCTTCAGTTAAAAGCTGTGGGCATTAGCTTTGCGGTTCTGACTGAAAGCTCTGGAGTGATGGCACAGTTTTCGATAAAAGAACTGGGTGCTGCTGCGCTAATGGCAATTTTTGCTATGTTGTTTGGTACCCGTCACGTCGAAGTCACTGAATATCGCAGTGGCATGATACTGGCTATTGCTGTTGAGTCGATGATCAAACTGGTTGCATTGCTGGCAGCTGGTGTTTTTGCCTGGTTCCTGATTCAGGGAGACGCGCAATCGAACTTATTCAGTTCATTTAGTGACGTGACGAAACCTCAGTGGTCATTTGCCGCCTTTGGCGAGTTTGAGTTTATTGTACAAACACTGATGGCTGCTGGGGCTATTCTTTGTTTACCCAGACAGTTTCATGTGGCGGTAGTGGACAATGTTGATGTCCGGCATTTACGCACGGCGCGTTGGGGCTTTCCTTTGTATTTGGCGCTGACCGCTGCCGCAATTGTCCCCATTGCTATTGCAGGAACTTTCTATTTGTCAGCAACCACCGATGGTTCAACGTTTGCGTTGCAACTGCCGTTACTCAAAGAGCAGCTATGGTTATCGCTGGTTATTTTTATTGGTGGTATATCGGCAGCGACAGCCATGGTGATTATCGCGTCCGTAACCTTAAGCACCATGATAACCAACGACGTTATCATGCCCATTTTGCTGCAGCGCGAGTCGCGCTTGCCGCTAAAACATCGGCGCCGTGAATACGACAGGGCATTACTATTAATTCGGCGTGTGGCTATTGCCGTTACTATGGTGCTGTCGTTTCTATGTTATTACTTCTGGGCAGCCCGGACTAACCTGGTCAGTATTGGTTTGTTGGCGTTCTCGTTGGTGTTGCAGTTGCTGCCGGCGTTGCTGGCCGCTCTGTATTGGCGTAAAGGCCACGCGCGGGGTGTTTACGCCGGGTTGGCTGCAGGTTCAGTCGGCTGGGTTTTAGCGGTACTAATACCTTTATACACCGACCTTCAGCTAACCGATGTAGAAATAATAACCCGCGGTACTGTAGTTTCTTTAGCTTTAAATTGCTTCGGGTTTATCGTGTTTTCATTGTTGGCAAAACCTCGTCTGGTTGACCGTATTCAGGCAACGGCTTTTGTTAAACCCCGAGCCGCTTTACCCGACTTGCATTTCAACAAAAACGACAGTGCTACCAATGCCGATATGTTGTTGCTGTTAAGGACCTTTTTAGGGGCGGAACGGGCTCAGCAGTTAATGCAGTATTATCAGCGTCCGGAAAACACTGAGCTTCCGCTGGAAGGTGTGGCTGAAAAAACCTTTATCAGTTTTGTGGAAAGAGCGATAGCTGGTGTACTTGGCTCTGCCACGGCGCGCTCTCTTGTCGATGCTGCACTGCGCGATAAGCAGCTAAATTTAGAAGAAGTTGTTCACTTCTTTGACGATACAACGCAAGCTCTGCAAACTCAGCAATCTATTTTGTTTAGCTCGCTGGAGAATTTGGCTCAGGGCATTAGTGTTGTCGATGCAGAGCTGAGGCTGGTGGCCTGGAATAAACGCTATATGGATTTATTCCAGTACCCTGAGGGCATGGTGAAACCCGGACAGCCCATAGCGACCCTTATTCGCTATAACGCAGAGCGCGGTGAATGTGGTCCTGGTGACGTTGACGGATTGGTTAATAAGCGTTTGCGTTATATGCAGTTGGGGTCGCCACACCGTTTTATTCGTCGCCGCGCCGATGGCCGGGTGATAGAAATGGTCGGTAACCCTTTGCCGACCGGCGGCTTCGTTACCAGCTTTACCGACATTACGTCGCACGTTGAAACCCAGCAGGCACTGGAAGATGCCAATATTGATCTGGAACAGCGGGTTGACGTTCGGACCCAGGAAATACGCGAGATAAATCAGGAGTTGACGGCTGAAATAGACAGGCGCCGACAGGTTGAGGACGAGCTGAAAAAAGCTAAGGCCGAAGCGGAAGCGGCCAATGCTTCTAAAACGCGTTTTCTGGCGCTGGCCAGTCATGATATTTTACAGCCTCTTAATGCGGCGCGTTTATACCTTTCGGCTATTCAGGAAAAAGAACTTTCGGAGCGGAACTTGTCGTTAGTTGGCAAGCTGGATACTGCGCTTGGGTCAACTGAGCATTTACTCTCTACCTTATTGTCGATAGCAAAAATGGATCAGGGGGCTTTAAAACCGCAGTTCCGGCATGTGCAGCTTAGCTCATTACTGGAACCGCTAGTCGAAGAATATGCGGTGCTGGCCGAGCAGCGGAAGCTGGATTTTCGTGCGTTTTATAAAGACCGGCCGGTGTACACCGACCCAACATATTTGCGCCGAATTGTGCAGAACTTTTTATCTAATGCCATAAAATACACCCAAAGGGGCAGCGTGCTGTTGGGCGTGCGCAAACGCGGAGATGAGCTTCAGATAGCCGTGTGGGATACCGGGCCGGGCATTGCAGCGCAGCAGCAAAATAAGGTATTTGATGCATTTTATCGAGTGCAGAACCAAACCGTAGACGGTGTCGGCCTTGGATTAAGTGTCGCGCAACGTATGGGGGAGCAGTTAAACTGTGACGTACAGGTTGAGTCGGTTGAAGGTAAAGGCTCGTGTTTTTCGGTACGAGTGCCGTTAGGCAATGCTGCTCAGGTTGTCAGCCGACCGAAAAAACAACTGGAAGATGCTTTATCTGATCCTTTACAGCTTATTGTGGTCGATGACGACAATGAAAATTTAAGTGCGTTGAGTGCGCTGCTGAATAAGTGGGGGTGCGAAGCCCTGACATTTAATCGTTATAGCAAAGCTTTAGCCTATGCTAAGGCTCACAGCCAGAACAAAGCGCCGCACGGACTGTTGTTAGATTACCAGTTAGGTGACGGTGACGGCTTGCAGTTGGCGCAGGAACTACGTGATATTTGGCAGCAACAGATACCGGCCGCTTTGGTGACAGCGATGCGTGACGATGCCGTGAAGCAGGCGGCCCGCAAAAGCGGCCTGCAGTTTTTACCTAAACCCGCTAAACCTGCCGCATTAAAAGCATTTTTAAAATACATTAGTACCCGAAAGGCGGGAGGAGCCAGAAGTTGATAGAGCTTGCCGAGCGACACTCATTTAAACTCCCGGCACAATGCCGTGCGTTAATTGAACTGAAAAGCAGCGACGACGTTGAGCAGTTAGCATTTGAGGAACCTTATTATTTGCTTGGTGAGGGTAGTAACACCTTATTTGTCGATAACTTCTATGGAACCGTCATTTGCAACCGGCTACTGGGTGTCTGCATTGAAGAACAGGAAAGCTCTTATTTAATTACTTCCGCAGCAGGCGAGAACTGGCATAACTTTGTTGCTGACTTACGCGCAAGAAGTATCGACGGGCTGGAGAACTTAGCGCTAATTCCGGGCTCAGTCGGTGCTGCCCCGGTGCAAAATGTTGGGGCTTATGGGGTAGAGGTGGCAACCTTTATTGAGCAGGTAACCGCCTGGGACATTAAAGAAAAGTGCTGGGTTTCTATGAACAGAGAAGCCTGCCAGTTTGCATATCGCGACAGTGTATTCAAGCAACACCCTGGCCGTTGGTTGATAACTTCGGTGGTGTTTCGCTTGCCCAAAGACTGGCAGCCGGTTACCCACTATGCTCCGTTGAACCAACTTCAGGGGCATGTGAGTGCCCAGAAAATTTTCGATACGGTTGTGGAAGTGCGCCAGAGAAAGTTACCGGATCCAAAAGTTATACCCAATGCCGGCAGCTTTTTCAAAAACCCGGTTATTACCAAAGCGCAGCTTGATCAGCTGTTGCTGAAATGGCCTGACATGGTCTATTTCCCGGTAGCCGATAACCAGGTGAAAGTGGCGGCTGGTTGGCTTATTGAGCATTTAGGTCTGAAGTCAGCGTTTGTCGGCGATGCTGCGGTTAACCCGCGTCAGGCATTGGTGTTGATTAATAAAGCACAGGCCACGGGCAGTGATATTAAGCAACTGGCACTAAAAATTATGAAACAAGTGGCGGATGCCAGTGGCATTATGCTCGAACCTGAAGTTCGTCTGGTAGGCCAACATGGTCTTGTGCAGTTGGCGGTAGAGAAATGAAGCAGGCAGAACGTCTTGATCAGTTAATTACTTTACTGGCTAATGGTGAGTTTCATTCCGGGCAGGCTATTGGTGAGTCTCTGGCTATATCCCGGGCTGCGGTAAACCAACACATTCATAAACTTGAAGAGCTTGGGCTTGAGCTGTTTTCGGTAACCGGGCGTGGCTATAAGCTTGCCCGGCCGATAGAGCTTTTGCAGGCGGGGGTTATTGAAAAGGAAAGCCCGGAAGAGTGGCGACAGTCGCCGGAGTTTGAAGTGAAGTCGGTGGTTGATTCCAGTAACGACCGGGTTAAAGCGTTGGCCAAAGAAGGGCCTTTAGAAGCGGGGTTTTCTATTTTCGCCGAAGCTCAGACCGCCGGACGCGGGCGTCGTGGGAAAAAATGGATTTCGCCCTTTGGCAATAACCTTTACTTTAGTGTGTACTGGCCTTTAGATGACGGTATTCATGGCGCCATGGGGTTAAGCCTTGCGGCCGGGGTCGCCTTAGCGGAATGTTTTACCGACCTGGGTATTGAAGGCGTTAGCGTAAAATGGCCTAACGATGTTTACATTGGCGGGAAGAAAGTGACCGGAATACTGGTCGACCTTGAAACCTCGCCTGAAGGCGCTGCGCACAGCATTATTGGTATTGGCATTAATTTAACCATGCCAGAGCATGTTGGTGCGAGCATTGATCAGGCCTGGACGGATCTGAACACTGAATTGCCGCAGCCAATGTCGCGTAATCATATTGCGGCGCAGGTACGTGCCTCTGTGCTGTCGGCTTTACAGCAATACGAACAACACGGGCTGGCTGCTTTTCAGCAAAGCTGGCGCCGATACGACTGCTTTTTGGATAAGCCGGTGAAGCTCATTATGGGGCAAAGAGTTTGTTTAGGAACCTGTCGTGGAATCGACGAAAATGGTGCGTTACTGGTAGAAGATGAGCAGGGCGTACGTCGTTATTTTGGTGGTGAAGTTTCATTGAGGGCGCAAGATGCTACTAATTGATGCGGGCAATACCCGCAGCAAGTTTGCATGGTGGGATGCTGACACCGATAAAATAGAGATTCTGGGAGCTATTTCTCATCAAAGCTGGCTAAACGATTTAAGTCAGCCGCTAAAAGATTTGCTTCTTGAGGTTATTAGCGGCCGTCAGCTAAAACGCGAACAGCAGGCCATTGGTTGCAGTGTGGCCGCTGTTCAGGTTATGGATACGTTAAATAGCTCGTTGGCGGAACTGGGTATAAAAGTTTTCTGGCAAAAAACCAGAGCACAGCAAGCAGGGGTTACTAATGGTTACACTAAAGAACCTGAGCGCCTCGGCTCGGATCGCTGGATGGCCTTACTCGGTTGTCATGAGCAAGTGAAACAGAACGCACTGATTGTCGATGCGGGTACTGCACTAACCATTGACTGGCTGATGGCTGATGGCCGTCATCTTGGCGGCTGGATTGTTCCCGGACGACAGTTAATGCTAAATGCCCTGGGTCAGGGTACGGCTAATTTAAAGGGCATTACGGTAAATGATATTGAGCGTGATGGTTTAGCTGCCGGCCTGGATACTTTTGACGGTATTACCCAAGGGGCTGAAGCAGCTTTAACCGGTGCTATTGCACAAGCGATTCAGTTGTCCGGCCGCTATTTTTCTGACCAGCCTTTTGATGTGGTGGTCACCGGTGGTGACGGTGAGCATTTGATGCGAACCTTGTCGGTTGAATTCTGTCGTTATGACGATTTGTTGTTTAAGGGTTTGCGACTCTGTGCCGATAACCTAAACAGTTAAGCTTTTAGGTATATTCAGAGAGACCACAGGCAACTTTATGAAGATAGTCATTCCAATGCTGATTGCTGTAGCCGGATTGACCGCTATGCACAAGGCGCAGGCGCAGGATGTTGAAGCGGTACAGTTATATTCAGACGCGGAACTGGTTGAGATGTTTGCAACTAATGCGCATCTGAAACGGGTACGCGATACCGATCGCTGCCAGTTGGCACAGGATATTGAAGCTCAGGCCGAGCTTGAGCGCCGACCGACTTATCAGTTTCTTTATGGCGACATGATGGCCTGGGGTGTGTGTTATGACCGTGACCCCGAACTTGGCCTGCTGTATATGGAGAAAGCAGCTCAGCATGGCTTACTGGAAGCTCTGGAGCAGTTAGGTCGCTATTACCATGAAGGGGTTTTGGTGCAAAAAGACATTGAGCGTGCCATTCTGTACCTTCGTGAAGCCGCATCGTTAGGAAATTTGCCTGCGCAACGACGCTTTGCCGATATTCTGCTGGCCGATGAAGGCAGCCCTTATGATTATGAAAAAGCTTATCATTGGCTGCATAATTCAATTACCGCTGATAAGCGGACTTATGCGGATATTGAACAGAAGCTTGCAAAGCTGGCTGAGAGAATGCCACCTTCGGTGGTTGAGAAAGCAAAAAGGCCACTTGATTAGAGTATATAGGACTAAGTGGCCTTTGATTTGAACTGCGAAAGCTTATTTGTGTTTAAGACAAGCGATTGCGGAAATCTTCGTAGCTAAATTGTCGTACACAATCGAACTGTCCATTCTCCCGCAAAATACCAATGGCTGGGTGTTGAACACCGTTAAAGAAAGACGTTTTCACCATGGTGTAATGCATCATGTCCTCAAACACCAGGCGGTCGCCAACAGCCAGCGGCTGATCAAAACTGTACTCACCGATAACATCACCGGCTAAACAACTATTGCCGCCTAAGCGATAACTGAAGGCTTTTTCTGCTGGTAAACCTGCTCCGGTAATGACCGGGCGATAAGGCATTTCCAGCACGTCCGGCATATGCGCTGTGGCTGAAATATCCAGTAAAGCAATTTGCCCCTGGTTCTCAACAATATCCACCACTTCACAGACCAGCGGACCGGTTTGCCAGGCAACGGCAGAGCCGGGCTCCAGTATCACTTGAAGGTCGTAGGTTTCGCGCAGGCGCTTTAACTGTTTTATCAGATGATCAACATCGTAGCCCTGACGGGTCATGAGATGTCCGCCACCCAGATTCAACCATTTCATTTGTTTTAGCTGTTCGCCAAAACGGTTTTCCACGGCGTCCAGTGTGCGCTCAAGGGCAAAAGAGTCGCACTCGCACAGGTTGTGCACGTGCAAACCTTCAACGCCGGTTAAGTCCTGCTGCTTAAGTTCGCTGGCACGAATACCCAGACGAGAGCCCGGTGCGCTGGGATCATAAAGCTCAGTTTCAGCTTCCTGATGCTCCGGGTTAATACGCAGACCAACGGAAACTCCGGCATCAGCTGTCTGTTCACGGTACTTGTGCCATTGAGAGACACTGTTGAAAGACAAGTGATTCACTAACGGCAGCAGTTCGTCGATGTCTTCTTGTTTATAAGCTGGCGCATAAGCATGAACTTCGCGCGAAAACTCCTCCGCTGCCAGCTTTGCCTCCCAGACAGAACTGGCTGTGCAGCCTTTCAGATACTGACGAATAAGCGGAAAAGCTGACCACATGGCGTAGCCTTTCAGTGCCAGAATAATGTCGGCACCACTTTGCTCCTGTACCTTTTGCATCAGCTCGAGGTTCTTGCGTAGCAGCTTTTCGTCCAGCACATAGCAAGGAGACGGAATTTCCGGCGATGTATATTGACTCATGCGTTGTCTTCTCTGTTACTTCTCAAATGGCTTATCGCATTCCAGAACTTGCCATGGCAGGCCATATTTGTTTAGCCGTTCCATAAACTCGTCCGGGTCAAACTGTTCCATATTCCAGACGCCGGGTTCCATCCAATGACCCTGCAACATCATAGAAGCGCCGATCATTGCCGGTACGCCGGTAGTGTAAGAGACTGCCTGGGCGCCAACTTCTTTGTTGGTTTCGGCATGGTCACAGTTGTTGTAGATGAAAATAGTCTTCTCTTGACCGTCTTTCAGTCCTGTGACATAGGTACCAATACAGGTTTTTCCGGTATAGCCTTCCGCCAGAGAACCCGGGTTCGGCAGTACCGCCTTGAGAAACTCCAGTGGTACAATTTTTTTGCCTTCAAAGTCTACCGGTTGGATAGAGGTCATGCCAACGTTTTCAAGTACCCGTAAGTGAGTCAGATACTGCTCACCGAAAGTCATCCAGAAACGCGCGCGTTTAATGGTTGGAAAGTGCTTAACTAGCGACTCCAGCTCTTCGTGGAACAGCAGGTAAGACGGGCGAACACCAACATTTGGGTAATCCAGATCTTTACGCACGCTGATAGGGTCGGTTTCGTGCCACTCGCCGTTTTCCCAGTACTTACCTTTTTGGGTAATTTCGCGAATATTAATTTCCGGGTTAAAGTTGGTTGCAAAGGCCTGACCGTGGTCACCACCGTTGCAGTCAACAATGTCCAGATAATGCACTTCGTCAAAGTAGTGCTTGGCGGCATAAGCCGTAAATACGTTGGTAACACCCGGATCAAAACCGGCACCCAACAAGGCCATTAAACCTTTTTCTTTAAAGCGTTCCTGATAAGCCCACTGCCACGAATATTCAAATTTCGCTTCGTCTTTTGGTTCGTAGTTTGCGGTATCCAGGTAGTGAACGCCGGTTTCGAGGCACGCATCCATGATAGGTAAGTCCTGGTATGGAAGCGCAACGTTAATAACCAGTGACGGGTTAATGCCACGAATAAGCTCAGCTACTTCTGCAGAGTCATCGGCGTCTACCTGATACACACCAACAACGCGGTCTTTACCCGCTTTTTCCTGCAACGCCTGACATTTGGACAGGGTACGGCTGGCAAGATGAATCTCAGAGAATACTTCAGGTAGGCCTGCACATTTTTGTACGACTACGCCAGCAACACCGCCGGCACCAATAATTAGAACTTTAGACATGAATGCTATCCTTCACAGAAATCTTTTAACTAATAAAGTTGCTGCGAAAGATAGCATATTTTTATGAAATCATCATTCAGAAGCGTTGCTTTGTGCTGCCTCGGAATCCATACCTAAATGCTTATGTAAAAATGCCCAGTTTTCGGCATGTTCTTCAATGCGCATCCAGGTTGGTGTACCGGCTCCGTGACCAGCGCGAGTCTCTACATTCAACAGTATGGGTTGGTCGCAACTTTGGTCACGTTGCAGTGCAGCTGCAAACTTGTAGCTGTGCCATGGAACCACTCGATTATCGTGGTCGCCGGTGGTGATCAAGGTTGCCGGATAACAGGTGCCGCTCTTGGTATTGTGCACCGGCGAGTAAGCATAAAGAGTTTTGAACTCCTCTTTATTTTCGCTTAAACCAAATTCACTACCCCAGCCTCGTGCATTGGCGCTGGGCAGTTGGTATCTCAGCATATCCATAACACCAACGGCAGGAAGGGCTGCGGCAAACAACTCAGGACGCTGAGTCATGGTAGCGCCGACCAATAAACCGCCGTTACTGCGTCCCTGAATAGCCAGCTTATTCTTGTTGGTGTAGTTGTTGTTTATTAACCATTCAGCCGCGGCAATAAAGTCGTCAAAGACGTTTTGCTTGTTTTCTTTAGTGCCTTGTTGATGCCACATTTCACCAAATTCACCGCCGCCGCGAAGATTTGGAATGGCTAGTACGCCGCCCATTTCTAACCAGACAAGACGGGTTGTGTCGTAATCTGGCGTAATAGAAATATTGAAACCGCCATAACCATATAACAGCGTTGGGTTTTCGCCGTTAAGCTCAATGTTCTTGTCGTGCACTAAAAACATTGGAACTTCGGTGCCATCGGCACTGTTGTATACCACTTGCTCAGTTGTATATTGATCTAATTCGGCTGGCACTTTGGTTTCATACCACAAGGTGGTACGTTGCTGGTCAGGCTGGTAGCGATAGATTTTTCCCGGTTCGGTAAAGCTTTTGAAGGAAAAGAATACATCGGGTGCTTTATGGCTGCCTTCAAAACCGCTAATTGAGCCAATACCGGGTAAAGCCAGCTCCTGAAGCATGGTTCCTTTTATATCAAAGATAGCCACTCGCGAGCGCGCTGACTGCAGATAATGCGCAAATAGTTGACCATTTACTGCATGTACGTCTTTCAGTGTATGAGTTTTAGCAGCAATAATTTCTGTCCAGTTCTCAGGTTCAGGTTGTTTAGGGTCAACGGCAACGACACGACCTGTCGACGCTTCATTGGTAGTCTTAAAATACAGCAGGCCTTTTTGGCTGGTAACGTACTGATATTGGCCGTCCCACTTGGTGAAAAGCCCTTTAAAAGGTGCATTTTCCTGTGCTAGCGGACGCAGGTAGACGGCATTAGCGTCGTAGCCTTTAAAAACATCAATAAGTAAGTATTTACCGTCGTCCGATACTTTGGCGTAAGGGTTTAGTTCGGGCTGGTTGTCAAAAGCAAAAATCAGCTCATCGTCACTTTGTTTGGTTCCCAGTTTATGAAAATAAACACTGACGGGTTTTGTATCATCAAAGCTGCCGTCTTTATTTTCAGGGTAGCGGCTGTAATAAAACCCCCGTTCATTTGGTAGCCAGGCAACTTCGGTAAATTTAACCCCTTCAATAACGTCGCTGGTGTCTTTTCCTGACTCTACATTACGGACTTTTATTTCCGTCCAGTCGCTGCCGCCGTCAGAAGTGGCATAAGCAACATAGGTCGCGCGGGGAGAAACGTTAATACGTGCCAGCGACACGGTTCCGTCGTCGCTGAAGTTATTAGGATTAATCAGAATATCCGGCGCACTGTTTAAATCGGTCATGGTGTATAGCACGGACTGATTTTGAAGGCCGTCATTTGCGAAGTAGAAATACCGGTCGGCATAGCGAAAAGGCGTGCTGACTTTTTCATAATTCCACAGTTCAGTCATGCGATCTTTAATGTCGGCGAACGCCGGAAGATTTTGCAATAAAGGAGTAGATAACTGGTTTTGCGCATCCACCCAATTAGACACTTCCTGGTTGTCCTGCTCCAGCCAGCGGTAAGGATCTTCAACTCGGGTACCGTGATAATCATCTTGCTGCTCGACGGTTTTAGTTTCGGGGTAAGGGCCGTCAGGTTGTTCTTTTTCCTGTTCAAACGAGCTACAGGCACTCAGTATCAACACAGTTGAACAAAGAATAAAAGCTGAATAACGAGTCATGGTTGGGCTTCCTGTTTAGGTTCTGCGGTGATCATAGGAATTTGCTGTCAAAACAACAAGTCACATTAGTGCAGTAAGCATACTTCTTTACAGAGATTTTCATTCGCCTGACGCTGAGACACTCCCCCCCAATACTCGCCCAGATGTTTGAGTGTTGTCGATGAGTTACACAGCAGTTCGGTTAGAGGGTGATTACTATGTTGCCAGTAGAACCACTGAGCTAAGGCAAAATGTGCCGCGTCAAACGGGATAGTCTTACTGCGATAGGCTTGAATAAGGCTTGTTCTTATCTCATTGTGTTCGTCTGTCAGTTGCAGCATCTCTTTGCCATCTGACAACCATTGTAGCTGGTTTTGTCCCCACTGACCGAGCAATTGACATACCCGGTATAATTCAGTGAATTCATTGGTTAGTGGGAGTGCATAAATAGCCGCCGGCCGTGCGGACACACTGTCTATACGGCTACTGAGGCGCCAAAGGGCATAGCCATTTTTCTTCCAGAAATTATCCAGTCCCGGTGACCAGGCAAAACTGGTGCCCAGCATTTGGTAATTGTTGTCCAGTGCCCACCGGTAAATCTCAGCCAGCAATTCGGAGGCGGCTTTACGTCGTCTTTTCGCAGCTGGTACCGCAATACGTGCAACTCTTAGCCAATGTAAATCCATAGCCCAGTCCTGTTGCAGAAAGTAGCCTATGGCCTGAGGCAGTAAATTTCCTTTGGGGCGTCTTTGCCCTTGTCTGACTTCTTCTTTTAATGGCGATAAAATGGGTCCCTCACTCATAAGCCAGGCAACCGCAGTAACTTCGCCGTTTGTGGACTGATATGCGAGCTTATGTCCGGGTTCGGTAAGCAGCAGGTTAAGGTCATTCGGGCTACTTTGGTAATGTGCGCTGAGAAGAAGTTGAAAACATTGTTGCAGCAAAGCTTCTTCAAGTTCCGATGCGTGTTTAATAAAAGTGCCGGACTCCCGGCGCCCGAATTGTGTTACTGGTTGCTCGTTCATTAGGAAAGTGTCGGTCAGCCACTGCTCTAACGGATCATTTATGGGCCAGCGTAATGGTTGAGTTAGCTGGTGAACAGATACCTGTGGCAAGGTTTTCCTGGCCCAGTCGGTAAAGTGCACAGCAAAACCACGACCACAACCTTCATAACCAGCAACGGTTGTGGCAAGCAACCAGGGATTAAATTTTTGGCATAGCTGTTCTGTTGCCCACAATGGCAGACCCGCAGCTTCATCAATAATTAATGTTACTTCCGAATTACCGGGTTGTTCCAGCAGCTTATCCCAGGCGACGAAATGAGCTTCCGGCGCTTGCTGTAGTAAAACTTTCGCATTGGCTTTTCGCGGTGCCGTCACAATAATCGAGCTGTGCTCTTTTGCTTGGGCAAGCGCCTGACCTAACAAGGTACTTTTACCGCGGCCGCGTTCGGCGGTAATGATATGAGTTTCGCATGGTTTTGCTGTGCTTTGTGTAAGAGCGTTAAAAATAGAGTTCTGCTCATTCGTTAGCTGTAGCGTCTCATTTGCTGAGCGTGTTTCAGTTTTGTTGACCGATGAATAGGGTTTGATGTTTGATTCGGCAAAGTGTTTTGCGGCAAAACGCTCCATGCGGTGACTCATGGCGTTGCTCTCAGCCGGGAGTAAAATAGACAACAGACCACCGGCGGTAACGGTGCCACAAAGCGCTGCTATGGCGTCGGCGTGCAAACCGTCGTGGCAGTCTATCCAGACTTGTTCAAACTCATGCCCCAGATAATCGCGGTAACGGGAGAGTACGGCATCGGCATGAGTCTGTAGGTTTGATAAGTAGATAGAACTTTCAGAACGAGCCTCGCAGTATTCGCGCCAGAGGCTCGCATCTTGCAGCAGTTGAAGTTGTCGGTAACCGCTGCGCTCTGCCATTTTAGAAAATAGGATAAGCGAAGAATTTAGTTAACACTGTATTAATAAATACCGCCGCTAATATCAAGGGAATGAATGTACAGATAGATAGACGTACATATTTGGCCAGTAGTGTATTCGGATAACCGGGGTTGCCTTCAGCAAGTTCTGCATCCAGGTTTTTACGGCGCCAGTGGAAGCTGACAAATAAGCAAATCAAAAGGCCATTCAGTGGCAAGATGGTGTCGTAAAAAACGTCGTAGATTACATCAAAAACTGACTTAGGCGTGTCAGCGTAGAAAGTAAACTCAGTGAATGCCGGAACAAAACCAAAAGAGGTCGCGGCAATAAGAGTCAGTACAGTAACGGCGATACCCATAACCAGCAGGGCTTTTTTACGGCTTATCTTCGCTTGCTCAATAACCGCTGCGGTTGGTACTTCAAGAATAGAAACCAAAGATGTAATAGCAGCAATAAAGGTCAGCAGGAAAAAGATAGTAGCGGCAATGCTTGCGCCAACATAGCCGACAACGCCTTCCAGAGCGATAAAGATTTGCGGAAAGAAAGAGAAAATCATACTAACCGAGGAGTCACTCAATGAATCCGGGTTGGTATTGGGATTGATGGCGAATATCGCGGGCAGAGTCATTAAACCGGCGGTAAAAGCAACGGCTGTATCTGTTAAAGCAACCAGTTTACCTGAGGTCACAATGTCGTCCCTGCGGCTGAAATAAGAGCCGTAGGTTATTAAAATGCCCATACCGAGAGATAACGAGAAAAAGGCCTGTGATAATGCGCCGTTGATTACTGAACCATCAATTTTTGAAAAGTCGGGAACCAGATAAAACTCAAGTCCGAGCACGGCGTTATCCAGTGACAGAACAAAGATAACCAGCAGAATGAGCATAATAAACAGCGCTGGCATCAGGAATTTCGCGGCTTTCTCTATCCCCTGACGAACACCACCAAGCAAGATAACATTGACGATTATTGTCACTGCAATAAGGAAACCAACAAAGCCGTAGTCGTTTACGAATTGGCCAAAGTATTCGGCGTCGGCGAGCATATCGAGGTTGCCGGTAACTGAATGCCAGAGGTAACCGAAGATCCACACCGTGATGACCATGTAGAAAACCGCAATCATAAATGGCGTGATAACTGCCAGTAAGCCAGCAAGATGCCAGCCTTTATTGTTTGGCGATAATGCTTTGTAAGATCCCAGAGGGCTTTTTTGAGCGCGCCGGCCCAGGCCCATTTCTGCCAACATAACTGGCACGCAGATAAAGGCAACGAATAACGCATAGATAATTAAAAATGCCCCACCGCCATTTTTAGTGGCAGCAACGGGGAACCCAACTAAGTTACCAATGCCGACGGCAGAACCTGCCGCCGCTAATATAAAGCCAATCTTAGAGCTAAATTGATCGCGTTGTTCGCTCATTCTGAACCTTCTTTTATCGTTTTTGTTTTACGCTTTTTAAGCGCCGCTGTTCAGCAAATTCCAGCAATCCTAGCAAGGCGTTAATTTAACGGCAAGCAGCTAATTACTGTTTGTGCGGCAGAATGCGGGAAATCCGGCTTGGAAACAAAACTTATTTTAACATCCATGACAATTGTAATATTGGAATTTTTTGCAAGTCATATAACATTTAATTAACTCAGTTTTAACACGCTGGTAAATACAGGGAATTCAACTCTCTGGAACAGATTGGCGTCTTTTTACCAGCGTGTTTCCTGCAACTGAGTCACCCCATTGCTGCATTTCAAAAAGTCGTGAAACGCAACGCCGGAAAGGAAAAGCCAATTGTCTGGCCTGATATAATTTATCGATGTCGGTTTCGGCGGTTACCAATAAGTGACACTTTCGGTCATAGCACTCATCGACCAGAGCTATAAAACGACGGGCTTCGTTATCCAGTTTGCTGACAATATTTGCCTGATGTTCGCGCTGGTAGGTTTCCTCTACACCATGTACCAGGTCTTTATCTGGTATATAAGAAAAAGCCGGAACCTGATGCACCGCTATAGCAGCATAACGATCGGCCAGTTCCATATAGTCGCGCTGACTTCTGGGGCCGGAGCAGAGAGACATAAAGTCAAAACCAATCACTTTATTGTTGTGCCATAAGCACGGAATTTCACGCTTCATTATCCGAACGGAGGGGGTTTCTTTTGTGCGGCCGAAATGGCTCTCTGCGAGTGAACGGAGCTGTTGCAGTGTGCCTTGCTTAAGGTAATAGGGTAAATCGGCTTCGTGCAGTCGGCGATAATCAACGCCCATACCCAAGTCCAGACAGTCACACTCCTTATTCAACAACTCTATTGTAGGTTCGAAGCGATGGCGCGCCAAACCATCTCTGTAAAGCTCATTAGGTGGGGCGTTCGAGGTTGTTATTAAACTAACCTCCTCGTTGAACAGCGCATGCCATAGTCCGGCTAAAATCATTGCGTCGCCAATATCTTCAACGAAAAACTCATCCAGACAGATTATCGAATAGTGCTGTGACCACCTCTTAGCAATAATCTGCATAGGGTTAGCTTCGCCCTGAAGGCTATTCAGTTCTTCGTGGATTTTGGCCATAAAATGGTGAAAATGCAGTCGAATAGACTGACCTTTCGGAAGATGTTGGTAAAACATGTCCATCAGCAGGGTTTTCCCCCGGCCGACAGGGCCAAATAAGTAAAGACTTTTCGGTTTATGTCCGCGAGCAAGTGAGTCCAGTCGTTGCTGCAGCGCCTTTACCGCCTCTAACTGATATTTATCGGGTTGGAGCGCACCGGACTGAATGTCTTGATTATAGTTTTCCTGCATGAGCTTATTATCACAAAACGTCAGGACAAAAAGAAGCCGGCTGGGGAAGCCGGCCAAACACTGCTGCTAGTGAACAACCATCAATACAGGTCTTCAATACATTGTGCTGTAAAGCTTTCTACGATAGGTCGCCGCCAGAGGATCACCGTCGGGTAATGAATTGATAATGTCGAGTGCGTATTTTTTCGCATCAGCAAAATTGACGTCTTTACCTAATACAGTGAAAACCTGCTGCAGGGCCTCTTCATCACGACTTGCTTCATGAAACTTAAGTGCTAACTGTAATTTTAAAGCCAGGTCATCGGGGTTATTTTCTACTTGCTCCTGTAAAGCGCGTAGCTCTGGAGAGTCAGCGGCGTCTTCCGCCAGCTCAAGCTTGCCTTTTATACGTTGGTAGTCACCGTCTTGCTCTACCAGTGGAATCTTAGCGACCAGCTCTTTGGCCTGATCCAACCGGCCAGCATCGACCGCAGCTTCGGCTAGCAGTTTAAGAGCCTGCATATTAGTGTTGTCTAAATCGTAAGCTTGTTTAGCCAGAGTATAAGCCGTATTCGCGTCACCTTCGCCCATAGCTGTCTGAGCTTGTTGAATTAAGTCGTCTGACGGACTGGGCAGGTGTTTCGTTAGTATTTCCTGAATTTCACCTTCGGTTTTCACTCCACCGAAACTGTCAACTGGCTGACCGTCTTTAAAAAAGGCTACGGTAGGTAAACTGCGAATACCAAACTGGGCGGCTAATTCTTGTTGTTCATCACAATTTATTTTGGCCAGAATAACCTGGTCGCTGTATTGCATAGCCAGCTTTTCAAGCACTGGCATAAGTTGTTTGCAGGGTTCACACCAGTCAGCCCAAAAATCGATAATAATGAGTTTTTCTTTTGAGCCTTCCAGCAAAACTTGCTGAAAGTTCTGCAAGTCAAGGTTAACGATATTGGATTCGGACATCAGCTGCGACGCTCCTGTTTTAATAAGCCACTTTAATCTCTGTTATCAGAGATATGCAGACGCGAGTCCATAATTTCAATGGTTAATGACTAAACCAGGATAAGATTTTATCTTTTAACTTGCTGTAAGGCGGGTAGCGCAAAGCGACGTCGAAACGAAAACTGCGTGTCATCACGGGTTTTAAATGGCTGAAGGTATCGAATCCCCATTTACCGTGGTAGCGACCCATTCCACTGCGACCAACGCCACCAAAAGGCAACTCGTCGTTCAGCATGAACATGAGTGTGTCGTTGTAACAAACATTGCCGGCAGACACTTGCTGTGTAAATAAATCAAGCAGGCGCTGATTGTTGCTAAACACATAGAGCGCTAACGGTTTTGGATGGAGACGGATTTCCTCAATGGCATCCGCTGCTGACTTAATGGTTATGACCGGCAATATCGGACCAAAAATCTCTTCCTGCATGAGCGCACTGCCGTTTTTTATACCATCCACTATTGTGGGGGCGATATAACGTTCGCTCTTATCAGAGTCTCCACCGACAACCACGTTTTCGCCTTCCAGCATTTGCGTCAGGCGCTGCCAGTGCTGCTGATGGATGATCCTGCCGTAATCACTGCTGTGCTGAGGATCTTCACCGTAAAAACTGATGAGTTCGTGCTGCATGGCGGCAATTAACGGCTCTTTCACGCTATCCTCTACCAGCACATAATCCGGCGCAATACAGGTTTGGCCTGCATTAAGAAACTTACCCCAGATAATACGGCGGGCGGCAACTTGAATGGGTGCGTCGGCTAAAACTACCGCCGGGCTTTTACCGCCAAGCTCCAGCGTAACCGGGGTTAAGTTTTCTGCGGCAGACGCCATAATCGCTTTGGCTGCGTTTTCTCCGCCAGTATAGAAAATGTGGTCGAAGGGCAGTGCTGTCAGTTGCTGTGACTCGGTTACGGATCCTGTCACGAGCTTTATTGCGGCATTGTCCAGGTAGTCTGGTAACCGGCGAGCCAGTAGGTCTGTTGTTGCTGTTGCATGTTCAGAGGGTTTTATGACGGCGCAATTCCCAGCGGCAATGGCTGCAATTAAAGGCGCCAGAAGTAATTGTAAAGGGTAGTTCCAGGCTCCCAGAATAAGTACGGCGCCAAGCGGTTCAGGTACTAGCTGACTTTTCGCCGGCCAGGCCAGTAAAGGGTTACTGACTTTACGAGGCTTGCTCCACTTTGGCAGAGCTTTAATTGTCTGCTTAATATCGCTTTGGAGGAACTGTAATTCAGTTAAACGCGCTTCGCTAGGGTGTTTGTTGAGATCAGACTTTAGAGCTTGCAGTAAAGACTTTTCGTTCTCCGTAAGAAATCGCTGAAGTTGCTGAAGTTGATTTAAACGCCATGACAGCGGACGAGTGAGCCCGCTGTCAAAATGGCTTTTTAATTGCTTCAGTGTGTTTTCAAACGGGTTCATCCAAGTCCGCCAAGAGTCACCGTTTTTAACTCAAGATATTCATCAATACCGTACTTAGAACCTTCACGGCCAACACCGGATTCTTTGATGCCACCGAATGGATTATAAGCGTGCGATATGCCACCAGTATTCACACCAACCATGCCGTATTCAAGCGCATCACTTACACGGAAAATACGAGCGGTGTCTTTGGCTGCGAAGTAAGAAGCCAGGCCAAATGGAGTATTGTTGGCTTTTTCAATGCCTTCTTCTTCTGTTTCAAAGGTATTAATAGCCACTACCGGACCAAAGATTTCTTCTTCACTAATATCCATTTCTTCGGTTACACCTGTAATGACCGTTGGCGCATAGAATAAATCGCCTAACTCGGTCATTACTGAACCGCCAGTTTCTATGGTTGCACCGTCAGACTTAGCAGCAAGTACTAAACGTTGTACTTTATCAACAGCGTCCTGATCGATAAGCGGACCTAGGTCGACATTTTCTTCTGTACCGGGCCCTACTTTCAGAGCTTTCACTTTACTGACAACCGCGTTGGTAAATTTTTCGGCTACAGACTGTTGTACCAGTATCCTGTTCGCTGAAACACAGGTTTGCCCGCCATTGCGGAATTTGCAGGCTATTAGCTGTTCCGCGGCTTGCTCTATATCGGCATCGTCAAAGACCAGGAACGGCGCATTACCGCCAAGCTCAAGAGACAATTTTGTGACGTGCTCTGAACATTGCTGCATTAGAATTTTCCCGACACCTGTAGAGCCGGTAAATGACAGCTTGCGAACCTGTGGTGAGGTCGCCAGACGTTTACCTACACTTTTAGCATCGCTGGTCGGAATAATATTAATAACGCCGTCGGGAATGCCAACTTCACTAGCCAGTTGGGCTAATGCCAGACTAGAAAGCGGAGTTAATTGCGGTGGCTTAACCACGATAGTGCAGCCCGCTGCCAGTGCCGGCGCAATTTTACGAGTGATCATGGCGTTGGGGAAATTCCATGGGGTAATGGCCGCACAGACACCAACCGGCTCTTTAGTGACCATTACACGCTTACTGCTATCGGCGTTAGGTAATATATCGCCATCGATGCGTTCAGCTTCACCGGCAAACCAGTCAACAAAGCTGGCGCCGTATTCGACCTCGCCAACGGCTTCGGCGACGGGCTTACCTTGCTCGGCACTCATTAATTCACCCAGTGCCTGCTTGTTGTCCATCATGGCTTCGTACCATTTACGCAGCAGCATCGCGCGTTCACGGGCGGTTTTCTTGCGCCAGCTTTTAAGAGCGGTGTCTGCAACGTTTATGGCACGTTGAGTTAAATCTTCGTCAGCGTCAGCAACCTCGGCTATTACTTCGCCAGTTGCCGGGTTAGTGACTGAGAAACGTTTGTCCGTAGGAACCCAGTGACCTTCAATAAAGCAGTCTTTCTTAGTCAGGGATGACATAGAATGTGCTGACATAATTCCTCCAAATTTGAGAATAACTCTAATAATGTAGGCAATATAAAAAGAAATGGTTCAACTTTTTCGATTATTTTGACGGAAATAGATGCGTTTGGTGAAAAAAAGGTCAAAGGCATTGCTTTTTGAGTAAAAAAACGTATAATCCGCCGTTCCTCAAGGAACACCGCATAACTGATGAGGCAGCGGTCACCCTTGATTCGTGGGGTTGCAGCGCCTGATTCCAGTCCAGACAGTTTAGAGACTGAACACTGATTCCTGTTGCCGGGCCATAACCCCTTTTTTATTGTGTTTGCCAATGGGCAAACGGGAATAAAGTGAGACAAATATGTCAAATACCCAAACGGGTCTGTCGTTTAACGACATGGCCTTACCTAGTGCTGTGCTTGAACAATTAAACGCAATGCAGTTTTTAACTCCGACTCCTATTCAGCTACAGGCTATTCCTGCATTGCTGGAAGGGCAAGACGTGCTGGGCGAAGCTCAGACCGGTACCGGTAAAACTGCTGCATTCGGTCTGCCTGCACTGGCAAAAATTGATGCGTCGGTTAAGCAAACTCAAGTATTAGTCGTAACTCCAACTCGTGAGCTGGCTATTCAGGTAGCTGAAGCGCTTGAAGGCTTTGCTGCGAAAATGCGTGGCGTTGGCGTAGCAACCGTTTACGGTGGCGCTCCATTTGGTCCTCAGGTTAAAGCCCTGAAGCAGGGAACCGCTATTGTTGTTGGTACCCCGGGTCGTCTTATCGACTTATTGAATAAAAACGTCCTGCAACTAGATGGTTTGAAAGTGGGCGTTCTGGATGAAGCTGATGAAATGCTTAACATGGGTTTCATTGAAGACATCGAGACGATTCTAAAAGCTGTACCGAATACGGCGCAACGCGCATTATTCTCAGCAACTATGCCGAATGCAATTCGCAAACTGGCAAAAACCTTCCTGAAAGATCCGCTGAACATTCAGATTGAAGCTATTGCCCGCGAAAAAGCGACCATTAAGCAGAAAGCCTGGAAAGTTCAGGGCATGACGAAAATGACCGCTCTGACTCGATTGTTAGAAGTTACTCCGTATCAGCGCGCACTGATTTTCGTACGTACCCGTCAGGATACGATGGATGTGGCTGAATTATTGCAACGCAACGGCTTTAAAGCGGCGCCATTAAGCGGTGACTTGAACCAAGCTCAGCGTGAGCAGACTGTCAGTCAGTTACGTAGTGGACACATCGAAATTCTGGTAGGGACCGACGTTGTTGCTCGTGGCTTAGACGTTCCTGAAATTACGCACGTTATTAACTATGACTTACCAAGCGATACTGAATCTTATGTTCACCGTATTGGACGTACTGGTCGTGCGGGCCGTACCGGTGAAGCGATTTTGTTCTTCCGTGCAAAAGAACGTCATTTGTTGCGTCACTATGAGCGCTTAACCAATGCACCGGTTGAGTTCTTTGAAGTACCAAACGCAAATGAACTGAGCAAGTACCGTCAGCAACAATTGTTAGAGAAGTTGCAGGCGTCACTGGCTCCTGAAACTGCAAGCGCCGATAAGCCTAAGCTAGAGAAACTGTTAGGCGAGTGGCTGGAACAGTCAGAGTTAAGTGCTGAAGAAATTGCTTTAGCGTTATTGGCTCAGCATAATGAGCAGCGCCCGTTGTTCCTGAAAGAAGACCGTCCGGTACGTGAAGCACGCAACGAGCGTAGCGAACGATCAGGTCGCAATGAACGCAGTGACCGTGGCGATAAACGTAAACCTCGTGCCGAACGTGGTGGTCGTGCAGCGGATGTCGATTTTGAAACCTACAAAATTCAGGTAGGCCGTGAACACGGCGCTCGTCCTGGTGACATCGTTGGTGCTATTGCTAACGAAGCATCAATGGACAGCAAGTATATTGGGCAAATTCAGTTGTTTGATAATCATTCTTTAGTGCAGCTACCAAAAGGTATGCCAAAAGACATTATGCACGTACTGAAAAAAGCTCGTGTGCGTCAACAGCCTATGGGTCTGGAACTAAGTGATGAGCAAGTTAAGCGTGCGCCACGCCCACCGCGTGACCGCGATGCTCGTGGCGGACCTAAGCGCAACTCCGGTAAGGGTGCTGCGCGTCGTTTTAGTTAATTAGCGTCTCTTAACTCGGCCGGATGATCAACAATGATCATCTGGTCGATGTCATATCCCCACTCATGAGCCTTGGCTAAAGCGTAATCAATATCTGCCTGAGAAACATCAGGACTTCTCGATAAAAACCAGAAATACTCGTGTGAGTCGCTGGTTACTATAGCCTGCTGATAATCACCACCTAACCAACTTACGTAATATCCGCCATAAAAGGGCCAGAAGAAGGTGACCTGATATGCGGCCTCCATGTTTTCGACTGGCTCAGCCAATCCAATAGCGGTTTGCCATTCTTCATTTTGGGTGTGATAACCCCGGTTGGTCACTTCCAGTGTGCCATCACCATTTAAGCGATACTCTGCCGTAACACCCTGCAAGCCTTCTTCAAAGCTGTGTGGCATGCGGACTATTTCGTACCATTTTCCCAGGTAACGCTCGGCTTCAAAGTCGTCAACAACTTCGGCTACCGGTGTTGGTTGAGAGTTACAGGCACTCAGTAGAAACGTAAAAAGTAATGACACCATCCATTTTTTCATTGTGCTTCCTTTTATAACTCGTTGATATTATCTAAATAAGTTTCGGCTTGTTTTATTAACGCCTGCTGTTCTTCTTCGGTTTTTTTATTCCAGACCTGATACATCATGCTCATTCTGTGATTGTCTTTAAAGCGTTCTTTATGACGTTCAATAAAATGCCAGTACAGGCTATTAAAAGGACAGGCTTTTTCGCCGGTTTTCTTCTTCGGATCATAATAGCACTCTTTACAATAGTGCCCCATTTTTTGCATATAGTTGGCACTGGCAATGTAGGGCTTGGTTGCTATTAGCCCACCGTCGGCATACTGACTCATGCCGCGAGTATTGGGCAGTTCCACCCACTCAATGGCATCAATATAAATACCAAGATACCAGTCATCCAAAGCGTCCGGTGATACGCCGGCCAGCAGAGCGAAATTTCCGGTTACCATTAACCGCTGTATGTGATGGGCGTAGGCATAGTCTAACGACTGCCTAACGGCGTAATGCAAACATGCCATTTTGGTATTGGCAGTCCAGTAAAACTCCGGTAGCGGTCTGGTGTGGTTAAGTGCGTTAAGATTTTTATAGTCGGGCATATGCGCCCAGTAAATACCCCTTACAAACTCTCGCCAGCCAATAATTTGCCGACAAAAGCCTTCAATTTGGGCTAGGGAAATGGTGTCTTTGTTTTTCGACCAGGCATCAATAGCAGCGTTAACCACCTCTAACGGATGCAGCATTTTGGTGTTGAGAGAAAATGAAAGCCTTGAATGATAAAGACTCCAGTGAGCTTCCCCAACGTTATTTTCGGTTGCCATGGTGTCCTGATAACGACCAAAATCAGGAAGTCCGAATTGACAAAAATGTTCAAGCAACTGCTTAGACTGTTTTCGGTTAACCGGCCATATCAGTTGAGCCGCGTTCGCTTGTCCCATGGTTTTAACGTCACCGTCGTGCAGCACCTCATCAATATCCGATACGTCATTGGAGAAGGTTAAAGGCGGCTCTAGGTCATGATTTGCCGGAATCTTTTTCTGGTTTTCTTTATCGTAATTCCAGAGGCCACCAGTCGGACGTCCTCCCTCCATTAGAATATCGTATTGCTTACGTACCCTTCGGTAGAAGGTTTCCATTAAGTAGTTTTCGCTATTGGGGAAATACTCTTTTAGCGAGTTGCGGCCGGTAAGAAAGTGCTCTGTATCAAACCAGTTTAAATGAATGTTATTGGCGCCGGCCCAGATTTTCAGTTGATGATCGAGCCGGTATTCGTCGGGTTGCTGACATTCCAGAGTGGTCACTTCGTACTTTTTCATTAACTGCTGAAGGTTCTGAGTCAGGCTTTGTTCATTAGTGTCATCATCAAGTTTTATATAGTTTACCTGATGTCCTGCCGTGTTCAGAGCGTTACCGAAAGCCCGCATCGCTGCGAAAAAAGCTAATACTTTTTGCCGATGGTGAACAACGTAATCAGTTTCTTGTTTGAGCTCCATCATTACATAAAGTACACCCGCGTCCTTTTCTCTGAACCACGAATGTCTGGCATTGAGTTGGTCGCCAAGTATGAGTCGTAGAGTATGAATTTTCATAAGCAGTGAGGAGTTAGGGTTGATAGTTCTATTACGTTCTATTCAGGGATTCAGATCGGCATACCTAAATGCACTAAAATATGGCATTATGCGCGGTAGTTTCAGTTTCAGATTGGAGTAGTTATGAGCCAGGTAACGGATAACGAGAATTCATCAGAGCAAAAACCGGTCAATGTCATTTGCATTAAATGGGGTAAAAAGTATGGCCCCGATTACGTCAATACGTTGCATTCAATGGTCAGTCGCCACCTTAATCGACCGTTCCGTTTTGTCTGTTTTACCGATGACTTTGAGGGTATCAATGACGACATTGAAGTAAAAGCTATTCCTAAAATTGGCTTTAAAGACTTTGATGAACAAGTTCCGTGGTCAAAAGGTCACGGCTGGTTAAAGCTTACTTGCTTTGCGAACCCGCTTTATGATCTTGAAGGCCCGACTTTATTCCTGGATCTGGATATTATTATTGTTGGCAGCCTGGACGAGTTCTTTGAGCCGGAAGGCGAGTTTATGGTGATCAAAGAGTGGGATAAATCTGATGCTACCGGGAATACATCGGTATTTCGCTTTGATATTGGCGCTCATGAAGACGCGTTAGAGCATCTGAAAAAAGATCCGAAGGCGGCTATTGCTGACGTACGGAATGAGCAGGAATACATTACCCATTTTGTCGATCGCCAAAACAAGCTGACGTACTGGCCGGAAAAGTGGTGTCGTAGCTTTAAGCGCCATTGTCTGCGTCCGTTCCCGCTTAGCTTCTTTCAGGAACCGCGTATTCCGGAAGAAGCAAAAGTTATCATTTTTCACGGCAAGCCGCATCCGGATGACGCGTTGGAAGGCCGAAGCGGCAAGTGGTACCGTAAGGTTCTGCCAACCAAGTGGATAGCCGAATACTGGCGTTAAATGATATGCAATTGTGGATCTACGGATTATTAATACGGCTGGTCACTCCAGCCGTTTTTGTCTGGTTGTGGCTACGCGGCGGAAAAGACAGTCGCTACCGTCAGAACTGGTCAGAACGGCTTGCGCTGGGCTTTGTTGATAAAAAACAGCACGGCTGTTTGGTTATTCATAGTGTTTCCGTTGGTGAAACCTTAGCGGCGAAACGGTTAATCGAGCAGCTTTTGCGTCAGGAGCCAGGTCAAAAAATACTCATTACCTGTATGACACCAACGGCCCGGGAACTTATCCAGCAGCATTTTGGCGACACTGTTAGTTGCCGTTATTGGCCGATAGATACTCCGGGTGCCGCGAAGCGTTTTGTGCGTAAGTTTAAACCTAAAGCCGTGTGGGTAATGGAAACCGAGCTTTGGCCGCAAATGTTGAACCAATTTTCCAAAGCGAATATTCCTGTTGCATTGTTAAACGCGCGACTTTCGGCTCGCTCAGCGGCAGGTTATCGGCGTTTTCATTGGTTGATGAAGAAGGTCTGGAAACAACTGACACTGGTTTCCGTTCAGAATAAAGAAACGGCGCGCAGAATGAAGGTTTTAGGTGTCCCCGATAGTGTGCTTTTTGTGGACGGAAACCTAAAATACGACATTGAGCTTTCTGTCACAGATATTGAGAAGGCTCTGTTGTGGCGGCAAAGCTGTGCGTCGCGACATGTGTGGCTTGCCAGTAGCAGTCATCCGGGCGAGCATGAGCTGCTGTTAGAGGCACATAAACTGATTCAACAGGACTTACCCAATTCCTGTCTTATCATTGCCCCTCGACACCCCGAGCAATTTGAGGTGGTAGCAAAAATGATACGGGAGTCAGGGCTTAAGCTTGCTCGCAGAACCCAGAGTAATGCTATACCTAAGGAGTGCGATGTCTTTCTTGCTGACAGTATGGGCGAAATGATGCTTTGGGGGCAATTAGCCTCGGTGAGCTTTGTCGGTGGCAGTATTATTGAGCGAGGTGGGCATAACCCCCTTGAAGTTATAGCTGCTGGCTCCAATGTTATGTCAGGGCGGCACGTGTTCAATTTCCCACAGGTTTACGGTGAGTTAGCAAAAGCTGGCGCCGTGCAGTGGGTTACTAATGCCGGAGAAATTAAAAAAGCTGTGAAGTTGATGCAGCAGACAGCTGTCATGAAAGCGCAACATGAAGCTGCTAAAAGCGTTTTACAGACGCACCAGGGTGCTACGTTAAGAGTATTAAAGCGGGCACTGGAATATACTCTGACAGGAAGCGGTATGATAAAAACAGAGCAGAGTCCCCAAGGGCTTATTCGCTACGACAGCGATATTTTTGAAACAATAGAAGATAAACATTTCACAGCCCAGTATTGGCAGCAACAAAAGTCAATTGCAGGAAACTCAACGGGACGCGCAACAGTCTGGTTTATTCAGCAAGGCGATTTGGGACTTTTACTGCGGCATTACTATCGTGGTGGTTTAGTTGGTAAAATTAATAAAGATCGTTTTTTACGTGAGCCGGCGGAAAAAAGCCGGGCAATTCATGAATTTGATTTGCTGCTAAAGCTGCGGGAAATTGGTTTGCCCGTTCCGCGTCCGGTAGCCGCTCGTATGGAAAAAACAGCAGTTTTTAGTTACAAAGCAGACATATTGGTGGAAGTTATTCCGGGGGCTGTCGATGTTTTTCGCTTACTGCGTGAAAAGAAACTATCCGCGGAGCTATGGCAAAAGTTGGGAAGCGTCATTAAAGAATTGCATGATACCGGTGTCTACCATTCAGATTTAAATTGTCACAACCTTATGCTGGATGACAAAGACAAAGCCTGGATTGTCGATTTTGACAAGTGCGACTTCCGTGAAAACGGTGACTGGAAAGAAGCTAATATCCAACGGCTATTGCGCTCTTTGCGCAAAGAAAAAGAGAAGAATGAAACCTTCTATTGGAAGGAGTCCCGTGACTGGCCAGAACTATTAACAGGCTATCGTCGTTAAGCTTTAAGCCATAAAAAAAAGCCCCGGCCACTTGAAGTGACCGGGGCTTTTTAATGCGCTAAGCACTGAATCAGTCGCGAACCTGACCGTTACCGGTCACCACGAATTTTTCAGTTGTTAGTGCCTCAAGACCCATTGGTCCGTATGCGTGCAGCTTACTGGTGGAGATACCAATTTCAGCACCCAAACCTAACTGGCCGCCATCAGAGAAGCGAGAAGAGACATTTGCCATGGTAACGGCTGAATCTACTTCACGAATGAAACGCTTAGCGGTTTCATCGTTTTCAGTGATAATAACTTCGGTATGACCGCTACCAAACTCCTGAATATGCTCAATAGCACCTTCGTAGTTGTCGACGGTGCGAACCGCAATCTCAAGAGCCAGGTATTCTTCACCAAAAGCATCGTCTGCAATCTCATCAGCGCCATCAAAGTAGCTTACTGAACGCTTGTCGGCGTGAATGGTTACGTCTTTCTCTGCCAGCGCCTTAGCAGCCATAGGCAAGAACTTATCAGCAACGTCCTGATGAACCAGTAAACCTTCTAGCGCATTACAAACGCCGGTACGCTGAGTTTTACCGTTAAGTAAAATTGCCAGAGCTTTATCAAGGTCTGCGTCTTTATCCACATACAGGTGGCAAACACCTTTGTAATGTTGAATGACTGGGATTTTACTGGTATCGCTGACAAAGTGAATCAGACCTTCACCGCCGCGAGGAATAACCAGATCGATATAGTCTTTCTGTTGCAGAAGTTCAGTCATCAGTTCGCGGTCAGGTGTTGGCACCACGGTGATAACGTCTTTAGGTAGATTGCTGGCTTCTAAAGCTTCGTGCAAGGCTTCAGCAATGGCTTTACTGCTCTCAATGGCTTCCCGGCCACAACGTAAAATTACTGCGTTACCAGACTTAAAGCATAGCGCTCCAGCGTCAGCTGTGACATTCGGACGTGCTTCATAAATCATGCAGATAACGCCGAGAGGAATACGCATTTTCTCAATTTTCATGCCGTTAGGGCGCTCATCGAGAACGTAGCTGTCGCCGACAGGATCTTTCAATGCAATGATCTCTTCAATGGCAGAAGCCATGCCTTCGACACGCTCTGGCGTTAATTCCAGGCGATCCATCATAGCGTCGCTTAGGCCTTTTTCTTTGCCTGTGGCCAAATCTTTTTTATTTACTTCAATAATCTTATCCTGACGTGCGCGAATAGCGTCAGCCATTTTTTGAAGTACGGCGTTTTTGTCCGTTTCCGATAAGGTTGCTACAGCGCGTGCCGCTTTTGCGGCGCGTTGCGAAATTTCTTTTGCTAGTTGCTGGCTCATGAATCCTCCAAAATCATTAGATCGTCGCGGTGAATAACTTCCGTAATTGGGCTATAGCCAAATTTTTCCGCTATATCTTCCGTTTGCTGCCCTTTAATATGCATCAGTTCATGTGCGCTGTACTGACAAATACCTTTTGCGATAGCGTCAGTATCGTTGGCGCTGCGAACCAGCACGGCGTCACCGCGATCAAAGTCACCTTGTACATCAACAATGCCTGAACTCAGTAGTGAGGCACCGTTCTCAATTAATGCTTTCTCAGCACCTTCATCAACCAATATTTCACCCTGGGCAACCAGAGTATGTCTTAACCAATGCTTTTTATTGCTAATTGGATCAGATTGGCGACGGAATAATGTGCCGGGGATGTCCCCCTGTAGCAACGATTCAAAAGTTTCACCCTTACGACCGTTAACTATGTAAGTATCGATACCGTGTGAAGTAGCTTTTTCTGCCGCCTCAACTTTAGTGCGCATTCCCCCGGTACCGACGGAACTTACTGAACCACCGGCAAGCGAATAAATGCTTTCGTCAATTTGTTCAACCACCGGTATTTTTTTCGCGTCCGGATTCAGGTTCGGATCTGAGTCATACAGACCGTCGATGTCTGAACAAATAAACAGCGCGTCGGCATCAACCAAAGTCGCGATCATGGCCGACAAGTTGTCGTTATCACCCACTTTCATTTCGTCAGTAGCAAGAGCATCGTTCTCATTTACCACCGGTAAAATGTCGTGCTCTAACAATCTGTTTAGGGTGTTTTTAATGCTGACGTAGCGAGCTCGGTCGCGTAAGTCACTGTGGGTCATAAGCAACTGGGCGCAGGGGGAATCGAAAAAGCGTGACCAGTAACCCATCATTTCATTTTGACCGACTGCGGACATTGCTTTACGCACAGCAACCGGTACTTTCTTGTGTTCAAAGTTAAAATGTTTGCGGCCGGCAGCAACGCTGCCTGACGAGACTAAGACAACTTCTTGCCCGCGTTCTCGGCACTCGTTAATAAAACGAGCTATGGGTAATAGGTATTTGGTGCTAACCCCAGTTTCATCTGGCGCGATGAGCGCACTCCCCACTTTCAGCACGGCTCTTCGCCAGGATGGCGCTTTCATAGAGACTCCCTTTTGTTGAATTCGTTAGTAGTCTAACAGATTGGCTGTCTAAGCTCCAGCGAGGCTCATAAGCCATACCTATTGTCAATATATTAGACAATAATTTCGATTTACAAGAAAAAAGAGTCAAGTCCGGAAATTCGGTAATGTCATGCATTAACTCTCTGGTGGGGTGTAGCCTTCAATTTCAGGGGCTTTTCCTTCGAATAAAAAGGCTGTCATCTGCTTTTCAAGAAACTCACGATCAGTCGGATCCATCATGTTTAACCGTTTTTCGTTTATCAGCATGGTCTGCTTCTTTTGCCACTCAGCCCAGGCGTCTTTTGATATATGGTTAAAAATACGCTCGCCCAGCTCGCCGGGGTAGAGTTGAAAATCGAGGCCTTCGGCTTCTTTTTGAAAATGCTCACAAAATACAGTGCGGCTCATGCGGTGTTCACCTATTTAGTAGTTAACTGCTCCATCAGTTTAACGGTTGGTGCAGCAAAGCCCAAGTCCTGATTGGTATCAGCCTTTACCCATAAGTGTTGAGCTTCGTTGAGTAAAGTCTCAGAGGGAGCGACATCAATCAGCAGAGGCTTACAATCCAGGTGGAAGTGACTAAAAGTATGACGAAAAGGTGTCAGTTGCTGTCTTGCCAGTTCAGCGAGACCGTATTGTTGGGCTAAGGAAGGAATGTCCGTTTCCTCATCACATTGTGGAAAGCACCAAAGCCCGCCCCATATACCAGACTGGGGGCGCTTCTCCAGCAAGAACTGATGATTATGCCGAAAAAGCAGCATGTGAGTTGCTTTTACTGGTTTAATCTTTTTCGGCTTCTTTCCCGGATACTGTGCTATTGTGTCCGTTGCTCTGGCAATACAGGTGCTATTGACAGGGCATTGCTCGCAAAGCGGTTTACTGCGAGTACAAATCATTGCACCGATATCCATCATTGCCTGATTGTATGCGCCGGAGTCCTGCTTCGGGGTCAATTGTTCACTCAGTTGCCACAGTTGCTTTAAAACATCTGCCTTACCAGGCCAGCCAGAAACAGCAAAATGACGTGCTAATACACGCTTGACGTTGCCATCCAGAATAGGTGCGTATTCACCATGCCCAAGAGAGCGAATTGCACCGGCTGTTGAGCGACCAACCCCAGGTAATTTTTCGAGTTCATGAACTTTTTCGGGAAATTCACCGTTATATTGAGTGCAAACAAGTTTTGCAGTTTTATGAAGGTTCCGGGCTCTTGCGTAATAGCCTAATCCAGTCCATAAATTCAATACTTTGTCTTGTGGGGCTGAGGCCAGTTCCTGAACCGTAGGAAAGGTTGCCATAAAACGTTCGAAGTACGGAATAACGGTAGTGACCTGGGTCTGTTGCAGCATAATTTCTGACACCCAGACGCGATAGGGCGTGACGTTTTTCTGCCATGGCAGATGCTTGCGCCCGTATTGCTGAAACCAATTGAGAACCTGTGAGCTGAATGTCTGAGTCAACTGTAAATCTCTGCAAATAAAAATGACTTATTCAAAAAATGTACTAGTCTTTATGTCATACACAGTGTCTCATATTCCGAGCATGATTGTTATTGCAATTAAAAGGAGCTTTGCAATGAAAACCTTAAATTTAATCACTATATCTTTGCTAACCGCTGGATTAACCGCTCCAGTTTTTGCGCAGCAGACCGAGGTTGAGCAAAACGACTTTTATCTGGGCGCACGCTTGGGGGCTTTTTCTGCCGACGACGATCGCGTTGCGGTAAAGAATGGGCAAGTATTCTCTGTTGATGACGGTTTCAAAACCATTACTTCGGGTGTTGAAGCCGGCATGATGTTTACCGAGGCATGGGAAGCCCGTATTTATTATGACTACATGGAAGCCGACCTGGTTGGTGCAGGCGATGCATATGGCGACAGCTACGGTGTTGATGCGCTATACCACTTCAACAACAACTTTTATGCTGGTTTAGGTGTGAACAATACTGAAATTGGCGATGTCACGGATGTTGCTGCACGAGTCACGCTTGGTCATCGTAGCTTTATTACCGATAATCTGGCATGGCGTGTGGAAGGTGGTGCTCAGCGTGGTTGGGAAGAAGACTACACCGAAATGTTCGCAAACGTTGGTCTGCAATGGTTCTTTGGTGGTCGCGATACCAGCCCTGAACCTAGAACACGTCCAGAGCCACGTCCTGAACCTCAACAAGCGGCACCTGAGCCGGAGTCTAAACCTGTAGATTCTGATGGTGACGGCGTTGTTGATTCAAAAGACAAATGTGCCAATACACCTAAAAATTACTCAGTAGATGAGACCGGCTGTATTCTTTATGAAAACGAGACTATAACTGAAGAGTTGCTGGTGGAGTTTGACTTAAACTCTTCGAACATCCGCAGTGGTGAACGGTCAGATATTAAAGATATGGCGGAGTTCATGAAAGAGCATCCACAGTTGGATATCACTATTCACGGACATACGGACAGCACGGGCGAAGCGAAATATAACCAGTGGTTGTCTGAACGTCGCGCAGAAGCTGTTGCCAATGCACTTGTTAAGCAACACGGTATTGAGAAAAGCCGCGTTGACTTCAAAGGTCACGGTGAATCTCAACCGAAAGTTCGCGAGAACAGCGCCGCTGATCGTCAGACAAACCGTCGCATAGAAGCAACATTGAAAGTCGTAAACCGGGTACCTAAAACTCGTTAATACCGATTGTATTGATTGCTTGAAATAGCGATAATAGCTCTACTCTAAACAGGCCTGATTTTTCAGGCCTGTTTTTTTGGTATTCGCTAAGTCATTAATTTTCAGGAAAGTCATGAGCCATTTTAAAAGTGCCGAAGAAGCAGCTGCTGCGGGAAAATATGTTAGAACAGTGCGCAGCTTTGTGAAAAGAGAAGGAAGACTGACCAAAGGCCAGGCGGCGGCTATTGAACGTCTATGGCCAACCGTTGGGTTAACGCTGGAAAATGGACGACTGGATCTTGCTATGGTCTTCGGCCGTGAAGCCCCGGTAACGCTGGAAATTGGTTTTGGTATGGGGCATTCACTAGTTGAGATGGCAGCTAACGCCCCAGAACGTGACTTTATTGGTATAGAAGTGCATGAACCCGGTGTAGGTGCATGCCTTATGGCGGCAGAGGAAGCTGGGGTGAAAAACTTTCGGGTGTTTCATGAAGACGCGGTCGAAGTATTAAAACAATGCATTCCGGATAACAGTTTGAACTGTGTTCAAATTTTCTTTCCCGACCCCTGGCACAAGAAGCGTCACCATAAACGCCGCATTGTACAGCCCGAGTTTGTGCAATTATTAATTCAGAAAATTGAGACTGGCGGAGTTATTCATCTTGCAACAGACTGGGAAAATTACGCAGAGCATATGCTGGAGGTTCTGAATGACGAACCCCGGTTAACCAATTTGTCGTCTTCAGGTGACTACGTACCACGTCCTGAGAACCGCCCAAAAACTAAGTTTGAACGCCGGGGCGAAGGGAAAGGCCATGGCGTTTGGGATCTTCAGTTTAAAACCAATTAATCTGCCACGCTTCTGGGTTAATCCAGAAGCGTATCCAGAACCGAGTTTAGAAATCTGTGACCGCGTTGAGTTAGTTGCCAGTTAAGCTCATCTTCCGTTACAAGCTCCAGAGTTTTCGCTTCCGTTAACTGCTTTGAGGCTAGCTCTGCAGAAAGAGCTGTGGTTTGTTCAAAGTTACTTTTACTAACAGTCTCAAGTAAGCGGAATTGGTTCATGAAAAATTCAAACAAGCGGTCTTCTACTGCAACTTCTTTTAATTGATAGCGCAGAGGCTTGGTTAAATCTAAATAGCCTTTGGGGTGCTTCACTTTTTCGCAACGCAGAACTTTATTTTGTTGAGGCAGAGTGACTTTGCTGTGGGCTCCGCAACCAATACCTAAATAGTCGCCATATTGCCAGTAGTTACGGTTGTGCCTGCTCTGATGGCCGGGTTTAGCGTAAGCGCTCACTTCGTACTGAGAATAACCCGCAGCCTCCAGAAGTTTATGGCCCTGCTGGTAAATTTCCCACAGTGTATCGTCGTCCGGTAGTTCCGGAGGTTGGCTCGCAAACAGCGTGTTAGGCTCAATAGTCAACTGATACCAGGAGATATGCGGTGGATTCAGGGCAATGACCTGACGTAGGTCGTCTAAAGCCATTTCTACGGTCTGATCAGGTAAGCCATGCATAAGGTCGAGATTGAAACTGGATAGCGGTAATTCACTTGCGTGCGCAGCCGCATCCTTTGCCTGTTGCGGGTTGTGAATACGCCCCAGGCGTTGTAACTGATGTTCCTGTAAGCTCTGAACACCGATAGACAAGCGGTTGATGCCTGCGGCCACGAATGCAGAGAACTTCTCGGTCTCAAAGGTTCCCGGGTTGGCTTCCATAGTCACTTCGCAATCGGGACTTAGTGCGACTATTGAACGAACGCCGTCCATTAACTGCTGTATTGCTTTTGCAGACAATACACTCGGCGTCCCCCCGCCGATAAATATTGACTGAATTTCCCGACCCTGAACCCAGTCAATGTCGGCTCGTAAGTCTTCTAAAAGACGGCCGACGTAGCTTGCTTCAGGTACATCTCCGGTCAGTTTATGTGAGTTAAAATCACAATAAGGGCATTTTTGAATACACCAAGGAATGTGTATATACAGCGATAACGGCGGAAGCGTCAGAGGAGAAGTCATTTAGCCAGCTGCTCCAGCAGTTGCTTCAAAGCTTGTCCGCGGTGGCTGAGTGCTTGTTTTTCTGTTTTGCTTAACTGCGCTGCGGAACATTTTTTTTCCTTAACCCAGAACACAGGGTCGTAGCCGAAACCTTCTTCTCCAACCGGGTGAGTTAATATGTGTCCATCCCAGCGGCCCTGACAGATGATTGGTGTCGGATCTTCCGCACTTTGCATATAAACCAGTACGCAATGAAAACTGGCCTGACGCTGGCTTTCTCCAACGCCCTCTAAGGCTTTCAGTAGTTTATTGATATTGTCAGAGTCGGTGGCATTGCCGCCAGCGTAGCGGGCCGAGTAAACGCCCGGAGCGCCATTTAAAGCGGTAACGGCCAGACCTGAATCATCAGCAATAGCAGGTAACCCCGTTTGCTGGCATGCGTGGCGCGCTTTTATAATGGCATTTTCGACAAAAGTGGTGCCGGTTTCATCGGCCTCAGCGAAGTCCCACTCTGACTGCGGGCGAACTTGCCAGTCGGCCGTGGCATGTGTCTGACTTAACATGTGACGCAACTCTGCAACTTTTCCTGCGTTGCCGGTAGCCAGCACTAAGGTGTTTTGTGACATCATAAGCGAACCTGTACCTTAATTATCAAGAGGCACAGGATAAAGGGTTTTAACGTGATTTGAAATCTAACATTAGCCTCCAAGTGAAACCTGCTATGATGAACAAGCAGAGACAAAGATAAGGAGATTCTATTTGGATTCGGCTAACACCTTGATTTTATTGTGTGGCTTGCTGCTGGTTGTCAGCATTTTAGCCGCTGTAGCATCCAACCGGCTGGGTGCACCTGTACTGCTGACCTTTTTGTTAATTGGCATGTTAGCGGGTGAGCAAGGTGTATTAGGTGTCGAATTTAACAATCCGGATATCGCGTTTTTTATTGGCTCTGCAGCTTTGGTTATTATCCTGTTTGATGGTGGGATGCGAACGCACCCTGAGCGTTTTCGGGTAGCCCTCTGGCCCGCTATTAGCCTGGCAACTATAGGTGTTGCGTTAACCTGTACTCTGGTGGCTTCCGCCGCGGTATATTGGTTTGGTTTACCCTGGCCTGCGGCTTTACTAATGGGAGCCATACTCAGTTCAACAGATGCCGCCGCGGTGTTTGGTATCTTTCAGTCCCGCGGGTTGCAGATTAAAGAGCGGGTCGCATCAACCCTTGAAATAGAGTCGGGCAGTAACGACCCCATGGCCGTTATTCTGACTTTAACCATGACTGGCGCGGTAGCCAGCGGCAGCTTCCCTGACTGGTACTGGGTAGGTCTTGATGTCATCTGGCAGCTAATTGGCGGCTTGACCATAGGTTGGCTAGGTGGTCGGTTATTCATTATTGCGGCGCGTAAGTTGCCTCTTAGTTTCAGCTTTTTTCCATTGCTAGCAGTAGCCTGCGCTATTTCCATTTATGCGCTAACAGCAAAACTTCATGCCAGTGGGTTTCTGGCGGTCTATTTAATGGGCTTTGTTATTGGCAATGCGCGGCTGCCCCAACTCGTGCATATACTGCAAGTGCAGGATGGGCTGGCCTGGCTTAGTCAGATAGCTATGTTCCTTATTCTGGGGTTATTGGTTGTTCCTTCTCATTTAATGGCTAATGCGCCGGTAGCCATTGGTATTGCCTTTACTTTAATTTTTATTGCACGCCCATTAGCTGTCGTTGTTAGCTTACTGCCGTTCAGTTTTCCCTGGCGTGAACAGGTGTTTATCAGCTGGGTGGGTTTAAGAGGTGCTGTTCCTATTATACTGGCGCTATTCCCCTGGCTAAGTGGCGTACCTGATCAAGAACTGTATTTTGATATTGCTTTTGTGGTGGTCATGATCTCACTCATTATCCAGGGGTGGAGTATTGCACCGGTAGCGCGTTGGTTAGGGCTTGAGGTACCGTTAAAAGCTAAACCTCAGCAGCGTATGCCGCTGTCCTCAGTGCCCAGTAAGGAAGCGTTAGAAGTCTGGCTTTATCAAATCGACAAAAACTCGCCAGCTTGTGACCATACCTGGAAGGAGCTAAAACTAACGGCACCGGCTACCTTCGTGGGGCTCATCCGCGATGGCGAATGGTTACAGCCAGAAACTCAGCCTATGGTGGAGGAGGGTGATGGCCTACTGGTCGCCGCGACGGTAAACGATATTGATGAAGTGAGCAGAATTCTCGCATCAGGTGGTAAGGGCTTAAAAGTATCCGAGAAAGACTTCTTTGGCGACTTTACTTTACGTGGTGACCTGACGCTGGCTGATGTCGGGAGCTTTTATCCTCTGGGTAATCTTGATGATGCTCTACTGAGTACGACAATCGCTGATTATTTCTCTCAGAAATTCCATCGCCGCGTTGTTATTGGTGACAATATACGTTTGGGCGATGTCATTCTGACGGTAAGGAAAATTAGTGATAAAGGTGATATTCAGTCAATAGGCGTTAAGCCGGTTTAAAGCTAATCGTTTAACCAGAACTCCTGGTTAAATTTAAACTGCTGCTCACCAACCTGGATGGTGAAACGCAGGGTTTCGGCATTAGAGTGCTCAAACTGAGCCAGGTAATAACTGGCATCACCTTCAGTTACCTGTTGAAAATCGAGCTCCTGTATTTGTCCCAGCGGATTAACCACTTGCCCGGTTACCCCGGGTGTTTGTGCTTTTTGAGTCTTTTTATCCAATACCGCAATATTGAGCACGCCTTTCGATGCGCTGCGGGTTAAGTTGTATTGCGTCGCAATAGCGGGAGATAAAGAGGTGGAGTTAAAAGCGCTGTAGTGAACATCCCAGTCGCCTAGTGTCTCCTTCTGTTCAGCCATAACAAAGCCTGAAAATATTAAAGAAACGACCATTACTGTTTTAACAAAGAATGTTTTACTCATCACTTTTCCTCCACCAGTAGCATTAAACACCAATTAATATGCGTAAAAACTGTAGTCCAATAATGACAACCAGTACCGATAAATCTAAGCCTCCAATTGGAGGAAGAATTTTACGTACAGGCGCTAATAACGGCTCTGTAATTTGGTGCAACATGGCTTCTACCGGGTTGTACCCCTGTGAGAACCAGCTGAGTATTGCCCGAATAACCAGTACCCAGAACAACATTGACAGCAAACTGCTTACAGCCGTTAATATTCCCTGAATAACAATCACCAGCGGGTCAACAACTAAGTTGTTAAGCCAGACCAGCGCCGCTACTTTTAGCATGCCTAATGCCAATGCAAAAATTAAGCTGGCTGTGTCCAACTTACCCAGCATCGGCATAAAGCTTCGCAGCGGACCCACTACAGGCTGGGTTGCCTTATAAACAAACTGGCTGACCGGGTTATAAAAGTCAGCTTGAGTTAACTGCATCCAGAGTCGCAACAGCACTATGACCAAATACAGGTCAATTATGGTTGCGACTAAAAATGTAAGGGCGTTATTCATAGTGACTCCTAAAAGAGTTTCGCCATTTCCTGATTACGGTTAACCGCGGCTTTTACCGCTTTTCCCGAAATGCCGTGTAAGTCAGAGTCTTGGTAGGCTTCAACACCTTTTGCTGTTGAGCCGCCTTTACTGGTGACTTGTTTGCGCAAGTCTTCCAGTGATAATTCACTTTCTTTGGCCATTTGAGCAGCACCTAAGCAAGTTTGCTGAACCATAGCGCGCGCTTTCTCGGCATCAAAACCAAGCTCGGTTGCAGCTTTTGCCAGGCTGTCCATAAACTCGAAAAAGTAAGCTGGCCCACTGCCTGCTACGGCGCCAAGAATATCGAGTTGATCTTCGTCACTAACCCAGAGTGTTTCACCTACGCCATTAAAGGCTTCGGTTACAAAGTTTTTATCGGCTTCGTCAACGGAATAGTCAGTAACTAAACCTGACATGCCCTGACCTACCAGTGACGGCGTATTTGGCATAACCCGGATAATACGGATGTTTTCGCCTAAATACTCGCGATATTTAGGAATACGAATACCGGCGGCAATGGTAATTATTAATTTGTCTGTCAGGTTGTGAACGTTTTCACGTAAGTGAGCGCAAACTTCCGCCATTAACTGAGGTTTAACCGACAGTACAATAGCGTCAGCGTTATTCACCACTTCCAGATTATCGTTACTGGTATTGACGCCCAGCTCCGATTTCATTTTTTCTAATTTGGCATCGCTGGGGTTACTGACCCAGACTTTGTCAGCAGGGTAACCGCTTTTGCACATACCGCCGACAATGCTTTGTGTCATATTTCCTGCGCCAATGAAGGCAATATTCCGAATGTCGTTCATTAGGACTCCCGTTCTCCAAAAATTGCTGTTCCAATACGTACCATGTTAGCACCCTCAAGCACCGCTTGTCGCATATCACCCGACATCCCCATGGATAAGGTATCAATTTGCTCGCCGTAAGTTTGTTGCAACTGTTGGTAGAGCTTATACATCTGCTGAAAGCTTTTTTCGCGCTCGTCTTCTGTTGTCCCAGCTTTAAGAATAGTCATTAAACCGCGTAATTTTAGTTTAGAGCAATTCATAACGTATTCCGCTAAAGCTTCAACCTGCTCGGGGGCTAAACCCGATTTGTTGTCGTCATCATCAATATTAACCTGCAATAATAGGTTGAGCTGCTGGGAATCGTCGGGGCGCTGCTCATTGAGACGACGGGCTATTTTCTCCCGCTCCACGCTCTGTACCCAGTCAAAGTGCTGAGCTATATCTTTGGTTTTGTTCGACTGAACCGGGCCGATAAAATGCCACTGTACCGGATCAGTAGTTTGTTCTTTTAGCTGAGTTATTTTAGCGACGGCTTCCTGAACATAGTTTTCGCCGAAGTGCATTTGCCCGGCGGCTATAGCGGCTTTTATCGCTTCTAAAGAATGTTTTTTACTCACCGCCAGCAATTTGACCGACTGCTGGTGTGGCGATTCTTCAGATAAAATCTGCAATTGCTGACGTATTTCCGCGAGATTATTTGTTATCTTTTCTGCTACCTTAGTTGTCATTGCCACCGTCATCTCACTTATTCAGGGATAAGATATATGAATGTTAACGAATTACTGGCCTTCAGTGTGAAACAAAATGCCTCGGACTTACATTTGTCCTCCGGCAGTGTCCCTATGATTAGAGTGGATGGGGACATTCGTCCGCTAAATCAACCCGAGCATCAGCCGGATGAGCTGAAAGACATGTTGTTTGAGGTGATGACCAAAGGCCAGTGGCAGGAGTTCGAGGAAAAATTTGAGTGTGATTTTTCCTTTGAAATAGAAGGCGTTGCGCGTTTCCGTGCCAACGTGTTTACCCAGCGCAAAGGCATTGCCGCCGCTTTTCGTATGATACCTGCCGAAGTCACCACTTTAGAGCAACTGGATGCTCCGGAGATATTTAAGGACATTGTCAGTGCTAACCGGGGTTTAGTGTTAGTAACCGGACCGACTGGCTCGGGTAAATCAACCACATTGGCGGCCATGGTTAATTATTTGAATCAAAACCGGGCGTTGCATATTTTAACCATTGAGGACCCCATAGAATTCGTTCACGACAACCAAAAAAGCCTGGTCAGCCAGCGTGAAGTTCACCGGGACACCCGCAGTTTCAGTGCGGCTCTGCGTTCAGCACTGCGTGAAGACCCAGACGTGATTCTGGTGGGTGAAATGCGTGATTTAGAAACCATCCGTTTAGCTATGACGGCAGCCGAAACCGGGCATTTAGTTTTAGGTACCTTGCATACAACTTCTGCACCTAAAACTATCGACCGCATTATTGACGTATTTCCGGGCGATGATAAACCGATGATCCGCTCCATGCTGTCAGAATCTTTACGTGCGGTTATCTCGCAGAGCTTGCTAAAACGAGTTGGCGGTGGTCGTGTTGCCGCACATGAAATTATGCTGTCATCGCCAGCTATTAAAAACTTGATTCGAGAAGACAAAGTGGCGCAAATGTACTCCTCTATTCAAACTGGAGCAGAGCGGGGCATGCAAACATTAGATCAGGCACTCAAGAAATTACTGGCTCGTGGCGATATAGAGGCAGAAGAGGCACGCCGCTGCGCGGTGACTAAAGAGGATTTCTAATGCTAATACGGAGCGTTTGGCTGTTTCTGCTGTTGGCTGTGGCGTTTAGTGCGCCCGCACAGCAGACAACACGAGTGGCTTTTGGCTGTTGCATTGACCATACCAAGCGACAGGAAGTCTGGGATGCGATTAATCATGCGCAGCCTGAAGTCTTTGTGTTCCTGGGTGATACTATCGGTGAGAACGCCGGCGACATGGACGACTTACTGGATGCCTATGAGGTGTTTAACCGTTACCGCGGGCCACGGGTTCTGCGACGCAACTCTGCGGTTATGTCGGTCTGGAACCGCAACGATTACAGTCTGGATGGCAAGAGCGGAAAAAATAACCCGAATCGCTATGCCGTCCGCAACCACTTTCTGACATTCTGGCGTGAGCCTGCAACCTCGGAACGGCTGTTTCAAAGTCATGGCATTGCAAAGAGCGTAATTTTTGGGAATGAACCGCAACGTGTGCAGGTTATTGTTCTGGACGGTCGCTGGAACCGTGACCCACTGAGTCAGGTGGGCTGGGTAGAGCGTCAGACTCGCCGCTTTAATGCTGATTTAGGTCCTTATCAGTCGAATAATACGGGCGATTTGCTGGGTGATGAGCAATGGCAGTGGCTTGCGGAGCAATTACAACAGCCTGCCGAAGTCCGCATTATTATGAGCGCGACACCGGTAATAGCTCCTGCCAATGGCTATGATAGCTGGGCACTTTACTTGCGCGAACAAAATCGTTTAAAAGAGTTGTTAACGGAACTGAAACCTTCAGGTTTATTGCTGGCGAGCGGTGACCGCTTGTTCGGCGAGTTCGCTAAGTCAGATGAATTCCTGTCTTATCCACTCTGGCAGGTGACTCCGGGGTCTGTTAACTTTGACGGTGAAACGCCTTACTCGTCTGTTTATCGCGACGGTGAAGCATATGCCGAAAGCCGTTATGGTCAAATTGAAGTCATTTGGAAAGAGCAGCCGGAACTGGAGTTAACACTCCGCGATGTTGACGGCCGGCCGCTCGATACTCGTAAACTCAACCTTAGTCAGTTACAACCAGATTAGGTGGTTTGCGGTGTTTAGTTTTCCCAAAAGTGTTCTAACTTCAGCGAGTCATGCGAATAAAAATCAGGTAAAATAGCGTCAATTGTCGGTAAATAGCAGAATTGGTTAGTATTATGCGGGTATTGGGTATTGAAACGTCTTGTGATGAAACGGGTGTTGCGGTGTACGACACCGAAAAAGGCTTATTAGCCCACCAATTGTACTCGCAGGTGAAACTGCATGCCGACTACGGCGGCGTAGTGCCCGAGCTGGCATCTCGTGACCACGTGCGCAAGACCTTACCGTTGATTAAAGCTGCGCTCAAAGAGGCCGGGATTTCGCATCAGCAACTGGATGGTATTGCTTATACCATGGGGCCTGGGCTGGTTGGTGCTCTGTTAGTTGGTGCTTGTATTGGTCGTAGTCTGGCTTTTGGATGGAATTTACCCGCGGTTGGAGTTCATCATATGGAAGGCCATTTGCTGGCGCCTATGCTGGAAGAAAACCAGCCCGAATTTCCTTTTGTCGCCTTGTTGGTTTCCGGCGGGCATACTCAACTGGTTCAAGTAAAAGGTATAGGCGATTATCATTTGCTGGGCGAATCAGTAGACGACGCGGCAGGCGAAGCTTTTGATAAAACAGCTAAGCTGATGGGGCTGGACTATCCCGGGGGCCCACGACTGGCTGCTCTGGCGGAACAGGGCAACAGCGATCGTTTTACTTTTCCCCGACCAATGACCGACAGGCCCGGGCTTAACTTTTCATTCAGTGGACTAAAAACCTCCGCCGCCAATACTTTGGCAGCCAATGACAACGATGAGCAGACCCTGGCGGATATTGCCCGGGCATTTGAAGATGCGGTGGTTGATACCTTAGTTATTAAATGTCGTCGTGCGCTAAAAGAAACCGGCTACAAGCGTTTGGTCGTTGCCGGTGGGGTCAGTGCCAATAAGCATTTACGCGCAAAACTTGAAGCTTTATTAGAAAAACAGAAGGGTCAGGTGTTTTACCCGCGCACGGAATTTTGCACTGATAACGGTGCGATGATCGCCTTAGCGGGCGCTCTGCGTTTAGAAGCGGGAGAACGTGAGCCATTGGCAGTGAAAACACACCCAAGATGGCCAATGACAGATTTGAAGCCCATGGTGAATATTAGCGACGCCGTTTAAAGGCTTTTTCTTCGCCCGAGGACAAGCGCAGAATATTGGCCTGATGCCGCCAGAGTATCAATAGCGAAATCATAATAACCGGCACTGTGTATTGGGGTTTTATCCAATAGGCATAAAAGGGTGCCAGGCAAACGGTTACTAAAGCCGCTAAAGAAGATACCCGGCTGATACGGAAAACCAGTAACCAGGTGGCAATAAGCAACAAAGCCATTTCCCAGGCAACCGGAAACATAGCACCTAAGGCGGTAGCAACAGCTTTACCGCCACGAAAATGGAAGTAAAGCGGGAAAATATGGCCGAGGCAGGCTGCAACGGCAATTAGCCCAAGGAAAAACGGCTCAATGCCGAGAAAGTAAGAGCCCCACACCGGAACCATACCTTTTAAAACATCAAACCAAAGAGTTAATAAAGCAGGGATTTTTCCGCCAACCCGGTAAACATTGGTTGTTCCGGGGTTGCCTGAGCCTTCTTTGCGCGGGTCAGGTAAGCCCCAAAGCCGACAGATAACCACAGCGCTACTGATAGAGCCCAGAAGGTAGGCTAAAAGTATCATCAGTAAAGTAAGCGCTGTCATGGGGTACGAATCCCTCGTTGGTTAAGGTAGACTGCGATTAAAAGTCAATGCCCCTAGAATAAGCGGTTTTTTGGGCAATTACCACGGGTTAACACAAATGGAACAAGCAGATATTGATGTCGTTAGTATTGAAGGCTTAACCGTAGAGACCATCATTGGTGTCTATGACTGGGAAAAAGAAAAAAAACAGCAGTTGGTGCTGGATATCCAGATGAGCTGGGACAACCAGCGCGCGGCAACTACTGACAATATTGACGACGCTTTAGATTATGCACTGGTGAGCGAGCGGGTATCTGCCTGGGTAGCAGAAAAGCCGCGTCAGCTCATAGAGACGGTCGCGGAAGGCGTTGCCAGCCTTATTTTGAATGAGTTCGGAGTGCAGAACGTTGAAGTGCGGGTGGCTAAACCCGGAGCCGTGCCTAATGCTAAAACGGTCGCCGTAAGCGTTCGCCGAAGCGTTTTCGACAGCCCCTTTGGGTAAGAGGACAAGTTGTGACGCAAGTTTTTCTCGGAATAGGCTCTAATACTGAGCGTGAAAAACACATTCGGGCAGGGTTAAAAGACGTTGCAAAGAGCTTTGACTGGCAACAACGTTCAAGAATTTTTCGCAGTGCCTCGGTGGGGTTTTCCGGAAGTGACTTTTACAATCTGGTGGTCGAAGTAGAAACTGACCTTTCTGTTACCGAAGTTCTGGCCGAATGTAAGCGCATTGAACAGGAAAACGGACGGGTTCCGGGCAGTGCCAAGTTCAGTCCGCGAACCTTAGACATTGATGTCTTATTGTATGATGACGTCATTCGGGAGCAACAGCCGCAGTTGCCTCGTGGTGAAATTCTTGAAAATGCTTTTGTGCTCTGGCCGCTGGCTGAAATAGCCGGGCACCGCTTGCATCCGCTTTTAAATGTGAGTTATGAGCAGTTGTGGGAGCAATACCAGCAGACTCATAAAGACTCACCGCAACAATTAGAGCCTATTAGCGACACTTCTTGGCTGGAAGGTTAATTCAATGCCTCAGCCAGTATCTGCTCACGCTGTTCGCGTAAAGCATCGCCCAGGGCTTTACCGGTAAAGCCCTGCTGCTGCAAAGTCCCAGCATTAAGCGCTGCGGCTTTTTCTGCCCCCGAACGTAACTTTTTATGCTGAGCAGCAATACTTTTCTGCTGCTTAGATTCACTATATTCAGCTTGCCGTAACTGTAGCAACTGCTCCAGCTTCTCCGGTCGGCGCCAGTAGTCAATTTGTTTCAGTAGTGCAGCCAATTGAGCTTTTTCTGGGAGCTCCGGTGTGGTAATGAAATCTTCATGATTTCTTGCCAGCAAAGCGCTGTCACGATAATGATTCGGTATGGCCAGTTGCCTGCAGAACTGCTTCAGGCTCTCAGGGGTTTCTTGCTCTATAAATAAGCTGGCAAATCTTAGCGTCACTGAATCGGAATAAGCCGATGTTCTTTGCAATCGTTGCAGTTGTGAATCATCGGCGGTTATTCCGGGTAACACCTGAGAAAGCGCCTGTATGTCTCTAAGCAGAGTTAAAAAGACAGTTGGCGTTTGGGTTAACAGTGACTTCTCCCATTCCCGCCAGACCCGTTCAGGGACTAAGTGACTGAGTTCCTGACTGGCTGACATTTCCTGCAGCAACTGCTGAGTTTCTTCGGCGACGGTAAAACCCAAGTGAGCAAAACGCGCGGCGAAACGTGCCACTCTTAATACCCGCAAAGGGTCTTCGGTAAAAGCTGCAGAAACATGGCGTAACTTCCGTGCTTCAATGTCTTGTACGCCGTTATACGGGTCGACTATTTCGCAATCTTCGCTTTGCGCAATGGCGTTAATGGTTAAATCCCGGCGGGCTAAATCATCTTCCAGAGTCACATCGGGAGAGGCGAACACGTCAAAACTGGTGTGGCCTTTGCCGGATTTTCGTTCAGTCCGGGCCAGTGCGTATTCTTCGCGGGTACTGGGGTGGAGGAACACCGGGAAGTCTTTACCAACTTGCTGAAACTCCTGTTTTAGCAAGTCTTCTGCACGGGCACCCACTACTACCCAGTCACGCTCATGCACGGGTAATTTCAGAAGTTTGTCTCGTACTGCGCCGCCGACTAAGTATACGTCCACTGTTCACCTCAACTTTGTTTGGCATGATCATGTCGAATCACTGGTCGATGTGCAAGCAAGTCGTTACACTGTTGAACAAATAATATTATCAGCACAGTAGCGGACCGATATGTATCAAAACTATTTTGGTCTTCAGGCAGAGCCGTTTTCCATTGCCCCGGACCCAAACTACCTTTACCTGAGTGAACGGCATCAGGAGGCTTTAGCGCACCTTACGCAAGGGCTGCAGGGCAGTGGTGGCTTTATTCTGTTAACCGGAGAAGTGGGAACAGGCAAAACTACGGTATCCCGAGCTTTACTGGAGCAGTTGCCTGAGTCGACGGAAACCGCATTTATCCTTAACCCTATGCTGAATGAGGACGAACTGCTTGCCAGCCTGTGCGATGAATTTGGTATCCGTTATCAAAAACGATCCGCTACCCGTAAAACGCTGACGGATAAACTCAGCCAGTTTTTTCTGAAAGCCAATGATGATGGTCGCCAGTGTGTGGTGCTGATTGATGAGGCTCAGCATCTGCGGCCTCAGGTTCTTGAACAGCTAAGGTTACTGACCAACTTAGAAACTCATGATCGTAAATTGCTTCGAGTCATTTTAATTGGTCAGCCGGAATTACAGGACTTACTGCGCCGACAGGAGCTTCGTCAACTGGCACAGCGTATTACCGCCCGCTATCATATTTTGCCGCTGACAGAGCAGGACACGCAACGCTACATTGCTTACCGCCTGCAGGTGGCTGGCGCAAACCGGCCTTTGTTTACTGCTGCTGCAGGAAGGAAGGCACACCAGTTAACCCAGGGTATTCCCCGCTTATTAAATCTTTATTGTGACCGGGCATTGTTGGCAGCTTATACGGAATCCAGTAGCGAAGTGTTGCCAAGGCATATACAGCAAGCGCATATTGAGCTGAATGGCACTACCGGTAGTCGGAATAGACAGCCGCACTCAGCTTTATGGCGTTGGGCGGGGGCTTTTTTGCTTCTTGTCGCCAGCGCGGTTGGCAGTTACACCCTGATTAACGATACGGAAAAACCGTTGGACGCAACGTCCAGCAGTCAGTATCAGGCCGCAAAAGAGTTGGCGAGTGTCTGGGGCTTGCCCGAACCGCCGGTAGATACTGATTTTTGTCAGTGGATAGAACAATATGATCTCGTCTGTCTTGAGTTAAACCAGAGCCTGCAGCAACTGCGCAGCATTAATTACCCGGCATTGCTTTATAGGCGAGATAAAAGCGCCGATTTAATAACCGATGGTACGGCGATAGATACTAATGGCTGGAACGGGGCTTTCCTTATTTTGTATCAACAGCCGCTGGCTGAAAGTGACGACGCACACCAACAGTGGGTTCGTGAACAGCTGATAAAACACCTGGGTTCTAAATGGCAAAGCAAGTCATCGGACGAGCAATTTAAAGAGCTGCAAAAAAGCCAGGGGCTAAAGGTAACCGGGAAACTAGATGAAGCGACAATGGCATGGCTGGCATCACGCGCGTCTGACTTTGGGCCCAGATTGAGTAAAGAAAGCGAATGAAAAAAGCGAGTAAAGAGAGCAAATAATGTCATCCTTATTAAAAGCATTAAAGCAGCAACAGTCGCCATTATTAAAACAAACCTCGGTGCTTGATGCCTCGCTTATGGCTAACGATAAACACAGCCGTAGCTGGAGTTGGTTACTTTGGCCTTTGGTGCTTATTCTCGGCGCAGTGCTGGGCTCTGCGGGAGCGGTATGGCTTGGTGAAACAAACCAGTCTGAACGTCCTGAAGCGGAAGGCTTCCGGTGGGGAGAAACCGCCAGTATTGAATCGGTTGAATGGGAAGCAGAACCCGAACCTGTTCCGGAGGAAGAACCTGAAGTAACACAGAGTGCTGGTCAACAGCAATTGTCAGAATCGGAGCCAACGGGACAAGCGGGGTCGCAGCGGCAGGCTCTGGATCTTTCTACTGTTTCGCCAGACTTGTTGCAGCGCTTCGAAGCGGCAGTGAACGACACCAGCAATAGCGATGATAATAGAGCCGATACCAGTGTCATACCTTCATTAAGTGAACTTTCGCGCTCGTTTCAGCGAGAGGTTCCTGCGTTTAGTTACGACAGCCATATGTATCGCTCCAGTGCATCTCAGCGGTGGATTGAGCTGAACGGCCAGCGACTGTACGAGGGCGATGCGTTAAATCAGCTGACAATATTGCGAATAGAACCGCAAAAGGTGGTTTTGGTGAAAGACTCACAGGCATTCTCCCAGCCCGCTTTAGAAGACTGGCAACCATAGAAATTATTGACATCCTGCGAAGGGATTCATACTCTTGTGCGATACAGTTTAAACAGGCGTTTAAATTATTAGTTTGAACGCTTTGTAATTTCTACAAGAGGTAATGATATGGCTGACTACAGAGCTCCCCGCGACGACATGGATTTTGTTTTGCATGATGTATTCCGCGTTGCTGATGACTGGCAGCAGACTCCGGAACTTGCCGACATGATGGACGTTGAAACCGCTGGCGCTATTCTTGATGAAGGTGCAAAAGTTGCGGAAAACTTGGTTGCGCCCATAGCCCGTGAAGCAGATGAAGAAGGTGTTAAGTTTAAAGACGGCGAGGTGACAACACCTAAAGGCTATAAAGAGAACTTTCGCCAGCTGGCTGAAGGTGGCTGGGTTGGTGTAACGGCAAATCCCGATTTTGGCGGCATGGGTTTGCCGAAATCTTTATCTGCTCAGTACGAAGAAATGCTTTGCAGCGCGGACATCGCCTTTTCTCTTTACCCGGGCTTAACCTCGGGCGCTATCATGGCAATTAACTCGCATGGCAGTGATGAGCTGAAGAACCATTATTTACCGCGTATGGTTTCGGGGGAATGGACAGGCACTATGTGTCTGACTGAGCCTCACGCCGGAACGGATTTAGGCATTATTCGCAGTAAGGCGATTCCTGCCCAAGACGGCAGTTTTTCGCTTAGCGGCACCAAAATATTTATTACCGGCGGTGAGCATGACTTAACCGACAATATTGTCCACCTGGTGCTGGCTAAATTGCCTGACGCACCGGCGGGTACAAAAGGTATTTCGTTGTTTGTGGTGCCTAAGTTTTTATCCGACGAGCAAGGTAACCTGACCGAACGCAACAATGTTAGCTGCGGTTCTATCGAACACAAAATGGGGATTCACGCGTCAGCAACCTGTGTGATGAACTTCGATGGTGCGAAGGCGTGGTTGGTCGGTGAGCCACACCGAGGTTTGCCTGCTATGTTCACTATGATGAACTATGAGCGTTTAGGCGTTGGTATTCAGGGGCTGGGCGCAGCAGAACGTTCGTATCAAAATGCTCTGGAATACGCTAAAGATCGTATTCAGGGACGCGGTGCAAAAGCAACCCGTAACGACCAGGCCGAAGCCGACTCAATTTTAGTGCATGGTGATGTGCGCCGTATGTTGCTGACCATGAAGTCTCTGACTGAAGGTGGTCGTGCGTTTTCTACCTGGGTTGGGCAGCAGCTCGATCGTTCAAAATACGCCGCAGATGATCAGGTTCGACAAAAAGCCGACGCCATGGTGGCGTTATTGACGCCTGTTGCAAAAGCGTTTTTAACCGACACTGGACTGGAATCCACCATTCATGGCCAACAGGTTTTTGGCGGGCACGGTTATGTCAGAGAATGGGGCCAGGAACAATTGGTTCGCGATACTCGTATCGCTCAAATATACGAAGGCACTAATGGTATTCAGGCGCTGGACTTGCTGGGTCGTAAAGTTTTTGGTTCACAAGGTCAGCTACTGCAGCCATTTAATGAAGAGATTCAAAGCTTTCTGGATGAAACGGTTACTGGCAGCGAATGGATAAAGCAGCGTGAGCAATTGCAGCAGGCGCTAAATATCCTCAATGGTGTCAGTGAGGAAGTACTGCAAAAAGCAGCTGGTGATGAGAACTTAGTGAACAGTGTAGCGGTTGAGTATCTGCATCTGGTAGGCTATGTTTCTTACGCTTACCTGTGGTTGAAAATGGCAATAGCCGCCGAGCCACTATTAATCGACAAACCATACCTTGCAACTAAAGCAAAAACGGCACGTTTCTATTTTGCCCGCATTTTGCCTCGCATTCATAGCCTGGCAGCTGCGATAAAAGATGGTAGTGAAAGCCTTTACTTACATAGTGACGATGAATTCTAAAAACGAAAAAAAAGAAAGCAATGCACTGACGTTTTATCGTGATAGTCGCCGCCCTCAGGCCTGGGGCGGCTTCTTTTTAGCGATATGGATGGCAATTTATATTGGTGACGCGGTTCCCTTGTGGATTATCGTTACAGGCGCGCTGCTGACCATGGCTATTGTTATGGCAATTGTGGTGAAGTTCAGACCATTACAGCCGGCTGCTTTTTATCAGGACCTTGAGTTAAAGGAAAAACGCCTCATTTTACCTCCCAGAACTTACCAGTTGGAAAACCCGCCGGTACTGCAACAGTATGAAAAGGATTTAGCCGGTTTGAGTTTTGTTGATGAAAAAGGGCGCAGGCAGGAAATTATTGTCATTTTAAATGACAGCCTCAAACGGCAACTGGAAAATTACCAGATAGAGCTAAAAAGTTACGAAGAAATAAACGAAGAATAAAGTAAAAAGCCAGCGATTTCTCGCTGGCTTTTCTGTCTATTGCTGGCCTTTAATCGTCCAAAGACAACAAGGTAGCGTTACCGCCAACGGCAGTAATATTATCACTACGCGTTTTTTCGGTAACAAAGCGGGTTAGGTAGTGTGGTCCGCCGGCTTTCGGTCCGGTACCTGACATGCCGCGACCACCAAATGGTTGTACGCCGACAATCGCACCTATCTGGTTACGGTTAATGTAAACGTTACCAACATCAATACGGCTAGCTACGTCGTGAGCAAAGGTCTCGTTACGGCTGTGAATACCGAAAGTTAAACCAAAGCCTGTGTTATTGATGCTCTCTATAACCTCGTCAATTTCACTCGTTTTAAAGCGAATAACGTGAAGAATTGGCCCGAAGTTTTCTTTTACCAACTGGCTGATACTATCAATTTCGATTGCTGTAGGTGCAACAAAAGTACCGCCCATAGCGTAATCAGGCAGTGGTGCACGAGCAATTAGGCGACCGGCCTGCTGGATATCTGATATGTGCTGTTCCAGGTTAGTTTTTGCAATACCGTCGATAACCGGACCAACGTCAGTTTCATGCAGCAGTGGGTCACCAACTTGCAGCTCTTCCATAGCGCCACGTAGTAAGTCGAGAACACGATCAGCAACATCATCCTGTACGAATAGAACTCGCAGGGCTGAACAACGCTGTCCCGCACTCTGGAAGGCACTGGCAACGATATCGGTGACAACCTGTTCCGGCAGAGCGGTAGAGTCAACCATCATGGCGTTCTGTCCGCCGGTTTCAGCAACCAATGGCACAATTGGACCAGTACGTGCCGCTAGTGCGCGGTTAATGGCCTGAGCAGTATAAGTCGAACCGGTAAAGCAAACGCCACCAATGTCTTCCTGGCTGGTTAAATAGCTACCGACCTCGGCACCACTGCCTGGCATAAAGTGCAATACGTTACCCGGAATGCCTGCTTCTAAAGCCAGCTGCACTGCGCGGTATGCGATAAGCCCGGTTTGTTCTGCTGGTTTAGCAATAACTGAGTTACCGGTAACCAAAGCGGCTGCAACCTGGCCAACGAAAATGGCAAGAGGGAAGTTCCATGGGCTAATACAAATGAAAGTTCCACGACCTTCAACAAACAGCTCATTGTCTTCGCCTGTCGGACCCGGTAACTGAATAGGGCCACCCATGAGTTCACGCGCCTGGTTGGCGTAATAACGACAGAAATCAACGGCCTCGCGAACTTCGTCGATACCGTCCTGTAAGCCTTTGCCAGCTTCTACAGAACACAGAGCGATAAGCTCGTTACGGTTAGCTTCCATTAAGTCGGCAAATTTCTCTAAGCATTCCGCCCGCTCTTCGGTCGGAACGTTACGCCAGGATTTGTAGGCAGCGTTCGCACTTTTCAGTGCTTGCTCAGAGAGCTTTTTATCACCCCAGTAGATACTGCCAACCTGCTTCGAGGTTTCCTGAGGGCTGGTAATACTGACGTGGTGATCGGTTTCTATGGTTTTCCCATCGACGATGGGGCCGCCTTGCCATTGTTTGTCACGGTACTGTTGAACCGCTGCAATAAAATCATCTGCTTGTGAGTGAATATTCATATTCAATCCTAATGAATTTGTGCGATCCCCATACATTTCTGAGGGAAGTGGAATTTTGCTGTTAGCGTACTTCTCGTAGCCGGACGCGGTTTTCATCGGGTGCTCGACTAAGTCATTGACCGGTGTGTCTGCATCTAGCAGCTTGTGGACAAACGACGAGTTAGCACCGTTCTCTAAAAGCCGGCGGACTAAATACGGCAACAAATCTTTGTGAGGGCCTACTGGTGCGTAGATACGTACCACCATACCTGGATTTTGCTCCATTATGGTGTCGTACAAGCTATCACCCATGCCGTGCAAACGCTGATACTCAATTCGACGCTGATGGGTCTCATTCATTTGTTGAATGGCCATAAAGGTTTGCGCGTTGTGAGTCGCGAATTGCGGATAAATGGCACCGTCAGTGTCGTCACTTAATAAGTAACGTGCACAGGCCAGGTATGAAATGTCGCTGTGTGACTTACGAGTAAATACCGGGTAACCAAGCAGACCGTTTTCCTGAGTCCACTTAATCTCGTTATCCCAATAAGCCCCTTTTACCAAGCGTACAGGAATTTCATCGCCACACTCTTTTGCCAGTGCCGTTATCCAGCACAAGGTTGGTAGTGCACGCTTCGAGTAGGCCTGTACAACCAAACCAAAACGAGGCCAGCCTTTACAGACACCGCTGCGGTAGACTTTCTCAAACAGCTCCATTGAAAGCTCGTGGCGATCGGCTTCTTCGGCATCAATGGTCACACCAACATCGGCTTCTTTGGCCAGCTTGACCAGTTCGGTCAACGTGGTGGCCAGCTCAGTCAGTACACGTTCGTGATTTGATGCTTCATAACGAGGGTGCAAGGCTGACAATTTAATTGAAATTGTCGGGCGTGGTGCATCCGGGTTATTGAACTCTTCTTTGGTTATCGTCTTGATTGAGTTGACGTACTGCTGCTTGTAGTAATCCGCATCCTTCATAGTTAATGCGGCTTCGCCAAGCATATCGTAAGCGTGAGTGTAACCCTTGTCACGGTTATCACGGCTTTCTTTCAAGGCTTCCTCAATGGTACGTCCCAATACGAACTGCTTACCCATAATTTGCATGGCGGTATAGGTTGCCTTGCGAATAATGGGTTTACCGAGTTTGCGAACAAGACGACGGAAAGCACCACGAGGTGTTTCCATGGCTTTGCCTGTAGGGTTTGTCACACTGTTTGTCAGTGCCAGCCCCCAGGTACCTGAGTTAACTAACCAGGACGCGCTCTGGCCCATATGTTTCTGCCAGTCTCCGCCGGAGAGTTTGTCTTGAATTAACGCGTCGGCTGTATAAGCATCAGGAATTCGCAATAGTGCCTCGGCAAGGCACATTAAAATAATACCTTCTTTGGTATCTAGGCTGTACTCTTGCAGAAATGCGTCGACGACGCCGTTATCTGCCTGTTCCCTCACTTGCTCAACTAACTTAGCTGCGCGCTCGGTTACTGCGCTAACCGTATCATCATCGGCCGGAACCAGCGGCAACAGCTCACGCATATATTCGTCTTCATCAACAATATAATTGTCAGTAATTGCCTGCTGTAAGGACTTTAAGTCCTCAGCCTGATGCTGTTTGGATAGCACCTCACTCGCTTTGAACATAGCATCTCCTGTGTAGCCAGGCCGAAGCTCGGCGTGCTTCCCCAAAGTTGGGAATCGGCGCAAGTATAAGCTTATTTTTGCGCGGGTAAAGACCCTTCATGGTCGGATCTCACGTTGCAACTTTTCACCCTTGGTGTCAAGTGAACTAAATGCCCGTGTTTGTTGACCGTTAGCCGCCAAGCCAGTACCTTTAATCTAACTTATTAAACGCATCGGAATCGATTTATGTCACAAGAAGTTGAGCTCAAGTTACTGATTGCTCCAGAACAGCGAGAAAAAGCGCTCGAAGTCTGCCAGTCGTTGGCGGATTCTCATCAGGCAAAACCCCGCAAAGAGCAGTTTGAACTCAAAAATGCTTATTTTGACACGTCCGATTTACGTTTACGTCAGTTCGATATTGGATTACGGATACGTAGCGATAAAGCTCATAAAGAGCAGACAGTGAAATTGGCTGGTCGAGTTATGGGCGGCATGCACCAAAGGCCAGAGTATAATATTGACATTGATAGCGACAAACCCGACTTAACCTTGTTTGATAACGAAATATGGCCGGAGGACTTTCCGGTTTATGATATTCAGCGTGATTTGGACACCTTGTTCGTTACCGATTTCACCCGAACCCGTTGGCGGCTTCCCAGCGGCGAAGGTGTTATCGAAATGGTTCTTGATGAGGGATATATAGAGTCGGGCGAGCAGCGAGAGCCAATAGCGGAGATTGAACTGGAGTTACAGGGCGGTTCTTTGGCCGAGGCCTATCGACTGGCACAGGAGTTAGTGAAAAAAGCCGGTGCGCGAGTAGGCTCGTTAAGTAAAGCGGCAAGAGGCTATCTGCTGGCCGGAAAAAGCTTGCTGGAGCCTTTTACACAAATGCACTACGTACCAATACACTCTGAGCAAAATGTTGGCCAGGCGCTTTATCGGTCGCTGGAATCGGGCTTGCGCCATTGGCAGCACAACGAAGCGTGCCTGGACTTCCAACCCAGTGTCCGGGCGGTACAGGGAATGGCGGACGGTATGCAAATGGTGCGGGTTGTGTTGGAACAACTTATTGAGAACGGGGTTGGTGAACGACGGTTGCTGACCGGCATCTCGCAAATAACCGCAAAACTGCAATGGTTGAAGCGATTTGAAGGGCTGGATGAGTTAACCGCTGAAGATGGGGCCTATCATCGCGCGCTTAAGCGTTACAGCAAATTGTATGAATCTTTAGTCAACAGTCAGGAGGATGTTATTCGCCTGAATGAAGTTGCTGAACTGGTGCATTCTGCGGCATACCAAAAAACCGTACTGGGATTGTCAGAGTTTCTCTTGAAAGAAGAAATGACAGAGGAGCTGGAGCAGCCGGTTTTACCCTGGAGCAGTCAACTTTTGAAAAGCGACTGGCAACTGGTGCAAACGGCATTTTCTGAGCATGAAAAGCTCAGTGAAGAAGGGTATCTTAAGTTGCTGACACCCTTGCAAAACAGCCTTTTGATGGGAACTTGCTTCGGACATTTGTTTGATGCTGACTTGAGAGAAAGCTTCCGGCTGCCGTGGCAGGATTTAGCCCGGGGTATTCGTGAAATTACCGCATTGCATATTTTACATGAGCGTATTCGGGACCGCGACGACGAAGTGGATGAAAAATTAATGGACTGGCAAAAAGTACAGCGTGAGTCCCTGTTAAAAGCTCTTGAATATTCGCGTAAAGCTGCGCTGAAACGTGAACCATACTGGTTAAATTAAGGTGGTTATGCAGACTCCCGACAATAAATTGATGAGCGAGACTGAAACAGCCTGGGAACGTTTTAAAGAGGTTGCAGAGAATATTAAGCTCACAGCTGAACAGGAGCAAAGATTACGGGCATTATTTGCTGTTAGTCCTTTTCTTGGCAGGGTTGCTGAAAGTTACCCAGAGCATCTTTTAACCGACTTTTTTGACGACGGTGGAACGAGTATTTGTTTGGTTGATGCTGACAGCTACGGTGACCGTATAGCAGAGTCGTTAAATCAAATAACGCATGACGATGACGCAAAAAAATGCCTCCGCAGGCTACGGCACTGTTGGATGGCGAAGCTGGCAGCAGCCGACATTCTGCAGCAAGTGTCGCTAAAAGAATCTCTACACCATTACAGTACCTTTGCTGATGCAGCAATCAATAAGAGTCTGGAGTGGTTGTTTGAACGTTTTGTCCAACGCCACGGTAAACCGCTAGATGCTAATGATCAGCTAATGCCAATGCTGGTCATTGGAATGGGGAAGCTGGGTGGAAAGGAGCTGAATTTCTCTTCCGATATTGACCTTATTTTTGCTTTTCCTGAACAAGGCGAAACTCAGGGGCCTGGACGTAATCTGGAGCACGGTGTTTTCTATAAGCGGCTGGCGCAGTCACTGATTGGGTTACTTGACGAGACGACTGCGGACGGGCAAGTGTTCCGGGTCGATATGCGGTTAAGACCTTTTGGTCAGTCGGGTCCGCTGGTAACCAGTTTGAATGCGCTGGAGCATTACTATCAGGAGCAGGGTCGGGACTGGGAACGTTACGCCATGGTTAAAGCTCGCATGGTAGGGGCTGATGAACAGTATGAGCAAGCATTTCAACAGTTGATACGACCTTTCGTTTACCGCCGCTATATTGATTTTGGCGCCATTGAAGCGCTGCGTAAAATGAAGCTTTTGATTACCCAGGAAACCCGCCGACAGGGCGTTAAAAATAACATCAAGCTGGGTGCCGGTGGGATTCGCGAAGTTGAGTTTATTGTTCAGGCGCATCAGCTTATCCGCGGGGGGCAGGAAAAATCACTGCAGACACGTTCAGTTTATATCGCCATGAACGGCCTGGTGGAACTGGATTTGATAAGCTCGGAGCATGCTAGTCAGCTATTAAAAGATTACGAGTATTTGCGGGTTATTGAGCACCGCCTGCAACAAATTGATGACCAGCAAACTCAGCAATTACCCAGCGATGAAACTGGCCGCGCACGGTTGTGCACAATGCTGAATGAACCTGAGTGGGAAACCTTGCAGAGAAAAATAGACAAGTGCATGGAGCGCATTCATGCTGAGTTCCAGCAAGTGGTTGGCGCGGAGTCTGAAGATGACGAGGATGAACAAGGCTTGCAGGTTTTGTGGCAGGACATGCTGGATGATGATGCTGCGATAGAAATCATAGAGAGCGAGGGCGTTGACGAACCTCAGGCATTATGGACTCTAATTAAAAATTTTCGCCAGGAGAGCCGCCGTCGTAGTTCGGGCCCAAGAGGGCGTTCTGCATTAGCTAGGTTAATGCCGATAATGCTCCGGCATGCTATTCAGCATCAGCATCCAGAGCGGTTGCTGGAAAGGCTGCTTTCTATTATTAAAGCGGTTATGAGCCGAACGGCGTACATTGAACTGCTGGCGGAAAACCCCGGCGCCCGCGAGCAGCTTTGCAAATTGTGTATGGCGAGCCCATGGATCTCTGAACAGTTGGCTTTGCACCCCATACTTCTGGATGAACTGATTGACCCGCAGCAGCTATACAGCCTACCTGAGTCAAAGGACTACGCGGCAGTGCTACGAGAATATCTTGTACGTATTCCTGAACAAGATCTGGAAACTCAAATGGATGCGTTGCGTCAGGCTAAGCAGGCGCTGCAACTGAAAATTGCTGCAGCGGATATCAGTGGCGTTTTGGAACTGATGAACGTTAGTGATCATTTGAGTGCGCTGGCAGAAGCCACTATTTCTCAAGTGGTCGGTCTGGCCTGGCAACATTTGACTCAAAAACATGGGAAGCCCGCGGGAACCAGTATCGATAATACCGGATTCGCAGTATTGGGATATGGGAAACTAGGCGGGCAGGAGCTGGGTTATGGTTCCGATCTTGATCTCGTTTTTGTAACGGATGCTAATTATCAGGGGCAGACAGACGGTCAACGACCGATTGAAGTTCAGCAGTTTTACTTAAGACTGGCGCAACGAATTCTGCATTTATTTACTACCCGTACCGTTGCAGGCATTTTGTATGACGTGGATTTACGCTTGCGCCCGTCAGGGCAGGCTGGTTTACTGGTGACGCAGGTGGGCTCTTTTGCCCGTTATTTGCGCGACGACGCCTGGACCTGGGAGTTGCAGGCACTGGTGCGTGCGCGGCCTGTATTCGGCGTTCCGGCTTTAAGGGATACGGTTATGGATATACGCCGGAGTGTTCTTTCTCAACAACGAGATGAACACGAACTGCGTCAGAATATCGTTAGTATGCGAGAAAAAATGCGTGAGCATCTGACCCAAAGAAACAGCCGGAAGTTCGATTTAAAACAAGACCCGGGCGGTATTGCTGATATTGAGTTTATCACTCAGTATCTGGTTTTGCGTTATGCGCATAAATATCCGGATCTATGCAAGTACAGTGATAACGTCAGGCTTCTGACTGAAGCGCAACAGTTACATTTACTAACAGAAGTGGATGCTCAGAACTTAATTAACGCCTTTCAAATTTTTCGCTGTGAGAGTCATTCGCTGGCGTTACAGGGGGAGCAGTTATTGGAGGAACACAACCTGGACAATGAACGTCAGGCTGTGCTCAATTGCTGGAATCACTTATTGGAAGATGACTTGTAGTAGCTTGGCATGTCAGGGTCGGGGCGGGTTTTAAACCTGCGGTGAACCCAGAGGTACTGGGCCGGAGCTTTTAGAATGGCGTCTTCCACCAAACCATTAACGCGTTCGGCATCCGCTTTCTTGTCTCCCGTGGGGAAATTTTCAAGCGGCGGTTCGTAAAAGAGATCGTAACCGCTTCCGTCGTCACGTCTGACGCAACGGCTTACCATGACTTTGCAGTTCGGGTTGCGGGCAAAAAGCATAGTACCCAAGGTTGTTGAAGCATCTGGTACTTCAAAGAACTTAACAAACTCGACGCGACGACGGCCATAATCCTGATCCGGAAGATAGCCGGCGATATCACCTTCGGTCAGTGATCTCATCATCGCTTTAACATCGCGACGCTGGATCATATATTTGTTTGAACGCCCTCTGCCGCGGGTTTGTAAGAACTCCATGACCGCATTATTATGTGGGCGGTAAAGACCTACAGCTGGCTCGACAAAGCCATGTAAGCGGGCATGAACTTCTAAGCTCAGGAAGTGAAAGAGCAATAACAGTACGCCGCTGCCATCCTCCTGTGCCTTACGTAAGTGCTCTTCACCATGGACGTGTAGCTTACGTTTAATTCGCCAGTTCGGCCACCACCAGGCCATGCCAACTTCGAAGTATGCGATTCCGGTATTTTTCATATTTTCGGTTAGCAATGCCTCGATCTTCTCATTGCTGTATTCCGGGAAGCAAAGCTTTAAGTTGGTACGGGCTATATTCACCCTGCGCGGCATGAGTTTTTTAAACAACAAGCCCAACCCGCGGCCCATGGCAAGCTGTAGCCGATAAGGCAGCCATGACACGCTATACAGGATGAAAACACCGAGCCAGGTAAGCCAAAACTTAGGATGTAAAAAGTAGAATTTAAATTTGGGAGGTTCGATCACAGCTGATGTCGCTTATTATTCGCTATTTGCCGCGGATAGTAACATAAAAATTCTAAAATGAGGCACCGCCAATAGTCAGGCGGTGCCACGGTCTGCGCAACTAGTCTGCGGCAGTGCCTTGTACGTTTTCAGAAAGACTGCTGTTAATCGCCATCAGGTCTTGTTCCTGCAGTTGTCCAGCGGCTTTTTCCAGAGTCAGCACTTGACGGATGTAGCCATAGCGCGCTTCTGACAAGTTACGTTTTGCATTGTAAAGGTTACGAGTACTGTCCAGCACATCAACAATAGTACGAGTACCTACTTCAAACCCTGCTTCTGTGGCTTTTAAAGCACTTTCGGCAGAAACAACTGACTGTTGAAATGCTTTAATACTGGGAATCGACGCAGAGACTTCATAAAAAGAGTTACGAACTTGACGCTCCACATTACGGCGGGTCTGCACCATTTGTTGACTGCTAACAACGTAGTTATCCCGCGCTTGCGCAATTTCAGATGACGTGCGGAACCCGGAGAAAATAGGAACACTGACATTCAGGCCAATCGAACGGCTGTCGAGTCGGGGCAAATTCGTTGTCTGCTCTTGTCCATTATCGCCGGTAATTGTGCGCTCGTTATCACTTGTGGAATAGCGTGCCTCTAAAGATACTGTAGGGTAGTGTCCACTTTGCTGCAGTTTTATTTGTTGCTCTGCAATTTCTACCTGTACCTGACTCTCCAGTAAACTCAAGTTAGCATTTTCAGCTTTTTTAACCCATGTTTCGATGTTGTCAGGAGATGGATCGCTCGGAGAAAATGTTTCAGTGTTTAGGGCCGCGAGATCTTGTGGGTAGCGACCAGTAATTTCACGAATGTCTTCCAAAGCAATTTTGACTGCATTCTTGGCCTGAATTTCACTAGCGACAGCGCTATCATACTGAGCTTGTGCTTCGTGGACATCAGTAATAGCTGTTAAACCTACCGAAAAACGCTGTTTCGTTTGTTCAAGTTGGCGTTCAATGGCTTTTTTCTCAGCTTCAGCGAAAGATAAATCGTCGCGCGCCTGCAAAGCCTGAAAATAAGCATTAACAACACGGATCATTAAATCTTGCTGAGCGTTACTGTAGGCAACTTCTGCCTGGTATGCTTGTTTTTCTGCAATATCTGCATTTTTCCAGACACTCCAGTCAAAAAGGCTTTGATTAAGACTTACACCTGCACTCCAGCCATTGCTGTCAGTATCAAAAACCTGAATGCCGGATTCAAAAACCTGAGGTGATTCGCTGGTCGAGTCAGTGTAACCTGCGTCACCTGTAATTTGTGGCAGGAATCCTGACTTGGCAATATCAATGCCTTTTTGTGCGGCGTTTCGCTCCGCTGCGGCACTTAATAGGGTCGGGTCGTTATCAACGGCTAAACGATAAATTTGAGCCAAATCTTCAGCGTTTGACGTAAAAGATACTGTGGTCAGTGCCAGACCGACGGCTGCCGACAAAATATGCTTTTTCATGGTAGTCAGTTTCCTGTTACTTAACGTGCAATTGTTCAATGATTGCGCATAGTTTACATACAGTGTTGAATGATTACCAGTGTAAATGATTTGCGCAGATAGTTTAAGAAAAACATGGTTTCAGAATTCGCTCAAGTGTAACAGAATGTTTGTCTTATCCGCCTATGTAAAAAAGGACACTAAGTATGACAATTCGTTTTCACCGGAATGATGTGAAAGTAAAGGAAAAGGCACCTCTTTATCAAGGTTTTTTATCGGTTTATCGGTATTCTTTACAACATCGCCTGTTTTCTGGTGACTGGAGTCCAGAAATAAATCGGGAATTAATGGAACGTGGACACGCTGTTGTGGTTATACCTTATGATCCAATCAGGGATGAACTGGTTGTTTTGGAGCAGTTCAGGGTTGGTGCACTCGACGACAGAAATGGGCCATGGTTGTTTGAGTTCGTTGCCGGTATGTTTGACGCGGACGAGAGCTCAGAGGAAGTGGCCACGCGTGAATTAGAGGAAGAAGCTGGATTAAAAGCTAAGCGGCTAATTTACGCTACCAGCTATTATTCAAGCCCGGGTGGTACCGACGAGAAACTGACTATTTATATTGCCGAAGTCGACAGTCAATCGGCTGCCAGTTTTGGCGGGTTAGCTGAAGAAGACGAAGATATTCGAGTCCACGTTTTACCCAGAACAGAAGTTATTGGCATGCTCGAACGTGAAGAAATCAACAACGCGGCAAGTGTTATTGGGTTACAATGGTTGCTATTACATCGTGATAAGGTGTTCTCTGACCAGGAGCAAAACTGAGGTTTTATTATGCAACAGCGCTATGTTGTCGACGTTGCGGAACTGCACCGACTAACCGAACTAAATTACGCAGGCCTTTTACCGCTGCTGTCTCAGCTTGAATCTGAAGCTGAGGTAACGCTCTACGCGGGCGAAAATTTGGCTTTCAATTTACGTAACGTCAGTGAATCGCGATACACCTCAGATATTGAAATTGAGCAATTAAAGCCAAACTGGGCGGATTACTTGCAGGCGAAAATGACGGTAAGATTATACCATGATGTGCGTATGGCTGAGATCATATCCAGTCAGGGTGTTACCCGATTAGCGGCACGTTATCAACAACCTAACCGCGAAATGCGGCACCGGGACGAAAAGCATCAGGTTAATCAGTTTTTGGCTGACTGGTTAACCTTGTGTCGAAAGCAAGGTCATATTCAACCAAAACTCAGTGAAGCCGTTCAGAAATTTATGCCTTACTACTTCAAATAGACGTCAGTTAGCGGTAAATTGAGGCACACTTTTCGCGGATCGAGCCAATAATAAAAACAGGGACTCATGACAGACTATAAATCCGACTCCATTGAGGTGCTGAACGGACTGGAACCGGTTCAGCGCCGCCCCGGTATGTACACTGACACCTCTCGACCTAATCACTTGGGTCAGGAAGTTATAGATAACAGTGTCGATGAAGCTCTGGCGGGGCACGCTAAGTCATTACTCGTTGTTCTGCATCCCGATCAGTCGCTTGAGACGACAGATGATGGACGGGGGATGCCAGTAGATATCCACCCGGAAGAGGGCGTTCCGGGCGTTGAACTGATTATGAGCAAACTGCACGCCGGCGGTAAATTTTCAAATAAAAACTACCAATTCTCCGGTGGCTTGCATGGTGTCGGTATTTCGGTCGTTAATGCGCTTTCTAAGCGCGTTGAGCTGACTATTAAGCGTGACGGCCAGGTTTATGAAATGGCCTATGAAAATGGTGATAAAGTCAGCGAGCTGGAGGTTACCGGTACCGTAGGCAAGAGAAATACCGGCACCCGGGTTCACTTTTGGCCAGACCCTCAATATTTCGATTCGGCAAAATTCTCGGTTACCAAACTAAAACATATTTTGCGAGCTAAGGCGGTACTCTGCCCCGGGCTTAAAATAACCTTCCGCAATAAAATAGATGACACAGAAGATACCTGGTTCTATCAGGACGGTCTGACCGACTACCTGGTGGAAGCGGTAAAAGATGTACCGACGTTGCCGGAAATGCCGTTTGACGGAAGTTTTAGCTCTCAGACTGAAGGCGTTGACTGGGCTGTTACCTGGCTCCCGGAAGGCGGAGAAGGGGTCTCAGAAAGTTACGTTAACCTGATTCCTACTACGCTCGGCGGTACACACGTTAATGGACTGCGCCAGGGCTTGCTGGAAGCGATGCGCGAGTTTTGTGAGTTTCGTAACTTGTTACCCAGAGGTGTCAAATTAACACCGGAAGATGTGTGGGAACGTTGCAGTTATATCTTGTCGACAAAAATGCAGGACCCGCAATTTGCCGGACAGACCAAAGAGCGCTTGTCATCCCGTCAGTCGGCCAGTTTTGTTTCCGGCGTGGTAAAAGACGCTTTTAGCCTGTGGCTGAACGAGCATACCGATCAAGCTGAGCTTTTAGCCGATGTGTGTATTAGTAACGCGCAACGACGCTTAAAGGCTAGTAAAAAGGTTGTTCGTAAAAAAGTGACTCAGGGTCCGGCATTGCCAGGCAAGCTTACCGATTGCTCAAGTCAGGAACCTGGTCGCAGTGAATTGTTTTTAGTGGAAGGGGACTCCGCCGGAGGCTCTGCTAAGCAAGCCCGCGATCGTGAGTTTCAGGCAGTTATGCCTCTGCGAGGAAAAATTCTTAATACCTGGGAAGTTGATCCCGAACAAATTCTGGCTTCGCAGGAAATTCATGACATTTCGGTAGCTGTCGGAGTCGACCCAAACAGTGTTGATTTAGATAAACTGCGGTATGGAAAAATTTGTATTCTTGCTGACGCCGATTCCGACGGTCTGCACATTGCCACGTTGTTGTGCGCATTGTTTGTAAAACATTTCAGACCTTTGGTTGAACATGGTCATATTTTTGTAGCGATGCCTCCGCTGTACCGTGTCGATTTGGGGAAAGAAGTGTTTTACGCACTAGATGAAGCAGAAAAGCAGGGTATCCTGGACCGGATTGAAGCAGAGAAACGTAAAGGCAAAGTGAATGTGCAGCGTTTCAAAGGTCTGGGTGAGATGAATCCGCTGACACTGCGAGAAACAACCATGGATCCTAATACCCGCCGGTTAGTCCAGTTGACCATTGATGACGGCGAAGTAATGGAAGAATTAATGGATATGCTGTTAGCGAAAAAACGCGCTGGTGATCGCCGTACCTGGCTGGAAAGCAAAGGTAACATGGCCGATTTGGCTGAACTGTAAGCACTTGTGAGCAAGGAGAAGTCAGAATGTCGACGGAAGTTACAGAAACCCGCCCACTGAGTCGCTTTACCGAAGAGGCCTACCTTAATTACTCCATGTACGTAATTATGGACAGGGCATTGCCAAATATTGGCGATGGCCTGAAGCCGGTACAGCGACGCATTGTTTACGCAATGTCAGAGCTGGGTTTATCTGCATTAGCAAAATATAAAAAATCGGCTCGTACCGTGGGTGATGTGCTGGGTAAGTTCCACCCTCATGGTGACAGCGCCTGTTATGAAGCAATGGTATTAATGGCGCAGCCCTTTACCTATCGTCACCCTCTGGTCGATGGTCAGGGTAACTGGGGTTCGCCGGATGACCCTAAGTCTTTCGCGGCCATGCGTTATACCGAAGCCCGGTTGTCTAAGTTCAGCGAGGTACTGCTGAGTGAGCTGGGTCAGGGCACGGTTGACTGGATACCGAATTTCGACGGCACCATGAAAGAACCTCAGGTACTGCCGGCACGGTTACCACATATTTTGCTGAATGGCGTAACTGGCATTGCGGTTGGCATGGCGACGGACATCCCGCCGCACAATGCCCGTGAAGTAGCAAATGCCTGCGCGATGTTACTGGAAAAGCCCGGTAGCCAGCTTGAAGATATTATGGAAGTCTTGAAAGGTCCTGACTATCCGACTGATGCGGAGATAATCACTCCGTCAGAAGACATCGTCAAACTCTACGAAACCGGACGAGGCAGCATTAAAATGCGAGCCTGTTACAGTATTGAAGATGGCGAAATTGTTATTACTGCGCTACCGCACCAGGCATCTGGCGCAAGGGTTTTAGAGCAAATAGCGCATCAAATGCAGGCGAAAAAGTTACCTCTGGTTGCAGACTTACGTGATGAGTCTGACCATGAGAACCCGACTCGATTGGTAGTGGTTCCGCGTTCAAACCGTGTCGATACCGAACAGTTAATGAACCACCTGTTTGCTACCACTGACTTAGAAAAGCAGTATCGGGTTAATCTGAATATTCTCGGCTTAGACGGTCGGCCAAAAGTGAAGCCTTTGGTGGGCATTTTGAAAGAGTGGCTGGAATTCCGTCAGACCACTGTTACCCGACGTTTGCAGCATCGTTTAGATAAAGTGCTGGCCCGTTTGCATATTCTGGAAGGCTTACTCATTGCTTATCTGAATATTGATGAAGTCATTGAGATTATTCGTACAGAAGACAAGCCGAAAGAAGAGCTGATGAGCCGTTTTGCGCTCACCGATAAGCAAGCCGAAGCGATTCTTGAATTGAAGTTACGTCACTTAGCTAAATTGGAAGAAATGAAGCTGACTGGCGAGCAGGATGAATTGAATAAAGAACGAGAAAAACTTGAGACCTTGCTGGGGTCTGATCGTCGGTTGAAAACTTTAATTAAGAAAGAGTTGCTGGCGGATGCTGAGAATTATGGCGATGAACGTCGTTCACCTATTGTTGAACGCTCTGAAGCAAAAGCGCTAAGCGAACGAGACTTAACCCCTGCTGAAGCGGTCACTGTTGTGCTCTCTAAAAAAGGCTGGGTACGTACAGCCAAAGGTCACGATATAGAAGGTGATAAGCTCAGTTATAAATCCGGAGACAGCTATCTTTCTTCGGCTGAGGGGAAGAGTAATCAGCCGGTGGTGTTCCTCGATACTTCGGGGAAAAGCTTTTCTTGTGAGGCTCATTTGTTGCCATCAGCGAGAAGTCAGGGGGAACCTCTGACCGGACGTTTCAGCCTGGTTGCTGGCGAGAATGTCGAGCATGTTTTAATGGCAAAAGATGAAAGTCATTTGCTGCTGGCCTCTGACGCAGGCTACGGGTTTGTTTGCCAGTTTAGTGATTTAGTCAGCCGTAATAAAAATGGTAAAGCCATTATTACATTACCTACCGGGGCTAAGATCCTGCCGCCGAATAACGTGAATGACCTGCAACACGACAAAGTCATTGTTATTTCTAACGAGGGCCGGATGTTGGTCTTCCCGGTTGCAGACTTACCGCAGTTGAGCAAAGGAAAAGGGAATAAATTAATTAGTATTCCGGCCTTAAGAGCGCAGTCCCGCGAGGAGTATGTGGTTGCTTTAGCTACCGCCGCGCCGGATACTGCCATTACTCTCATTGCAGGTAAACGCAAACTGACTCTGAAGCCGGCTGATTTAGAACATTATTACGGAGAACGTGGTCGCCGGGGCAATAAACTGCCGCGCGGGTTACAACGTGTCGACGAAATAGTGGTTGAGGAAAACAAGGATTAATTGGGGAGTTTGGATGTTAGCCTTGTTGCGATGGTTGTTTCTTGGTGGTTTTGTTGTGGTGTTTGGTGTCGTAGGCTGCTTGTTTTGTATTGTCCGGCCGTTCCACCGCAACAATACCTATCGTTTTGCCCATATTTTTGGTTGGGCAATACGGGTTTTGGGGATGCGAATTGAGGTCAGCCGGCACCCGGATATTGAAAAGGGCGGGCCTTATGTCTTTATTTGCAATCATCAAAATAGCTGGGAAATTTTCACCATAGCAGCAATGCTGCCAAAAAATACGGTGACTGTTGGCAAGAAGAGCCTTAGATGGATACCTTTTTTCGGTTGGCTCTACTGGTTGGCAGGCAATATCCTTATAGACAGAAAAAATGCCGGTAAAGCCCATGGCACAATCGGGCAGACTGCGGATGCGATAAAGCAGCGCGATATTTCGGTGTGGATGTTTCCTGAAGGCACCCGCAGTTATGGACGTGGTTTGTTGCCATTTAAAAACGGTGCTTTTCATACTGCGTACCGGGCGCAAGTGGACGTAGTGCCGGTTTGTGTATCTGAATTGCACGGTAAGATAAAAATGAACCGCTGGAATAACGGAGTGTTAAAAGTGGCGTTTCTTGAACCGGTGAGAATTGCCAATTATCAGCGAGAGAATCTACGTGAACTGAGTGCTCACTGTCATCAAAAAATGGATGATAAAATTAAGCAGTTAAACGCGAGCATTGAGCAAGAACAGGCTAAAAAGGAAAAAACATGAGTCGAGATCTTAATGATCTACTTACCCAAAGTGAAGAAACTGTACAGGCTTTGATTGCTGATGGTGCAGAAACAGAACTCTTGTATGAAATTGAGCATCACTTAGCCAGCCAGGACTTTACCAAACTGGAAAAAGCCGCTGTTGAACTGGTCAAGCAGGGATATCATGTGGACGATGCCGACGAGTTTGAAGACGAACGAGGCAAGCGTTGGTTTGCGTTTATGGCGGTAACAGACGCTGAGCTTGATAACGATATTTTAAACCGTCAGGTGCGTGAAATAGCCGCTATAGCTGATGAGTGCGAGGTGGAGTATGACGGCTGGGGTACGCTGATTGAAGACGACGAACTTGACGATGAAGACTTAGATGATGGAGAGGAATGAGCCTCTCTCAGCTTTTATTGGTAATTAAAGCAATAGGTTTGTTTTAGAATAGATGACGTTAAAAAAAGCCCGAATCTAATGATCCGGGCTTTTTTTGTTCAGCAATGGCGTAGTACAAAATTAGAGAGCTTTAATTTTGTCCTGTTGCTCCTGCAGCTGCTTCAGGGTTGTTTCGGCCTCTGAAAGCTTTTCACGTTCTTTGGCAATGACCGCTTCAGGTGCTTTACTGACAAAGTTGTCATTGCTTAACTTGCCATTCAGGCGCTGCCACTCTTTATTTGCTTTCTCAATAGACTTTTGCAGACGCTGCAGCTCAGCTTCTTTATCAATTAAACCGGCCATTGGAATATGCAGCTTCAACGTATCAACCAGCGCGGTCATACTGGCCGGTGCATCGTCATCGCTTTCAATAAACTCAATAGATTCCAGTTTGGCCAGGCTACTGAGGAAGCTTTGGTTATTTTCAATACGACCCCTGGCCATTGCATCAGCATTTGAGAGCAGCAGAGGCAAAGGCTTATTCGGTGATAAATCCATTTCGCCACGAATATTACGAATGGCCAAAATAACACGCTTAAGCCACTCCATGTCCTGCATTGCCTGATGGCTGACGTTGTCCTCAACCTGAGGGAACGGCTGCAGCATAATAGTATCACCCGTATTACCAACCAGCGGCTTAACGCGTTGCCAGATAGTTTCGGTAATGTAAGGCATGACCGGGTGCAGAAGACGCAGTAACTGCTCTAAAACATTCACCAGTGTGTGGCGAGTGCCGCGTTGTTGTACTTCTGTGCCACTTTGGAGTATCGGTTTAGTGAGCTCCAGATACCAGTCACAAAACTGGTTCCAGGTAAATTCGTACGCAATAGCAGCAGCCTGATCAAAACGGTAGGTATCCAAAGCCTGACGAAAGTCTTTTACGGTGCTGTTAAAGCGGGCAATAATCCATTCGTCTGCCAGTGACAGGGTCATATCGTCGCTTTCAAGACCACAGTCATGTTCTTCGGTGCTCATCAGCACATAACGGCTCGCGTTCCATAACTTGTTACAGAAGTTGCGATATCCCTCCAGGCGCTTCATGTCCCAGTTGATATCGCGACCAGTCGACGCAAGTGCTGTTAAGGTAAAGCGCAGCGCATCGGTTCCATGAGCGGTAATACCTTCAGGGAACTCCTTGCGGGTGCGTTTTTCAATTTTCTCGCGCATTTTAGGCTGCATCAAATTCGCGGTACGTTTAGCGACGAGCTCGTCAGCGCTAATGCCGTCAATCATGTCCAGCGGGTCTAATACATTACCTTTAGACTTAGACATTTTCTGGCCTTCTTCGTCACGAATAAGGCCGGTCACATAGACTTTCTTAAACGGAACCTGCGGCTGGCCATCCTCATCTTTTATGAAGTGCATGGTCATCATGATCATGCGGGCAACCCAGAAGAAAATAATGTCGAAACCGGTAACCAGCACATCGGTCGGATGGAAGGTTTTTAAGTCCTCGGTATTTTTTGGCCAACCGAGAGTAGAAAAGGTCCATAGTGCGGAAGAGAACCAGGTATCTAATACGTCTTCGTCCTGCTGAAGAGGAGTATCGCCTAAATTATGTTTGTCCCGCACTTCTTCTTCGGTGCGACCAACGTAGACATTGCCTTGCTCGTCGTACCATGCCGGAATACGGTGTCCCCACCATAACTGACGCGAAATACACCAGTCCTGAATGTCGCGCATCCAGCTGAAATACATGTTTTCGTACTGCTTGGGTACAAATTCAATGCGGCCGTCTTCAACCGCTTCAGTCGCCTGTTTGGCCATAGGCTCAACGCGGACATACCATTGGTCGGTTAAATGCGGTTCAATAGGAACGCCACCACGGTCACCATACGGTATTTTGTTGGTGTGCTTTTCAATTTTTTCCAGCAAACCGAGTTCGTCAAATTCAGCAATAAGCTGTTTGCGAGCCTCGAAACGCTCTTTACCGGCGTACTGCTCAGGTAGTCTACCGTTAAATCCGTTCAGCTCTTCAAGCGCTTCACCCGTACTGGTGTAAAGGCCTGCTGTTGCCATAACATGAGCCGTGTCATCAAAAATCGAAATCATGCCCGTTTGATGACGCTTGCCAATTTCGTAGTCGTTAAAATCATGCGCCGGGGTTACCTTTACGCAACCTGTACCGAATTCGCTGTCAACGTGATGGTCGGCAACTATCGGAATGCGGCGGTTAACAATAGGTAACTCAAGGTGTTTACCGACTAAATGTGCGAAGCGCTCGTCGTCCGGATGCACGGCAACACACACATCGCCTAACATGGTTTCCGGGCGGGTGGTCGCGACCACTAAATGATCTTTACCGTCTTCGGTTTTCTCACCATCGGCCAGCGGGTAGCGTAAATACCAGATAGAACCTTGTTGTTCTTTGTTCTCGACTTCTAAGTCGGAAATGGCAGTCTGCAGCGCAGGGTCCCAGTTTACCAGGCGCTTACCACGATAAATCAGGTTGTCTTCGTGTAGTTTTACGAAGACCTCGCGGACCGCATCTGAAAGACCTTCGTCCATCGTGAAGCGTTCGCGATCCCAGTCAACTGAGTCGCCCAGACGGCGCATTTGTTGGGTAATTGTGCCACCGGATTGTTCTTTCCACTCCCATATTTTATCAATGAAAGCGTCGCGACCAAGTTCCTGGCGAGTTTGTCCCTGAGCCGCCAACTGGCGTTCAACGACCATCTGGGTGGCAATACCGGCGTGGTCGGAACCGACTTGCCATAATGTATTAAGGCCATCCATGCGCTGGTAACGGGTCAGCGTATCCATAATAGTGTGTTGGAAGGCATGGCCCATATGCAGACTGCCGGTAACGTTGGGTGGCGGAATCATAATCGAGTAGGAGTCGCCTTTACCTGAGGGCTTGAAATAGCCCTTATCTTCCCATTGTTGGTAGAGATCTTGTTCTATCGCTGCAGGGGAGTATGTTTTATCCATAATGACCTTACTTCTGTTCGGATGTCAGGGGCTCGGTTTGCATTTGGCAACCGCGCGCCCTGTAATGTTTGTAACGCTCGCGAGCTGTTTTTTTGCCATTGTCATCGGCTGGAACAATGTCATAGAGCTGTTGGCTCTGCTGGGCTTGCACCGGAATTTCTTCCGCCAGATTAAACAGCGCATAACCCGGACGGTTTTTTACTGCATCGGCCTCAGGCCAGCAAAACTCTACCGGAGCACCTGTAGCCGGGCCTTCGCCGTGTAAGTTATGCGGAATAAAAGCATCACTTGGTTGTTGCCACAAAAGCTCGTCCAGAGCTTCAGCCTGCTGTTGATTGCGGGCCCAGACCCGCAACTTTTTATGCTTTCGGTACAGTTGCGCTATCTTATCGCAGATAAGCCGGTTTTGCTCATCTTCGGCTCCGTCCGGCATTAAGAAAAAGGTGGCTGACGACATGTTATTCAGCTGCCTCGGTGTTACACCGGTTAATTAAGAACTGAGTTAACAGTGGAACCGGACGGCCTGTTGAGCCTTTGTCTTTACCACCTTGCCACGCTGTGCCTGCGATATCCATGTGTGCCCAGTTGTACTTTTTAGTGTAACGCGAGAGGAAACAAGCAGCAGTAATAGTGCCGGCTTCACGACCGCCGATATTCGCCATATCCGCAAACGGGCTATCCAGCATCGACTGATATTCGTCCCAAAGCGGCATGCGCCAGGCTTTGTCACCACTTTGCTGAGCAGCGTTCAGAATTTCGTGTGCTAACGGATTATGCTGGCTGAGAACGGCGGAAGCATGACTGCCTAAAGCAATAACACAGGCGCCTGTCAGCGTGGCTAAATCAATCACGGATTCAGGTTCAAATCGCTCGATATATGTCAGGGTATCGCACAGCACCAGTCGACCTTCCGCGTCAGTATTCAGTACTTCAACTGTTTGGCCGCTCATGGTGGTTAAAATATCACCTGGTCGGTAGGCTTTGCCATCCGGCATGTTTTCGCAACCGGCGACCGCACCAATAACATTGATAGGCAGTTGCAGTTCGGCCAGAGCCTGCATGGCGCCTAAAACGCCCGCTGCACCGCCCATATCGTATTTCATTTCATCCATATTCGCGGACGGCTTAATTGAAATACCGCCAGAATCAAATGTCAGACCTTTACCTACCAGCACAATAGGAGCCTGGTCATCGGGTGCGCCTTTATAATGCATTAATGTGAGCACTGACTCATGCTCTGAACCGCGACCAACCGCTAAGTATGCATTCATACCCAGTTTTTCCATTTCGGCTTCTTCAACCGTGGTAACTGTTAAGTTGTCGTAATTATCAGCCATTAATTTGGCTTGATCGGCTAAATAACGAGGCGTGCAAATGTTAGGTGGCATATTCGCTACGTTGCGGCAAATATCCATTCCGGTTGCCACCGCTAATGCGTGCTGCACAGCTTGTTCGCCCAAAGCCAGCTCTTTGCGGCTTGGAACGTTAAAAACCAATTTGCGTAACGGGCGGCGAGGCTCTTCTTTTTTACTTTTGAGCTCATTAAAGTTATACAATGTTGCCCGGGCTGCCTCTACTGCCTGGCGAACTTTCCAGTAGGTATCGCGCCCTTTAACGTGCAGTTCACTGAGAAAGCACACCGCTTCCATTGAACCTGTTTCGTTCAACGTGTTCATAGTACGAGCGATAATTTGGCGGTACTGACGCTCATCAAGTTCGCGTTCTTTACCGCAGCCGACCAGTAAAACCCGTTCGGCAAGAATATTGGGGACATGATGTAACAGCAAAACCTGACCGGATTTACCTTCGAGGTCTCCGCGGCGTAATAGGTTGCTTAAATAACCATCACTGACTTTGTCTAATTGTTCGGCAACGCCAGACAGACGACGAGGTTCAAATACGCCAACAACGATACAAGCAGAGCGTTGTTTTTCCGGATTACCACTTTTGACGCTGAACTCCATGACAGTGCTCCTGTTTCAGGTGGCTTCAATGCCTGCTATAGTTTCGCTATAAAGACACTTTGTTGTTAAAATAACAAGTTTACTTAAAAATCACAGCTATTCCAGTAAAAACCTAAGTTATGAGTGAACGCCAGTGCGCATATTCCGATATTTGATCAGTGAAACCTTGAAGTCGCAGCTTGCTGTGCTTTTTATCCTGATGACAATTTTTGTCAGTCAGAAATTTGTCCGTGTGTTATCGGATGCGTCAGAAGGGGACATACCGGGCGCTATTATTTTTCAGCTGTTGTCGTTGAACCTGCCGGCATTATTGTCACTGATTTTGCCTCTTAGCCTGTTTTTAGGGATTTTACTGGCTCACGGACGTATCTACGCCGACAATGAAATGACCGTTTTGCACGCTTGTGGCGTCAGTGAGTGGTACGTAACCCGGGTAACGCTGGTGCTCTCACTGATTCTGGCTATTATCACCGCGTCTTTTACTTTGTGGCTGGTGCCCTGGTCGCTTGATCAGGAGCAAAAACTAGAAGATAAAGCTCGTTCAGAAAGCGGACTCACCGCGCTTATGCCGGGGCGATTTCAGCAAGCCAGCAACCAGAAGGCGGTTATTTTTGTACAAAGTGTTGGCGATGAGGGTGATTTGGAGGAAGTTTTTGTTGCGCAGCACACGCACAATCAGGGCGAGTTACAGTCTGGTAGTGTGGTGATGGCCAAAACCGGCAAAGTGATTAGTGAAACAACCGGCTCGCAATGGCTGGAGCTGGGTCAGGGAAAACGTTATGCCGGCGATGACGACAGCTATCAGATGATGTCGTTCGACAGTTATCAATTGCAAATTAAAGAGCAGCAGGCAAGTGAGCAATTACGAAAACTTGAGGCTTACCCAACTGTTGAACTGTTATCGCGGAAAGAACCGGCAGCGATTGCTGAATTACAGTGGCGTATTGCTATTCCGCTGGCAATGCCGTTACTGACACTTATTGCGGTGCCACTAAGCCGGGTAAACCCGCGTCAGGGTAAGTTCGGAAGAATGGCGCCGGCGCTGCTTATTTATCTGGGGTACTTTTTATTGCTTATGGCAGCTAAGTCAGCCATTCGGGACGGCGTTATTCCGCCTATTATTGGCTTGTGGTGGATACACTTCATTTTGCTGATTTTTGGGTTGGCTCTGGTGGGTAAGGGGCGTCCGCTCGGGTTGAGGTTACTGGCAAACTTGCGCTTTGGCGCTGCGCGGGGGCACTGATGTTTAGTATTTTAGATAAGTACATTGGGCTTTCCGTATTACGGACATCGCTTTTAAGTCTGGCCGTATTAACCGGGCTTTCCTCGTTAATCCGCTTTGTGGAGCAGCTTAAAGCGGTGGGTCGCGGCGACTACAATGTTATGGATGCGGCGCTCTTTGTGTTTTACAGCCTGCCGCGCGATGTTGAAACTTTCTTTCCAATGGCCGCTTTACTCGGCGGGCTCATTGGCGTGGGGATGCTTGCCAGTAACTCGGAACTGGTGGTCATGATGGCCGCCGGGCGGTCGCGTTTAAATATTATTGGCGCGGTAATGAAGTCAGCTATTATTATGATGGTCGCGGTTATGGCCATTGGAGAGTGGATAGCGCCGCCTATGGAAGCTCAGGGCCGGGCCATACGTTCACAGGCTATTTCCGGCGGTAGCTTAATATCTGCTCAGCAGGGAGTGTGGGCAAAAGATGGCTCGGACTTTATCAATATTGGCGAAGTAGAGGATACCGGACGGCTTAACGACGTATTAATTTACGACTTTAACGACAATCGTGAGTTGCAAAAAGTAACTTACGCCCGGACCGCTAATTTCAGTGGTGACAAATGGCGCATGCAGCAGGTAACTGTAACTCAGCTTGATGATATCCGAATGTTACGTGATGAAAAGCCTAGTATGGTTTGGCAGTCGAGTTTAACGCCGGACAAACTTGGAGTGGTGACTATAAAACCAGAGTCGCTTTCTATTACTGGGCTGTTGGACTACTTAACCTACCTAGAGAGTAACCAGCAATCCGCGGAGCGCTACGAGTTGGCGTTATGGCGGAAACTTTTCGCACCGATTACGGTAGCGGTTATGCTGTTGGTGGCCTTGTCTTTTATTTTTGGCCCGCTGCGATCAACAACAATGGGTGCCCGAATATTACTTGGTGTTATTACTGGTTTTGGCTTTCATGTGAGTAACGAAATTTTTGGTCCGTTGGCTCAGGTTTATCAAATTCCGGCTATTCTGGGAGCTTTATTACCCAGTATTTTATTTGCCGGAGTGGCCGTTTACTTTATGCGAGGGCGTACGGCCTGACAATTGGCCGTACCTCTATAGGCTAAAGTTCATTCCAGTAGAACAGCTGATTTGCTTCTTTTGAAAGCGTGACAACTTCGGTGCCGGCAGCGTAATCATGCCAGGCTCGTTTGTTTTTAAAATCTACCAGAACCCAGAGGTTTCCAAGGCCTGCACAACAAGTAATCAGCCTGATAAAAACCTGGCGATTAGTCAGCCTCGAACCATCACGGTTTTGAAGTTTCAGGCGCCACGCGCGCATACCTAAGGTTTGACCCGAACGTTTCCAGAACCAGCCAAAAAATAGCGAAACAACGGAAAGAAGATACAAGCTGTACCAAGGTCCCTGGGCTAACCAGGCGGCGTGATCCATCCCTTCGGGCAGCACTAACCAGTCAAAAGCAGTCAGCAGCGCGGCAAAGAGTAAAGCCAAAGCTGAAGCGAGCATAATAATAGCTACGGCGACTAAAAAGTCATAAACCCAGGAGACAAAACGTCTGGGAAAGCCGGCACTGGGGGAACTGGCGTGTAATTTCTGTGCTGCGGAACTCATGTGAAACTCATTTAACTCAATAGTGCGTTAATCATATCACGAGCAAAGCGGGCTGACAGCTACCTCAGTTTTGTGCTCAGCTGTACTCTAGTTGTATAAGGAATCAGCAGTTAGTTGGATTATAAGGTGTTTTAGTGAATTATTGCTTGATTAGAGAGAGTGGACGAGTATAATTCCGTCCCGTTGCTTTGTTATGCAACGCCTTCACCTTATAAAGCATGGCGCTGTGGTGGAATTGGTAGACACGCCTGATTCAAAATCAGGTTCCTTCTGGGAGTGACGGTTCAAGTCCGTCCAGCGCCACCAAGTTTTTCCCTTCGTAGTTGGTACTGAAGATGCCAGAAGCGCAAAAGCACTTCTGACATATAATTGATTTCAGTCAATGACCTCATGATGATTTATCGCTGAAATAATTTCCGCAAAAGTTGAGGGCAGGTGATAAACGTTTACTGACTCCCCTGTTAATTCAGCTATTCTAAGAGATGACACTACGCCACAGACTTCTCCATCGTTAATCACGAGAAGAAAGTCGCGGCCACTGGCTTTGAGAGTTGCCGCTGCGTCACCGATTTTAGCTTTCTTTAAGTCCTCAAGTCTTACCTGTGGTAATGCCACCAGAGGTAACATCAACTCTTTTACTGCCAATTCCCGCCAGCCAATTTGCTTGACGGTACTTAGCTGAGTTGCTTTGCGTCCGTGAAGCTCACGCAATGCCAGTAAACCTGTCATTTCATCACTTTGATTTTTTATGCAGGCGTAGCGGAGGTTGGCATTACGAAGCTTTTGCTCTGCGTCGCTGACCAGAGTGCTCTCCTTTATTTCTAGAGGAGATACTTTTGTGAAATCATCAACAACATGCGTAGCACTATCGTGCCAGCTAATTAACGGTTGATGCTCATAGTTGTGGTGTATTGCAATTTTATCGGCTGCAGAAGACCATTGAATTTCTTTAAACTCACTCATGACAAACTCCTTTAAAAATTAAAAAAATACAGAATTTTTAAAGGTGAGCGGGTGGCCCCCGGACGAGATGCCAATTCCATTGGGTAAGCTTCGGTTCGCTTTTCTCCTGAGATAGAGGAGCAAGCGCTAAGACGTTTTGAAAAACTCGTGAGGATGCGTCGATTGCTTTATCGAATTCGGGATCTTCTGCCTGAATTTCAGATATAGGCGATGACAGGTCTACAATGAAAACAGCGTTGGAATTTTGCTGCGCCGTTAGCTGTTTTTCACTAATTTCGCCAGATGCGGCGTAGCTGGCTGTACTGAAAACGATGAGTAATAAACACAGCAATACCCGATAGCTCCACTGTTGGAGCCCGTTTAATTCGGTTGTAGTTGCTGAATATTTTTGCATTTTTTGATCTTCGTAAATGTTCCAGTTCTCAAATTAGAGTATATAAGACGATTCGACAACTCATTTTTTTACCTATTAAGTAGTACATGGGTACGTTTTGTTCAAAATACAAGCTAAGCACTGACATTATGACTTTCAGCACGTATACTGTTGCCCATCGGTCCTCCTTAACCGTGCAACTACAATAGGATTCTATGTCAGATAATCAACAGAACAACAGTACGCCAGAATATGAAGTTGAAATTCCGGGCCGTGAGCAATTGCTTGAACTTGTAACCTCAAACAGTAAACCGGTTCAGTTTGATGAGTTCATTCGTCACTTTGGTTTAGATGATGAGCGCCAGGCAATTGGTTTGAAACGGCGTTTGCGCGCTATGGAGCGCGACGGACAGCTTATATACAGCAAAGCGAATGCTTATGGTCTGCCCGAGCGTATGGATTTGATCAAAGGTCGTATCATTGGTCATAAAGATGGTTTTGGATTTTGTCAGACTGAAGATGGCGGTAAAGACCTGTTTATTCCACATCATCAAATGTATTCAGTTTTGCATGGTGATCGCGTACTGGTTAAAACCAGTGGTAAAGATAGCCGAGGTCGCACCGAGGGGCGTATCGTTAGAGTTACAGAGCCCCGCGACAGTAATATTGTTGGCCGTTACTTCGTTGAACATGATCTGGGCATAGTAGTACCGGACGATGGCCGTATTAGTCAGGATATTCTTATTCCTGATGCGGATAAAAATGGCGCGCGTCATGGACAGCTTGTGGTCGTTGAAATTACCCGACGTCCAAGTCGCCGAACCAGCCCAATTGGTCGGGTCAGCGAGGTGCTGGGTGAACATATGGCACCGGGTATGGAAATTCAGGTCGCGATTCGTGAGCACGATATTCCTACCGAATGGCCAACTGAAGTTGACGAAGAGCTGAAAAAATATAGCGAAGAAGTCCCAGCCGAGGCCTACGAGGGTCGTAAAGACTTACGTGACCTGCCGCTTATTACTATCGATGGTGAAGACTCTCGCGACTTTGATGATGCCGTTTGCTGCGTGCAGGAAGAAAAAGGCTGGCGCCTTTGGGTAGCAATTGCCGATGTGTCTTACTATGTTCGTCCGGACACCGTTCTTGATAAAGCCGCAACAGAACGCGGTAATTCAGTTTATTTCCCCAGCAATGTTATTCCAATGCTACCGGAAAAACTGTCTAATGGTTTGTGTTCATTAAACCCCGATGTCGACCGTTTGTGCATGGTTGCAGAAATGGAATTGGGACCTCGTGGAAAACTCAAGTCCACAGAGTTTTATCCGGCAGTAATGAAAAGCCATGCGCGACTGACTTACAATAAAGTTAAAAAGCTACTTGATGGCGATGAAGAACTGCAACAGCAGTACCAGCATGTCATGGACAATGTGCAGGAACTGGAGCGACTTTATAACGCATTAAGTGCAGCTCGTAAGCGCCGCTCAGCTATTGAGTTTGATACGCAGGAAACCCGCTTTATTTTTAATGCTCAGCGTAAAATTGAGAGTATCGAACCGGTTAAACGTCATGTTGCTCACAAAATTATTGAAGAGTGCATGATTATGGCAAACGTGGCCTCTGCTCAGCTTATTGAGTCAGATAAAGAAGTTGGCGCGTTGTTCCGCGTGCATGAAACTCCGGCTGATGAACGATTGAACAACTTCCGCAGTTTTCTTGGTGAACTGGGTCTGAACCTGGAAGGCGGTGATGAACCATCTCCGAAAGACTATGCGACTTTGCTTGAGCAAGTGAAAGATCGTCAGGATCATGAACTGATTGAAACCATGTTGTTGCGCTCTATGCAGCAGGCGGTATATCAACCAGAGAATAAAGGGCACTTTGGCTTGGCATTGAAGTCTTACGCGCACTTTACCTCACCTATTCGTCGTTACCCGGATCTTATTTTGCACCGCGCGATAAAAGCAATTTTGCGCAAGAAAAAAGGTGAAGAGAAAGGCTTAGTGGGTGCATGGGCATACTCTGAGAAGCAATTGGATGAACTGGGTGTACATACCTCAATGACCGAGCGACGTGCTGATGATGCTACCCGCCAGGTTGACGAATGGCTGAAGTGTGAGTTCATGCTCGACCATATTGGTATGGAGTTTGAGGGCGTTATTTCCTCAGTCACCAATTTTGGCTTGTTCGTGCGCTTAAGTGACTACCAAATTGACGGCCTTATTCATATTAGTAACCTCGACAACGACTACTATCACTTTGATCAGCAAAAAGGAATGCTAATCGGAGAGAACAGCAACAGCGTTTTTCGTCTGGGTGATAATGTGAAAGTCAAAGTGAAAGACGTGAATCTGGACGATCGTAAAATTGATTTAACTTTGCTGGAAGCTACGAGTCCGGGTGGTCAGAAACGAAATATGCCAGCTAAAGGTTCAGGCAAAGGTAAGAGAAAAGGACAGTCTCGTGGAAAAGGCGGCCAGCGGAAAAGTGGTAATCGCAGCAGCAATAAGGGACGTAGCAAGTCATGAGTCAAAAAGTGACCGTATTTGGCTTGCACGCGGTGCGGGCCATATTAAAAAATCATCCAGACCGTTTGGTAGAGCTCTACGTTTCTAAAGAGCGTCAGGATGATTCGGTGCGTGACATTGTTAATCAATGCCATGCAACTGGCGTCAGACCTCAATGGGTGCCTAAACAAGCTTTGGAAAAACGCGCGGAAGGCGGTAACCACCAGGGCGTTGTGGCGACCGTTCAGTCGCCGCCTACTTTAACTGAGCACGACTTGCCTAAATTACTGGAACAAAGTCAGCAGGCCGGGTTGTTCTTAATACTCGATGGCGTGACCGACCCGCATAATTTAGGTGCTTGCCTGCGCACGGCCGATGCAGCAGGCGTTACGGGCGTTATTGTACCAAAAGACAAGTCGGCTCAAATTACTCCAACCGTGCGTAAGGTGGCGTCGGGTGCTGCCGAGAACGTTCCTCTTGTTGTGGTCACCAACTTAGCCAGGGCGCTTCGTGACTTACAGGAATTGGGCGTGTGGGTATACGGCACAGCAGGCGAAGCAACTCAATCTGTTTATGATGTTGATTACAGAGGGCCTGTAGCTTTGGTTATGGGTGCCGAAGGTAAAGGTATGAGACGTCTTACCCGCGAAACCTGTGACGATTTAGTCTCCATTCCTTTGTCTGGTAGTGTCAGTAGCTTAAATGTTTCTGTAGCCAGTGGTGTTTGCTTATTTGAGGTTGTCAGACAGCGCAATGGATCTTAAACGTCGCCTTTTGCCTATAGCCATTGCCTTAGCAATGGTCGCAGTATTGTTTGTCAGTTGGACGCCTAACTGGGAATCACCAACCTGGCTGCGTTCAGAGAAACCCTATGTCGCTTTTCATTTTGACGTTGAGGATGACGCAACCCAGTCTGTGCAGAACCTTGCCTTTGATATTAGTAATCGACTGGATGTCAGGCACGAATGGCACAGAGTCGAGGATAGTAATGCTGAATGGCAAGTCACTCTTGTATTCGCTGAACAGCAGGATGCGGTGCAAATTGATGCTACAGCTCGTCGCCAGGGCAAAATCGTAGACAATATTGTTGTTCGTGGCGACAAAGCCGTAGCAAACGAATTGGCCGACCGCGTTGTTGCTTTACTCAGCTCCCGCATTGAAAAAGCCCATAAAAACGCCGATTAATTTGCAATTGGCGTTCATTTTAGTTAGTATCGCGCGGCTTAAATCAGCCATATTTTCATTTTACTGAATGTGTTCCTTGCTTCTATGTTAGTGCGGCTGAGCTAAACTGAGGCTATACGAACCAAAAGGAAACTGTAATGCGTCATTACGAAATCGTATTTATGGTCCACCCGGACCAGAGCGAGCAAGTACCTGGCATGATCGAGCGCTACAGCGAAACGATCAAGCAAGGTGGTGGTCAAATCCATCGTTTAGAAGACTGGGGCCGTCGTCAATTGGCTTACCCAATCAACAAACTGCACAAAGCGCACTATGTTCTGTTAAACATTGAAGCGTCTGCAGAGGTTGTGGAAGAGCTTGAAACTGCATTCCGTTATAACGATGCGGTATTGCGCAATATGATCATGCGCAAAAAAGAATCTATTACTGAGCCTTCGCCGCTGACTAAGCCGAAGGAAGATCGTAAAGGTGACAGTGAAGCAGCGTAAGCTTGCTGACTTTCAATAGCCCTTATGAATCGACTGCATTTAACCGGAACACTTGGCAAAGTACCTAAGCTGGAAACCAGCCCGTCAGGTATTGAGCATTTACAATTAGTGATTGAACATCGGTCTATGCAACCGGAAGCTGGTATGAATCGTCAATCTTATGTGCGTATTCAGGTCGTTTTAAGTGGTGAAGGTTTACAACACTGGTTAGAAAAATTGACGGTGGGTTGTGAAGTTCTGGCAGAAGGTTTTCTGCACCGTCACGAGGATAGCAATGGCTCACCTCGTTTGGTACTTCATGCTCAGCATCTCGAATTGATTTAAGGAGACCATCATGGCTCGTTTTTTTCGTCGCCGCAAATTCTGCCGCTTTAAAGCAGATGGCGTAAAAGAAATTGATTATAAAGATATCGCTACGCTTAAGAACTACATTACTGAAACTGGTAAAATCGTTCCTAGCCGTATTACTGGAACATCCGCTAAGTATCAGCGTCAGTTAGCGCGCGCTATTAAGCGTGCTCGTTATTTGTCACTGCTGCCTTATACTGATTCACATCAGTAAGCTAGCACCGGTTCGATTACCAAAAGTAGAGGTAGCGAGAAATGAATGTCATTTTGTTAGATAAAATTGCTAACTTGGGAAGCCTTGGCGATCAAGTCAGTGTAAAATCTGGTTACGCACGTAACTTCCTTTTCCCTCAGGGAAAAGCAGTACCTGCAACCAAAAGCAACGTTGATCTATTCGAACAACGTCGTGCTGAGTATGAAGCGAAATTAGCGGATCAATTAGCTGCTGCTCAAGCTCGCGCTGAAAAAGTAAATGCTTTAGATGCAGTAACTATTGCTTCTAAAGCTGGTGATGAAGGCAAACTATTTGGCTCTATCGGTACTCGCGACATAGCAGATGCAGTAACAGCTGCTGGCGTTGAAGTGAAGAAGAGCGAAGTATTAATGCCGCATGGTACATTACGTGAAGTCGGTGAGTTTGATATTGAACTGCACTTGCACGCTGATGTATTTGCAAACATTACATTGAAAGTTGTACCGGCTGAATAAGTCGTTACGGTTTTATCAAAAAGCTGCCTCCGGGCAGCTTTTTTTTTGGAAAATTTTCTCCACTAGCGTGATTCTTATGGCAATATGCTGTAACGGTAGAACAAAAGATAGGGAGCGAGAAGTGAATAAAATATTATCCTTAGTTGGACTCATATTACTAGCGATGAGCCCGGTTAGCTTGGCGCAGGAAAAAGTCGATGAGACATTATCTACATCGCCTGGTGCCCGAGTCCTAATTGACAATATGAGAGGAAAGGTCGAGCTAATTACTAATGATAAAGACGAGATACGGGTTGTTGGGACATTGGATGAAAAAGTTGAGCGGTTCATTTTTGAACAGCGGGGAAGTCGCATCCAAATCAAAGTTGAGACGCCACAAGAAAGAGCTTTTAACTTTTCTTCCAATGATAAAGGTTCAGATCTGAAGATATATTTGCCTGATTCTATGGACATAAAAGTGAACGGTGTGTCTATGGAAGTAATTGCTGAAGGATTCAATGGTGGGCTAGAAATTCGACTGGTTAGTGGAAATATAGCCGTTAATCAAATTGCCAATCGCGTATTGTTGAAGACGGTGAGCGGAAATATTGATGCTGAAGAAATAAGCGGCGATGTCCGTTTTGAGACGGTTAGCGGCGATATTAAGGATATAAATAACAGCGCTGACTCCGCGACTTATCAGTCTGTTAGTGGTGATATTGCCAGTCAGTCCGACTCTATTTCTGAATTCACTGCACAGTCAGTTTCTGGTGATATTAGCGCAAAAGTCGGGACACTGACTAAGACCAAAATGACCACGGTTAGTGGCGACGCAATATTAACTGCCGGACTATCCAGGAGTGCGCGTATAGAGGCTAGTTCAGTCAGTGGCGATTTAACTTTTAAGTGGTTAGGTGACATCCACGCAGACTTTAGTATTAAGTCTAATGCTGGAGGTGAAATTACGAACCGTTTAAGCGACAAAAAAGCAACTGAAGCCGAGTGGGGCCCATCCTCTACATTAGAATTCACAGTTGGTGACGGTGGAGCGTCGGTTTCTGCAACAACAGTTAGTGGCGAAATAACACTTGATAAAAATTAAATCGTGCTGTTAGGCGTTGCTTCGCTTTCTAAACAAGAGGGGATTTTGTATAGTAATCCCCTCTTATTATTTCCCTTTGCGAGACAACTTTCCCCATGGCAGAGAAGTCAAAAAAACGCGACGCGTCAATAGAAGCACTGCGCTCGGCACCCCATTCAATTGAAGCTGAACAATCCGTTCTTGGCGGTTTAATGCTCGATAATGATGCCTGGGACAATGTTGCCGGTAGCGTCATCGCTGAAGACTTCTATCATCGTTCGCATAGGCTTATTTTTAAAGCCATGCATGAGCTTGCTCAACGCAGTCAGCCAATGGATTTGGTGACAGTTTCCGAAAACTTGGAAACGGCTGGGGAGCTTGAGCAAATAGGTGGTTTTGCCTACCTTGGAGAAATTGCGAAAAACACCCCCAGCGCGGCAAATATATTAGCCTATGCAAACATTGTCCGCGAACGAGCGGTGTTAAGGGAAATGATTGGTGCGGCAAATGATATTGCCGAGTCAGGTTACGATACTCAGGGGCGAAGCAGCGCAGAATTGCTTGATCTGGCGGAATCAAAAGTCTTTCAAATTGCGGAGAAGCGAGTCAGTTCCAGCGAAGGACCGCAAGGTATCAATTTAATTTTGCAACGCACGGTTAGCCGTATTGAGCAGTTGAGTAAGCTGAAAAACAATAACGGTGTGACCGGTGTTTCTACCGGCTTTACTGACCTCGATCAGATGACTGCAGGCCTTCAGCCTTCTGACCTAGTCATTGTAGCGGCACGTCCGTCTATGGGGAAAACAACCTTTGCCATGAATCTGGCAGAGAATATTGCGCTCAATGATGACCGTCCGGTATTGGTGTTTAGTTTGGAGATGCCCGCAGAGCAGCTGATGATGCGTATGCTGGCTTCACTTAGTCGGGTAGATCAGAATAAAGTACGTACAGGTAAGCTTGAAGATGACGACTGGGCTCGCATCGCGTCTGTCATGAACATGCTAAACGATAAAAATAATATCTACATAGATGACTCATCTGGCCTAACTCCTACCGAAGTGCGCTCCCGTGCTCGCCGGATTCATAGAGAGCATAAGGGAATATCCATGATTATGGTGGATTATTTGCAGCTAATGACGGTTCCAGGCATGTCGGAAAACCGAACGCTGGAAATTGCAGAGATATCTCGTTCTTTGAAGTCGTTAGCGAAAGAGCTGGAAGTGCCTGTGGTGGCGCTGTCTCAGTTAAACCGTTCACTTGAGCAGCGTTCCGATAAAAGACCCGTTAACTCAGACTTGCGTGAGTCTGGCTCTATTGAGCAGGATGCTGATGTTATTATGTTTATTTACCGTGACGAAGTTTACCACCCAGACTCAGCTGAACAGGGCTTAGCTGAAATCATTATCGGCAAACAGCGTAATGGGCCTATTGGTAAAATTGAATTGAAATTCCATGGGCAATTATCGAGGTTTGACAACTATGCCCGCCATGCCAGCGACGAGCGTTATTAGTCGTCGCTATTTGATTTTATCGAAGCATATTTCTATGTAAGCTTTGCCGGCAACGTGGTTGAATGGCATGATTAATTTTGAGCCTTCAGATTTATGAGAAATGGTATGGTCTTTACCTGAAACCACAATTGGAGTAGCCATATCAAAATCGTAACCTTTTTCACCTAGTGTCTTTTTGGCTCCGCCGGTAACCATATTCGTGATTTCGCCGACCATATCACAGACATCTTCGTTAATTGAGTTTGGTAACTCACCTAACATTTTATTCATGATTTCACAGGCCAGATTTTCCTCAAATGAAATTGAGAATGATCCTTTTATCTGTGGGCCCACCATACCGATGACGCCTGATACATCGCCCCGCGCGTACTCATCCTTTTTTAGTTGAGCTTTACCGGGCTTCAATTCCATTTGAGCCATCATCGACAAGACATTTTGCAGTGCTTGAAGAAATGGGTTTACGAACTCGGCATTCATTTTCTATTCCTTTATCTCTTGCTGGCACGTAATTGTGTCAGATGTATTTTCAATGGTCAGAATTAGGCTACGATTGCCATGATCATCGACGACATTGATAGTATTTACCTGGGCAGAAAAGCTATCCATTAATAGCTTATTTGAAACATCCCACCCACACAGGTTATCACGCTTCGGTATCTCCTGATAAACCCAAATTTTCTGGTAGTCAGCTTCAAAACCTACCCAGTTTGGCTCAACTTTATTTCCTTGCGAGTTTACCAGTTGAAACTTTTCAGTTATCCAGTCTCTGATATGTTTTTCAGAACCTTCTTCTTCCAGTCTAAAAGCCTTTCCCAGCCGCTTTTTAAGCACTTGTTGTACGTCATGCAAAGTATACTGATGAATAATTTCTATTGCTTGGGTGTTTTTATTCGCACTTATTTCGGTTAACCCAAAAAAATAGCGATGCGCTGATACAGAAGGTATCAGCGCGAACAAAAAAACAATAGCAGCAACAAGTTTAATCATCGTTGCCCGACTCCAACTCCTCGTTGAAGTCTTCCATCATGCTCTTATTACGGTCTTCACGCTTAAACAGTTCAATCCGGGATGGCACTGCTCTGGCTGGCCAGTAGTTGTTACTGGTATCAACATCTGCCGTCTCCCAGTTAGGGTCAACAACGACTTGAGTCAAAGTTTTATCGCGAATCAATAACTTGCTCACCTTTTCTGGAGAGCGACGCCATACTTCCGCCGGAATGCGAACATGTTCTTTACTGCCATCTTCAAACTGAAGATCTAGTAAAATAGGCATAACTAAGCCGCCTTTATTGGCGAAATCAAGTACGTAGAAGTTGCTGCCGTTCTTCAGCATTTCCCGCTGCTCTTCGTTAAGCCCCTCTATCAGCTCTTGATATTTGTTTCGGTCAGCGTTAGTGACAGTGTAGTCGTCGTTCTCATTATAAAAGTCAGTAAGATCCGGTTGCTGATGAATTTTATAATTAACACCGGCATTACGCTCAGTTGTCAAAGACTCTGGCTCAGCATTTTCTTGCTGTTCTTGCCATGCTTTTTCGATTTCCGGATCTTGCGTATTAATAGTCAACTGATTGACTTGCTCAAGGGCGATATCGACATGGTCAGTAGAGTAGAACCAGCCTCTCCAGAACCAGTCTAAATCAACGCCGGAAGCATCTTCTATGGTTCTGAATAAGTCTTCTGGTGTAGGACGTTTAAATTTCCAACGCTGCGCATACTGACGGAAAGCGAAATCAAAGAGCTCACGGCCAACGATAGTTTCACGTAATATATTAAGTGCTGTAGCTGGCTTTCCGTAGGCATTATTACCAAATTGCAGAATCGACTCTGAGTTGGTCATAATAGGCATTTGGTTACTGCTGGCCATGTAACTGGTAATGTTACGCGGTTCACCGCGCCACGACGGATAATCTTTTTCCCATTTTTGTTCAGCCAGGAACTGTAGGTAAGTATTGATACCTTCATCCATCCAGGTCCACTGGCGTTCATCAGAGTTAACTACCATAGGAAAGTAAATGTGACCAATTTCGTGGATGATTACAGAAATTAGACCGTATTTGGTGCGTTTAGAGTAGTATTTCTCACCTGAATCCTCATCAACGTAAGGGCGCGGGCCATTAAAGGTAATCATCGGGTATTCCATACCACCAACAGGGCCGTTTACCGATATAGCGACAGGATAAGGATAGTCAAAGCTGTAATCGTTATAGTGCTCAATTGTGTGAATAATAGAAGCGGTCGAGTAACGTTCCCATAATGGATTGCCCTCTTCAGGGTAATACGACATAGCCAGCACATTGGTATCGTTCTTTTTGTAACCTTGCGCGTCCCAGATAAACTTGCGCGACGAAGCCCAGGCAAAGTCACGAACTTTATCTGCTTCGAAAATCCAGGTTTTAGTATTGCTGGTGCCTTCCTTCTGATTTTCTAATGCCTCTTCTTCAGTGACAATTTTTACCGGCTTGTCTGAATTACGGGCTTTTTCCAGGCGTTCACGCTGAGTAGAAGTGAGTACTTCATCGGGATTTTGCAAAACACCAGTAGAGGCTACAATATGATCCGCCGGAACCGTTATCTCTACGCGATAATCACCAAACTCTAAAGCGAACTCTCCGTTGCCGATAAACTGTTTATTCTGCCAACCTTCAGCGTCGTAATATGCGGCCATACGAGGGAACCACTGTGCCATCTCATACAGGTAGTTTCCGTCGTCTTCAAAGTACTCATAACCGCCGCGACCACCAAGTACTTCAGCTTCGATAATATTGAACTGCCAGTTGATATTAAAAGTGACACTTTCGCCGCTTTTAAGGGGCTCATCCAGATCCAGCCTTAGCATAGTGTCATTAACGTAATGTGCTAAAGGTTCACCATCTTCGTTACTGATTTCTGTAAGCTCATAACCGGCCGGAAACTCTTCCTGAGTGAGCATGCTTTCCATTCTGGAAAAGCTAACTCGGTCTAAATCTCCGGAGGCTTGACTCTGCGGCCCAATGGAGTCTTTCTTAAAGCGGTTCTGGTCAAGTTGAACCCATAAATAGCGCAAAGTATCGGGGGAGTTATTGGTGTACGTTATGGTGCTTTGTGCCGTAATACTCTGATTCTCATCGTCCAGAGCAACCTCAATTTTGTAGTCCGCTTCCTGTTGCCAGTAAGCATGTCCAGGAGCACCGGACGCGGTACGATAAATGTTCGGACTACGGAATTTATCATCGTTAAGCTGACGGAATTTATCTTCAAAAGCTTGAGCGGTTGCCGCCTGATTAACGGTTAAACAAACCGCTGCAGTGGCAATAAGATGATTGAGCTTCATAGTGTTACCTATTGTTATTATTTAATAGCGCTAATATTAAAGGCATTTAGTGCACAAACCATGTGCTTCTATAGTTTGGCTCTGAACCTTAAACCCTTGATCTTCGGCTTGATGTTTCAATTCGTCATAAACCCCTTCGGACTGAATTTCCTGAACATCGCCGCAGGAACTGCAGATTAACATTTGAACCGGATGTTGATGGTCGAAATGCGAGCAAAGAACAAAACTATTCGACGAAGTGATTTTATGAACGAAGCCTTGTTCTTGTAAAAAGTCTAAAGCGCGGTAGATTGTCGGGGGTTTTGCATTGGGCATGACTTCCCGCAGTTGATCAAGTAAATCATATGCGCCGACGGCTCCTGAATGCTCTGCGAGTATCGCGAAAACTTCGCGGCGGGCATTTGTCAGGCGGGCACCACGTTGTTGGCAGAGTTTTTCAGCTTTTTGTATAAGTCGTTGTGCTTCTTGAGCTTTCATTATTGACTACAATTTATGACAATTTTAGTCATTGTAGAGAGTTTTAGGGGTAAGGAAAAGGGTTTTACGGAAGAGGCTGCTTACTGGTGTATTCTGAGTTAAAATAGTCTGCTAAATATACTGACTTTGTCGGTTAACTTTTTACCGGGTGGATGTTTTGACCGAACCATATTCTTATAAGCTTTCTGTAGCCCCGATGCTAGACTGGACCGATCGCCATTGCCGGTATTTTCATCGTCTCCTGACCAGGAGTACCTTGCTTTATACCGAGATGGTAACGACAGGTGCGATTATTTTTGGTCAGCAGGATTTTCTGGCATTCAATGCAGAGGAACATCCGGTTGCTTTGCAGCTTGGAGGTTCGGAGCCCGCGGCTATGGCCGAGTGCGCGCGTTTGGCACAAGAGCGGGGGTACGATGAGGTTAATATTAATGTCGGTTGCCCATCTGACCGAGTGCAAAATGGTAGCTTTGGCGCGTGCTTGATGGCTCAACCGGAAAAGGTTGCAGAATGCGTAAAGGCAATGAAAGCGGTAACCGATATTCCGGTTACCGTAAAAACCCGTTTGGGCATTGATGAGCAGGATTCTGATGACTTTCTATATGAATTAACCGATGCCGTTGTTGCTGCTGGTGTTGATCAACTGACTTTGCATGCCCGTAAAGCCTGGCTGCAAGGCCTTAGCCCGAAAGAAAACCGGGATATTCCTGAATTGCAGTATGAACGGGTTTACCGGGCCCAAAAAAGATACCCTGATGTCCCCGTGGCGATTAACGGCGGAATTGTCGAATTGCATGAGGTTAAGCAGCATTTAAACCAGGTCCATGGGGTGATGATTGGCCGGGCAGCCTACCAAAATCCCTGGTTACTTACTCAGCTTGATTCTTTGAGTGAAACGAAGCCGGCAGAGTTAACTCGTGAGGCTGTAGTTACCGCGATGATACCTTATATAGACAACCATATTCGACAGGGCGGGCGCGCCTGGCATGTGGCCCGCCATATGCTGGGACTGTTTCAGGGAATGACCGGAGGTAAGCGGTGGCGCCAGTATCTTAGTGTGAAAGGCCCCAGAGCTACCAGCGCCGAACAACTGCTTTATGGTGCTCTGGCTTTTCGCGATGATCACAGTCAGCACGTATCATCATTAACGTCATAAATTGACTAAAAGTTGGTGAAAAACACTAACCTGAGAAATCTTCTTTCTCTCAGTTAAAAATAAAAAGTGATTATATAACAAATGGTTAGCAACATTTAAAAAGATGGCACAACCTTTGAATTACATAGTGTGACTTAACTAACGCACTGTCATTTATTCAAAGGAGAAAATCATGAAAGCGTTAATCGTAAGTGTTGTCAGTGGTGTTATGTTGTTCAGTGCATCGGTCTCAGCTGCCGATGAGAATAGAGATTCTATCACTGCTGAGCTTCAAGCTCAGATTGCTGAAATTTCTGAAGAAGCGATGCAAAGTGTCAAACAGTCGGTTTCAGAGTCAATTGAAGAGTGGGTTATAGAGTTTTTGCCTGATTTAAAGCAAGCTGAAACTCAGATTGACCCTTCTGAACAAAAGAATAAGCAGTCTCAGTAAGGGGCACCCGTGATTTTATTAGATCAATGGTGGCTCATTTGGTTGGCGGCACCGGTATTAGGAACCTTGATTGTCGGCGCTGTCATAAGTTTCAGCGTATCAGTAATGCGGCACAGCTAGACTTTTGCTACTCTGCGTATATCTCGTATAAAAATAAAAAGAGGAATACGTATGATGAAGTCTCTGATAGCCGCTTCTGTACTGGCCGTTATTACCGGTTGTGCAACAGCGGGGCAAGCTGCAACCAACGGTTCTGAACAAGCGGAATATACCGCTAGTGACAAAGCTGAAAAATTGGCGAAGCAGTATTTACTAATAGACACACATATTGATGTACCTTATCGAATTCATGATAAGTGGGAAGATGTAACAGAGGCCACTGCAGAAGGGGATTTTGACTACCCGCGTGCAGTAGAAGGTGGCCTCGATGCCCCGTTTATGTCTATTTATATTCCGGCCTCTTATGAAGAGAGTGGCGGCAGTGTTCAGTTGGCTCATGAGCTTATCGACGGTATGGAAGCGCTTGTCGGACGTGCACCAGATAAGTTCGCAATGGCTTATAGCACTGATGATATCCGCGAAAATAAAGAGCAAGGCTTGATGTCAATTGCTTTGGGCATGGAAAACGGCACTCCTATCGAAGGCGATCTTGACAACCTGCGTATGTTCTATGAGCGCGGTATTCGCTACATTACTCTGGCTCACTCATTATCTAATCACATTTCAGACTCTTCTTATGACATTCGCCGTCAATGGGATGGCTTAAGTCCATTTGGTAAAAAATTGGTCAAAGAAATGAATAAGGTCGGGGTTATGGTTGATGTGTCGCACATTTCCGATGAGGCATTTTATCAGGCGGTTGAAATTAGTGACGCTCCGGTCATTGCGTCGCATTCGTCGCTGCGCTCTTACACTCCAGGTTTTGAACGTAATATGAGCGATGACATGCTAAAGGCCTTGGCGAAAAATGAGGGCGTTATCCAAATTAACTTTGGTTCGTCGTTTTTGGCTGAGCAGGCCAACCGTTACCGTGACATGATGAAAAAGCGTATTGCTGCGGTAAAAGAACAGTATGGCGAGGGAAGTGAAGAAGCGAAGCGCCGTATAGAAGAGATTGAAGCAAACAATCCTTATCCGTTCGCTACTTTAGATACCGTTCTGGAGCATATTGATCATGTTCGTGATTTAATCGGTGTGGAGCATATTGGCATTGGCTCAGACTATGATGGGGTTGGTGACTCTTTGCCGGTTGGACTAAAAGATGTATCTACCTATCCAAATCTTGTTCAGGGGTTGATGGACAGAGGATACTCAGATAAAGAAATTGAAATGATTCTGGGCGGTAATTTAATGCGAGTTTGGGAGCAAGTAGAAGACTACGCCAAAACACATTAAGGGCTTGACACCAGGCCGTGAATCAGTATAATTCGCGGCCACGTCTTTTGAAGTTTATCGGCTTTTGCCGTGTAGAAGACGTTCGACAACAGTCCCGATTGGGGACTGAATGCTTGACGTAGAAAAACGCACCCCCGGTATGTGCCAGGGAGGTTGCGATTTTCTGTGCTCTTTTTTAAATGCTCTTTTATTGAGGCTTTGATTTATTTATGGCTAATCAAAGAATTCGGATTCGTTTGAAAGCGTTCGATCACCGTCTGATCGACCAGTCGACTGCAGAGATTGTTGAAACTGCAAAACGCACTGGTGCTCAGGTACGTGGTCCTATCCCACTGCCAACACGGAAAGAACGTTTCACCGTGCTGACTTCACCACACGTAAATAAAGACGCGCGTGACCAGTACGAAATCCGCACCCACAAGCGTCTGATTGATATCATGGACCCTACTGACAAAACGGTTGACGCGCTTATGCGTTTAGATTTGGCAGCTGGCGTTGATGTACAGATCAGCTTGGGTTAAGTGGGCAGTAATAGGATTACACACGAGAGGTTTTAACAATGGCTATAGGTCTAGTCGGTCGTAAAGTAGGAATGACGCGTGTCTTCCAGGAAGACGGCGCTTCTGTTCCTGTTACTGTGATCGAAGTGCTGGCGAACCGTGTGACTCAGATTAAATCTGATGACACTGACGGTTACCGTGCCCTTCAAGTAACCACAGGCGAGAAGAAAGCGAGCCGTGTAACCAAGCCTTTAGCAGGTCATTTTGCTAAAGCTGGTACAGAGGCTGGTCGTGGTCTTTGGGAATTCCGCCTGCAAAATGGCGAAGGCGAAGATTACGCAGTAGGTTCTGAACTGACTGTTGATATTTTTGCAGAAGTTAACAAAGTAGACGTTACTGGTACTTCAAAAGGTAAAGGCTTTGCCGGTACTGTGAAGCGCTGGAACTTCAGCATGCAGGACGCTACTCATGGTAACTCATTATCTCACCGTGCACCGGGTTCAATCGGTCAAAACCAGTCGCCTGGTAAAGTATTCAAAGGCAAGAAAATGGCTGGCCAGATGGGTAATGAGCAAGTCACTACGCAATCACTTGAATTAGTTCGGGTTGATGCAGAGCGCAGCTTGTTGTTGATCAAAGGTGCGGTCCCGGGTGCAACCGGAAGTGATGTGATCGTTAAACCAGCGGTCAAGGCATAACGTCTGAGGAGAATAGTGATGGAATTAACATTGAAAGACGCAAAAGGCGCTCTTGAGGTTTCCGAAGCTACCTTTGGACGTGAGTTTAATGAAGCCCTTGTCCATCAAGTAGTTGTAGCTTACGCTGCAGGTGCTCGTCAGGGCACAAAAGCTCAGAAAACTCGTTCTGAAGTAGCCGGTGGTGGTAAGAAGCCTTGGCGTCAAAAAGGTACTGGTCGTGCTCGTGCAGGTACAATCCGTAGTCCTATCTGGCGTTCTGGTGGTGCGACTTTTGCAGCTAAACCGCAAAATCACAGCCAGAAAGTAAACAAAAAAATGTACCGCGGTGCGATTAAAAGCATTTTGTCGGAACTGATTCGTCAGGAACGTTTGATTGTTGTTGAGAAGTTTGGTGTTGATGAACCAAAAACAAAGCAACTGGCAGCGAAACTGAAAGAAATGGATCTGAACGATGTTTTGGTCGTGACAAAAGAAGTTGATGAGAATCTGTTCTTAGCTTCTCGCAACTTGCATAAAGTCGACGTGCGTGATGTTCAGGGTATTGACCCTGTCAGTCTGATAGCTTTCGAGAAAGTGCTGATGACTGCTGACGCCGTCAAGCAGCTTGAGGAGGTGTTATCATGATGCGCGAAGAACGTTTGCTTAAAGTGATTTTAGCACCTCACGTTTCGGAAAAATCGACTAACACTGCTGAAAATAACAACACGGTTGTTTTTAAAGTAGCTGTTGATGCGACTAAAACCGAAATCAAAGCGGCTGTCGAAAAATTGTTTGAAGTTGAAGTCAAAAACGTACGTACAGTCAACGTGAAGGGTAAAACCAAACGTACTGGTTCTCGTTTTGGGAAACGCAGTGACTGGAAGAAAGCGTATGTTGCCTTGAATGAAGGTGCTGACATTGACTTCTCAGGCGGCGCTGAGTAACAGGAGGAATAAACATGGCTGTAGTTAAAAGTAAGCCTACGTCTCCGGGTCAACGCCACGTCGTTAAAGTCGTCGGTCAGGACCTGTACAAAGGCAAGCCTTACGCACCATTGCTGGAAAAAAACAGCAAGTCTGGTGGTCGTAACAATAACGGTCGTATCACGGTTCGTCACATTGGCGGTGGTCATAAACACCACTACCGTGTAATCGACTTTAAACGTAATAAAGATGGTATCCCTGCAAAGGTTGAGCGTATTGAATACGATCCTAACCGTTCAGCGAATATCGCTTTAGTTTTGTATGCTGACGGTGAACGCCGTTACATTCTGGCTCCGAAAAACCTTTCAGTAGGCGATCGTATCCAGTCTGGTGTTGACGCACCAATCAAACCTGGTAACAGCCTGCCAATGCGCAACATCCCTGTGGGTAGTGTTGTTCACGCGGTAGAGTTACAGCCAGGTAAAGGCGCACAGATGGCTCGTTCAGCGGGTGCTTATTGCCAGATTCTTGCTCGTGACGGTGCTTATGTTACTGTTCGTTTACGTTCAGGTGAGATGCGTCGCGTTCAGTCTGAAGGTCGTGCAACTATCGGTGAAGTAGGCAACGCAGAACACATGCTGCGTCAATTGGGTAAAGCCGGTGCAAACCGCTGGCGTGGTATTCGTCCGACCGTTCGCGGTGTGGCGATGAACCCAGTTGATCACCCTCACGGTGGTGGTGAAGGCCGTACCTCTGGTGGACGTCATCCTGTGACTCCATGGGGCACGCCGACCAAGGGCTACAAAACCCGTAAAAACAAGCGTACTGATAAGTTCATCGTACGCCGTCGCAACAAATAAGAGTTGAGGATAAAACATGCCACGTTCTCTTAAAAAAGGTCCATTTATTGACCTTCACCTGCTAAATAAGGTGGAGAAAGCGTTGGAAGCCGGGGAAAAGAAGCCAATTAAAACTTGGTCCCGTCGTTCAATGATCATCCCAGATATGATCGGCCTGACAATCGCTGTTCACAACGGTCGTCAGCACGTTCCTGTCTACGTGACAGATGAAATGATCGGTCATAAATTAGGCGAATTCGCGCCAACCCGTACTTATCGCGGCCATGCTGCTGATAAGAAAGCGAAGAAACGGTAAGAGGTAGAGAGTGATGGAAGCAATTGCTAAACACCAATTTGCCCGCGTTTCAGCGCAGAAGGGCCGTTTGGTCGCAGACCAAATCCGTGGACTTCCGGTAGAAAAAGCACTGGATATCCTGGCATACAGCCCCAAAGCAGCTGCTGGCTTAATCAAGAAAGTTCTTGAGTCAGCAATCGCGAACGCGGAACATAACGAAGGTGCGGATATTGATGAACTTAAAGTGAGCCGAGTCTTTTTAGACGAAGGTCCTACTATGAAGCGCATCAAGCCACGGGCGAAAGGCCGTGCCGATCGTATCTTTAAGCGCACCAGCCACATTACTGTGGTCGTGTCAGATAGCTAGGAGATAAATTATGGGTCAGAAAGTACATCCTAATGGTATTCGCCTAGGTATCTCCAGACCATGGAATGCAACCTGGTATGCGAATACAAATGAGTTCGCTGATAACCTGCACAGTGATTTTCAGGTACGTAAGTTCCTGAACAAAGAACTGCGCAATGCATCAGTCTCTCGTATCGTTATCGATCGTCCAGCTAAGAGCGTTCGTGTGACTATTCACACAGCACGTCCTGGCGTGGTTATCGGTAAGAAAGGCGAAGACGTAGAAAAGCTGCGTAAGCAAGTTTCTAAGTTGACAGGTGCTCCTGCGCAAATCAACATCTCAGAAGTTCGTAAGCCTGAGTTGGATTCGCAGCTGGTAGCTGACAATATTGCTGGTCAGTTGGAACGTCGTGTCATGTTCCGTCGTGCTATGAAACGTGCCGTACAAAACGCCATTCGCTTGGGTGCCAAAGGTATCAAAGTTGAAGTGAGTGGTCGTTTAGGCGGCGCAGAGATTGCACGTACTGAGTGGTATCGTGAAGGCCGTGTACCGCTGCACACATTACGTGCAGACATCGACTACTCGACCTCAGAAGCGAACACCACTTACGGTATCATCGGTGTTAAGGTCTGGATTTTCCGTGGTGAAGTTCTTGGTGGACTTCCAACTGAAGAAAAGCCAGCTCCTAAGCGCGGCAAGAACCGTAAGTAAGGAGAGACGATATGTTACAACCTAAGCGTACAAAATTCCGTAAGGTTCACACAGGCCGCAACCGTGGTCTGGCGCAGTCTGGTAACAAAGTCAGCTTCGGTACTTTTGGTTTAAAAGCTACTGACCGTGGTCGTATGACCGCGCGTCAAATCGAAGCAGGCCGTCGTGCAATGACTCGTCACGTTAAGCGTCAAGGTAAAATCTGGATCCGTGTATTTCCTGACAAGCCTATTACCAAAAAGCCTTTAGAAGTTCGTATGGGTAAAGGTAAAGGTAACGTCGAATACTGGGTTGCTCAGATTCAACCAGGTCGCGTTCTGTATGAAATGGACGGTGTTCCTGAAGAGTTGGCACGTGAAGCGTTCCGCCTGGCGGCACGTAAACTGCCTTTCAAAACCACTTTTGTGACTCGGACGGTAATGTGATGAAAGCAAGTGAACTGAAAGATAAAACCGTTGAGCAGCTGCAAGAAGAGTTGTTAGGCTTGCGTCGTGAGCAGTTTAATCTGCGCATGCAGGCAGCAACTGGTCAGCTGAATCAGACTCACATGATGAAACAAGTGCGTCGTGATATCGCACGTGTTAAAACCATCTTAAATGAGAAGGCAGGTGCGTAATGACTGACGAAAAACGTGTTCGTACTCTGCAAGGCAAAGTTGTCAGCGATAAGATGGATAAAACCATCACTGTAGCTGTTGAACGTCGTGTAAAGCACCCGGTATACGGGAAGTACATCACGCGTACAACTAAAGTACATGCGCATGACGAAGAAAACCAGGTTAAAGCTGGCGATACCGTGATTGTTCGCGAATGTCGTCCGCTGTCTAAGAATAAATCTTGGACTCTGGAAGAAATCGTTGATCGCGCGACTGTTGTCTAAACGCAGATAGCGAAAAGAAATTAAAAGGCCTCCCTTGCGGAGGCTTTTTTTTTGATCTAAACCTTAATAGGTTTAGTACAAATATCTGAAATTAAATAAATTTCTTTTTAACATAAGAAATAATAAATACGTACACCAATGCGTAGTTCTCAGAGGGAGACAATTCATGTCAAAAAGTTTATTTTTTGCAGCTACTGTGCTTGCGGCAAGTCCGGTCATTGCTGCTCCTCAAGATAGTAATTCGGTTGAACAGGAAATTCAGGCATTAAAAGAACGTTTAGCTCAATTAGAGAAACGGCTTGAAGAAAAAGAAGAGCGTGAAAAAGAAGAAGTTGTTGTTGTAAAAGAACGAGAAGTAGAAAAAGGCAATGAAATTGCCAGTAACGAAAACAGTTCGAAGCGCAGAGTTGTCTACGACTCTGGAGTCCATGCACGTTTAGACGAGCTGGAAAAGAAAACGGAAGAGAATGAAAATTGGCCAATAAAGATTCATGGTGCTGTTCGTTTTCAGTATGAATACAATAATTATGACTCAGATAATGAAAACCGCGGTGGCGATTTGGATTTCGATATTTTCCGTCTGAATTTTGATGGAGAAATGGGAGGTGTCATCCTTTCTGCTGAGTATCGTTGGTTTAATTATCAGGACGTGGTCAAACACGCCTGGTTTGGTTATGACTTCACCGATAAACTGCAAGGGCAGGTTGGCGTTGTAAAAATTCCATTTGGTAACATGCCTTACAACTCTCACAGCTATTTCTTTAATAGTACTTTCTATGTTGGCCTGGAAGATGAACATGATAACGGTATTCGGTTTAAATACCGTGGCGATGAATGGGATTTCGATTTAGCTTACCTGAAATCAGACGAGCAGGGCGGCATCGACGGCTCAACATCTGATCGTACCGCGCGCTATAATTACGACACCGTGGGTATTCGGTTGCCCGGTCAGGACGCTTACGATGAACCGGGCCTGCCTGTAGGCGAAAGTAACAGCTACGCTTTCAGAACCGCGCGTAAGTTTAGCTTCAGCGATGATGAAAACTTAGAGCTTGGTGTGTCTTTGCAAGGCGGGAATTTGTATTCAGGAACGGCTGCTGAAGGCTTTACAGATGCACAGGCGTATGAGAATCAGAATGTTGGTAATCGCATGGCCTGGGCCGCACACGGTGTCTACAATAACGGACCGTGGAACGTACAGTTACAGTATTCAGACTATGACTACGATATAAAACTGGAAAACCGTGGTGTTTACATGGCAGCTTACGCTTATTACGACGCAATTCCTACTGAAGCCAAACTGTATACAGCCAACGTTGCTTATACTTTACCGGTAGATATTGGGCCTCTGACAAGCTTAACTTTCTATAATGACCACAGCTTAATGACCGATAAAATGGGTTATCAAGATGATACCTGGATGAACGTTTTAGGAGTTGCTGTTGCAGCCGGCGGCGGTTTTTATACTTATGTTGATTATGTAAGAGCAAAAAACCAACCGTTTATTGGTGGTAATACTGCAACTGATGGTGGTGAGGTCAATGACCGCTTTAACATTAACTTTGGTTACTATTTCTAAAGTGGCTTAAGTTTTCATGGCGAAGGACATGGAACCTTATGGTTCCATGTCTTTTTTATTAGGCAGGATATGCTCGTAAGAATCCCCTTCCTGACGAAAGTCTTTCGTTCGATTAAACATCTTCAGTTCTGTATGTAATGCGGCTTTAGCCATAATGTGCGCACTAATAGGTGCCGTCAAAAACAGAAATATCGCAATCAATAGCTCGTTTAGGTTAATTGACCCTTGTACCGAAGTAATAAGAATGGAAGCTATGACTATGCCGCCAATGCCTATTGTGGTGTTTTTCGTGGGGGCGTGTAAACGGGTAAAAAAGTCCGGGAGTATGGCTAACCCCAAAGAGCCAATAAAGGCGAAAATAGCGCCTAATAAGATAAAGAAAGCCGCTAGCCATTGTGACCATGCCGGTAATTGGTTTAGTGCATCCATAAGGTTTTCCTCTTTATTCTATTAAGTCGCCACGCAGTAAAAATTTACCTGCCGCGATGGTACCGACAAAACCGAACATGGCAATGAGTAATGCTGCTTCAAAATAGGTTTGCGTGTTTTGGTACATACCCAGCAACAGCAGTAAAGCCAGCGAATTAATGTAAATTGTATCCAGAGCCAGTATTCTGTCCGGTAGATCGGGTCCTTTAATAAGGCGCCAGAAATTCATTAATACCGATAGACTGAATAACAAGAAGGCAATGTGTAGTACCGTCGTTAACATTGAAATATCTCCTTCAGGCGACGCTCATAACGGTTTCGAATCGTTTTTATGACTTCTTCCGGGCTTTCTTCTGAGAATGCGTGAATAAGAATGCCTTTGCGTCCACGAGTAATTTCGCAGGATACCGTTCCCGGCGTCAGTGTTATGGTACTTGCAAGAAGAGTAACCGGAAGCTCCTCTTTCATATCCAGTGGAAAAACAAACAGCGCGGGTTTTATCGAGCGAGGTTTCCCAAGAATCATACCGGCAACCTTAAAGTTAGCCACGACAATGTCATTCAACAGAATGAAAAAATAGACGACAGCCAGGTCGGGGCGCTTAACTTTTGCAAAATTAGGCCAGGCGTCACGGAATAAAAATGGAATAAACCAGGAAAATAAAGCGCCCAGTATGATCACCCCGGGCGAAACTGAGTTAAATAATAGAACCCATAGCGTCAATAAGAAAAAAGATAACAAAGGTGTCGGAAATAGTTTTTTCATAGTAATTATTCCACTCCTTTTGTCAGCACGCGGGATGGGTACTGGTCTATGTCGTAAAGCTGTTCAGCGACATCATCGGTATAGTTGCGTATTGGGCTGGCAAATAACGTCATAACAACCGATAACGACAGAAGCATAACAACAGCAGCTCTTTTCCCTAAAGGAGCGGATTGTTCATTCGCTTTACCCGACAGTGTGTGCCAGAGCATTTTACTTCCCGCCCGGGTGACTGAAATTAGCATAATAAGAGTTGCGCCTAACATGGCTCCCCACAGCCAAAAACTGGCCCCGGTTGGGCTTGCCGATTCCATAATCATAAGTTTTCCGATAAAACCTGACAGAGGTGGTAAACCAATTATTGCTATTGCAGCAATTAAAAACATGACTGAATAAGCAGAGTGATTGGCCATTTTCTTGCCCGATACGATGCGTGATGCGGTTTTACCACGTTCGAACGCAATAAGGTCGGCCAGTAAAAATAATGCGCCAGTGATAAAGGTTGAGTGGATTAAATAAAACAGCATGGCTCCGGTTGTCGCAATTCCATTCAAGCTGTAGGTTGCGATAAGTGTGCCAATTGAAATGACGACTAAATAAGCCACAAGCAAGCGCAAGTCGCGAGCTCCGATAATTCCGATAGCGCCGGCTAGCATGGTAACGAGACCCATAACCCAAAGCCAGTCATGTGCAATGAGTGCAAGCTCATTAGCTTCAGGACCGAAAATGAGTGTGTAGACCCGAACTATGGCGTAAACCCCAACTTTTGTCATTATTGCGAATAGAGCGGCAACAACTCCGGTTGTTGTGGAATAGGCCTGAGGCAGCCAGAAGTGCAACGGCAGGATAGCGGCTTTAATGCCGAATACTATCAATAGCATCATACCACCGGCTTTAGCTAAGGCGGCCTGGTCTCCGCTTAACTGTTGAACTTGGGTAGCAAGGTCAGCCATATTCAAAGTGCCTGTAACACCATATAGAGTACCGACACTTATTAGGAAAAGTGCTGAACCTAAAAGGTTGAGTAATACGTAGTGTAAGGTTGTGCGTAGGCGAAATTTTCCTCCACCGTGCATTAATAGTGCGTAGGAGGAAATCAGAAGAACTTCGAAGAAGACGAATAAGTTGAAAATATCGCCGGTAGCAAAAGCCCCCATAATACCCATTATCTGAAACTGAAATAATGCCTGAAAGTGTGAGCCAAGATTATCTTCGGCATAACAACCGTAGATGAGCACTGGTAATGCCAATATTGCCGTTACCAGCATCATCAGAGCACTAAGCTTGTCCACCATCAGGACAATTCCAAATGGCGCAGACCAATTGCCTAAGGCATAAACAATCATCTGATCCTGATTAACCTGAACGAGCAGGGCAATAGTCAGTATTAAAGTTAATATACTGGACAGCAGGCCTATGGCTCTGCGTTTTGGCTGAGGTCTGTCTCCCCAGGGAAGAAGCTGTAGCAGCGCCGCCAGTAACGGCACCAAAATAGGAAGTATCGCCAAATGTTGTTGCCACATTAGCGGTTGCCCTCCGTGCTGTTATCTTGTTGGTTAACTTCATCCGTCCCTATCTCGCCTCGGGCGCGCACAGCCAGAATAATTGAATACGCTGTCATGGCGAAGCCGATAACGATAGCGGTGAGAACTAGTGCCTGAGGTAAAGGGTCGGCATAGGTTTCCTGCGTGCCATAAATTGGTGCGCCGTCTATTGTCAGACGACCGGTTGAAAATAGAAATAAGTTAACGGCATAAGACAGCATGGTAATGCCGACGACCACAGGAAATGAACGGCCGCGCAGAATTAGAAAAACACTGCATGCGGTTAAAATACCAACGGTAACTGAGTATAAAGTTTCCATTAATGACCCTCATGCGTTGGGCGATGACGTGTCGTCATCTTCCCGAAGTTACTTAAAATCATCATAGTAGCGCCAACAACCGTTAGGAAAACGCCAAGATCGAAGAGTAAAGCCGTTGCAAATTCAAATTTACCAACCACTGGCCAGTTTAAATAGGTAAACCAGGAAGTCAGGAAAGGCTTGCCAAACAGCCAGCTACCAAGCCCGGTAAGCGCGGCAATCAAAACGCCAAATGACATTAGAGATTGATAATTAACGCTAAAGCGTTCTTTCATCCAGTCGACACCATTGGCAATGTATTGCAGGATCATCGCCGAGGCGACTATCAGGCCTGCGATGAAACCACCACCCGGTAAGTTGTGGCCTCTTAGGAATATATAGGCAGCAACTACCATCGCCATGGGTAAAATAATGTTGGCAACAGTTGTTAACATCAACGGGTGTCTAATTCTATGCCAGGGGCGTCCGTCAATATCACTGGAAGGCATAAATGGTTTTAGCTTATTAAGCAGCTTATGAATACCTGCGGCAGCTATTGCCAGAACGGTAATTTCTCCTAATGTATCGAAACCACGAAAGTCCACCAGAATGACGTTTACTACGTTGGTTCCACCACCACCGGATTTTGCATTCGCAAGGAAAAAGTCCGAGATGCTTTCAAACGGTGAGGTCAGTATTGCGAAATTTAAGGTCGCGACAATACCACCAATAAAGCTCGCAATGATTATGTCACGAAAAACTCGGTGGCCAGAAGAGGCCCGACTGGTTTTTTGTGGCATAAAGAACAACGCCAGTATCATTAAGATAATACTGACCACTTCGACAACCAACTGAGTCATGGCAAGATCCGGGGCCGAAAAGTGCGCGAAAGCTAACGACACAACCAGTCCAACCACGGATAGCATCATCAACATCACAAAACGATTACGATGTAATGTAGCGGTGGCAAATGCTGCGGATATCAGGATGATAGCACCAACCATGCTCACCATATCAACAGGCAACTGAGGTTTGCCACCAGTTACCACGCTTAGGTCGCTTAACGAAGGAAGCAACACGACAATAACGCTGATAAGAACAAAAGCAATGTAGCGCTGCAAGGAACCTGTGTCTAAGCGGTCGTAAAAATTTGCTGCTGCATCAGAGGCTTTTTGCACGAGGCGTTCAAAATTGTGTTTAGCGTCCTGCCCGTCAAATTGGCGATTAAATGTAAACAGTTGATCGCGGGAAAGGTATATCAGAATACCGCCAACCACTGCGACTGCGCTCATTAACAGAGGCATGTTAAAGCCGTGCCAAAGCGATAGTTTTACTTCAACAGGAGAGCCGGTAACAGCGGCGGCGGCCTGATCGAGTATACCGGAGACCATAGTCATTGGTGCGACGCCGATAGCGATACAAAGGAACCCTAACACAGCAACCGGTGCAGACATCATGCGAGGAGGATCATGTGGTTTTTTGGGCAGTTCTTTATAGTCGCCGTTAAAGAAAACATCGTGAATAAAGCGAATAGAGTAAGCCACCGACAGCATGGCTCCCACAGTCGCCAAAATAGGAATAAACCATGACAGCCCACCGAATAAATGTTGCTGCAGAGCTTGATCCAGGAATAGCTCTTTAGACATAAACCCGTTAAACGGTGGTATTCCTGCCATTGAGGCCGCTACAATCATGGCAAGAGTAGCCGTTATAGGCATCAGGCTCATAAGCCCTTGCAGTTTACGCATATCACGAGTGCCGGACTCATGGTCAATAATGCCTGCGGTCATAAACAGCGCGGCTTTAAATAGAGCATGGTTAATAATGTGAAATAGCGCCGCTATCACAGCCGCCTGGGTGCCTATCCCCAGTAACATACAAATGAGGCCCAGATGGCTTACCGTAGAGAAAGCCAGCAAACCTTTAAGGTCGTGCTTTAACAGAGCAAAGTAAGCACCGACTAACATGGTAATTAAACCGGTTAATGTCACCAGGGTAAACCACAGTTCAGTCTCGGCTAATACCGGATGAAAACGTGCTAATAGAAAGATACCGGCTTTTACCATGGTCGCAGAGTGTAAGTACGCACTTACGGGAGTTGGCGCCGCCATGGCATGTGGTAGCCAAAATTGAAATGGAAACTGGGCTGACTTAGTAAAGGCTCCTAATAAAACGAGTATTAAAGCGGGTACATAGTAAGCGTGCGCTTTTATCTGGTCTGCTGCGGCGAATACAGTATCCAGTTGATAGCCACCGGCTATGTGCCCAATTATTAGTAATCCGGCTAACAGTGCCAGACCTCCGGCGCCGGTTGTTGCCAATGCCATGCGAGCACCGCGACGTGCATCACTGCTATGGAACCAATAACCAATAAGTAAAAAGGAAGAGATGCTGGTCAGTTCCCAGAAAACCCACATTAGTAAGATATTATCTGCCATAACGATGCCCAGCATCGATGACATAAATAACAGCAGGCAGGCATAAAAACGGGATTCATCGTCGTCGCTGCTTAAATAGTAGTGAGCATAGCCAATAATCAGTACGCCTATGCCTAATATGAGCCCCACGAAAAGAAGTGACAAGCCGTCCAGACGCACGGCAAAATCAAGCCCTATACCCGGTAGCCATTCCACCATTTGCTTAGGTACTTCACCGGCAAGTGTAGCGGGTAGGTACTGAAACAAAACAATTAAGCAGAAAATAGGAACAAGTAGTGTAATCCCAGTCTTTGTCGGTCGCGACGCTTGCTTAAATAATAGCGGTAAGAGCGCACCAAAGAATGGGGCAAAAATAATGAATAGCAGATTCATACCATAGAAGTCCCAAGTCAGCCTGTGCTCTTATAATAAGGTATAATTAACGGAGCAACGTAAAGTATTGAATTTACCATTGGTTCTGCTGCAATCCAACTAAACTAAACCCTTAAGATAGTGAATTCATCTTACGCCTACGAAATTTTCTGAGATTACCCTACCACTTACAAATTTTATCTGTTACACTTCGCGACCCTTTTTATAAGGGAAAAACCAAAGGCAGCACGACCCGAGAGGGTCTGTTTTTTTAACCTAAGCGGGGCACTGAAATGATCCAAATGCAAACTACCCTGGACGTTGCCGATAACTCCGGCGCGCGCAGCGTACAATGTATTAAGGTTCTAGGTGGTTCGCACCGTCGCTACGCAAACATCGGCGATATCATCAAAGTTACTGTCAAGGAAGCAATTCCGCGCGGTAAGGTGAAGAAAGGCGATGTAGTGAATGCGGTGGTCGTTCGCACCAGAAAAGGCGTCCGTCGACAAGACGGGTCGGTCATCCGTTTTGACCGCAACGCGGCTGTGTTGTTGAATAACAACCAACAGCCCATTGGCACACGTATTTTCGGGCCGGTAACTCGTGAACTGCGTTCAGAGCAGTTTATGAAGATTATCTCGCTGGCACCAGAAGTACTATAAGGAGTCAATTATGGCGGCAAAAATTAAACGTGATGACGAAGTAGTCGTCCTGGCAGGTAAGGACAAGGGCAAGCAAGGCAAAGTCCTGAAAGTTCTTACCGATAAAGATCGCGTGATCGTGGAAGGCGTCAACGTAGTCAAGAAACATCAGAAGCCAAATCCGGCTTTAGGTGAATCAGGTGGCATCGTTGAACAAGAAGCAGCAATCCACATTTCGAACGTAGCGATCCTTAACCCAGAGACAGGTAAAGCAGATCGTGTTGGATTTCGTCTTGAAGATGGCAAGAAAGTTCGCTTCTTCAAATCGAACAACGCAATCATTTAATTCAAACTTGGAGTTTTACGATGGCGAAACTGCATGATTTTTACAGAGAATCGGTAGTTCCTGAGCTTATGAAAGAGTTCAGCTACAACAGCGTCATGCAAGTCCCTCGGATTGATAAAATCACCCTTAACATGGGTGTTGGTGAAGCTCTGGCTGACAAAAAAGTACTTGATAACGCAGTGGCTGACCTAGAGGCTATCTCTGGTCAAAAGCCAATTCGTACTGTGGCACGCAAGTCTGTCGCCGGTTTCAAAGTCCGTGAAGGCTTCCCGATTGGCTGTAAAGTAACTCTGCGCGGCGAGCGCATGTGGGACTTTTTGCAACGCTTAATTTCGATTGCAATCCCACGTATCCGTGACTTCCGTGGCCTGAACCCTAAATCGTTCGATGGTCGTGGTAATTACAGCATGGGTGTTCGTGAGCAGATCATCTTTCCGGAGGTCGACTATGACAAAGTCGACAAGGTACGTGGTCTGGATATCACCATTACCACAAATGCTGGCACAGATGACGAAGCTCGTGCTTTGCTAGCTGCCTTTAACTTCCCGTTCAGAAAGTAAGGTGTAGAGTTATGGCAAAACAGTCAATGAAAGCGCGTGACGTGAAGCGAGCTAAAATCGCTTCAAAATACGCAGAAAAACGCAACGCACTGAAAACGGTCATTAATGACCCTAAAGCATCAGACGAAGAGCGTTGGGAAGCCGTACTTAAGTTGCAACAGCTCCCACGTGATGCCAGTCCGACGCGTCAACGTAACCGTTGTCGTATAACTGGTCGTCCTCATGGTTTCCTTCGTAAATTCGGCATGAGCCGAATCAAGGTCCGTGAGATGGCGATGCGCGGTGAAATTCCTGGCTTGAAAAAAGCTAGCTGGTAAGCCACGAATCACGGGAGAAAGCAAATATGAGCATGCAAGATCCAATTGCGGATATGTTCACACGCATTCGCAACGCTCAAGGTGCTAACAAAGTAACGGTTAAAATGCCGTCTTCTAAGCAGAAAGTGGCGATTGCTCAAGTTCTGAAAGAAGAAGGTTTTATTACTGGTTACAGTGCCGAGAGTACTGTTAAACCTGAGCTTGAAGTCGAATTGAAATATTTCGAAGGCAAGCCAGTAATTGAAACAATCGAGCGCGTTAGTCGGCCTGGTCTGCGTATCTATAAGAAACGCAACGAGTTGCCTAACGTAATGGGTGGCCTTGGCATCGCAGTAGTTTCGACGTCTAAAGGCCTGATGACTGATCGTGCCGCTCGCCAAGCTGGTCTTGGTGGCGAAATTATCGGTTACGTAGCGTAATTAGGAGGTAGGAAATGTCACGTGTTGCTAAAGCACCCATTGAAATTCCTGCTGGCGTTGAAGTTACGCTAAATGGCCAGGAAATCACGATTAAAGGTGCCCAAGGCTCACTGAGTCGTGTTGTAAACGATGCAGTTGAACTGGTAAAAGATGAGAGTGAGTTACGTACTAACGCCCGTGAAGGCGTTGCTAACTCAACAGCTCAAGCTGGTACGGCTCGCGCATTGTTGCAAAACATGGTGGTCGGAGTCACTAAAGGATTCGAACGTAAGTTACAGCTGATAGGTGTTGGTTACCGTGCGCAAGCACAAGGTAAAAAACTGAACTTGACGCTAGGCTTTTCGCATCCTGTGGAGTTCGAGATTCCTGAAGGAATCACAATCGATACTCCGACTCAGACTGAAGTCGTCGTTAAAGGTGCAGATAAGCAGTTAGTTGGTCAAGTTGCCGCTAACATTCGTGCATACCGTAAACCCGAGCCTTACAAAGGCAAAGGTGTCCGTTATGCTGACGAGCAAGTGCGCCGTAAAGAAGCCAAGAAAAAGTAGGGTAATACGATGGACAATAAAGCAGCTCGCTTACGTCGTGCTACTCGCGCACGTAAACAAATTAAAGAGTTGGGTGCAAATCGCCTGGTCGTTCACCGTACACCACGGCATATTTACGCGCAGTTGATCGCACCTAACGGTTCTGAAGTGCTGGCAGCCGCATCGACTGCAGAGAAAAGTGTCCGCGAAGGGCTTAAATCTACAGGTAATGTAGACGCAGCCAAAGTCGTGGGCAAAACTATCGCTGAACGAGCGATTGAAAAAGGCGTTAAAAACGTGTCTTTCGATCGTAGTGGTTTTAAATACCACGGTCGCGTAGCCGCATTAGCGGACGCAGCTCGTGAAGCCGGACTTCAGTTCTAGGAGACGAACATGGCAAATGTAGAAGCTCAAACCGGTGAACTGATAGAGAAGTTGATCACAGTAAATCGTGTAGCAAAAGTGGTTAAAGGTGGTCGTATCTTTAGCTTCACTGCACTGACTGTGGTTGGCGACGGTAAAGGTAAAGTCGGTTTTGGTTATGGTAAAGCGCGTGAAGTACCCGCTGCTATTCAAAAAGCAATGGAAAAAGCACGTCGCAATATGGTTACCGTTCAACTGAAAGGCGACACTTTACAGCATCCTGTTAAAGGACGTCATTCAGGTTCACAGGTATACATGCAACCTGCTTCAGAAGGTACGGGTATCATCGCTGGTGGTGCAATGCGTGCGGTTCTGGAAGTTTCAGGTGTTCATAACGTGCTGTCAAAGGCATATGGTTCAACCAACCCAATCAACGTTGTTCGCGCGACTATCAAAGCGTTGAACGGCATGAAATCGCCGGAGCAAGTTGCGGCGAAGCGTGGATTGCGCGTTGACGAAATACTGGGGTAGTGAACAATGGCGAAAAAGACAATCAAAGTAACACAGACGCGTAGCTCTATCGGTCGTTTGCCGAAGCATAAAGCTACACTACGTGGCTTGGGTCTCCGCCGCATTGGTCACACAGTAGAGTTGGAAGACACTGCTGCAGTCCGCGGTATGGTGAACCGAGTTAATTACATGATTAAGGTGGAGGGATAAGCGATGGAACTTAATACACTTGCTCCCGCACCTGGTGCAAAAAGCAGCAAAAAGCGCGTTGGGCGTGGTATTGGTTCAGGTCTTGGAAAGACTGGCGGCCGTGGTCACAAAGGGCAGAAATCTCGCTCTGGTGGCTCAGTCAAGCCAGGTTTCGAAGGCGGACAAATGCCAATTCAACGTCGTCTGCCAAAATTTGGTTTTACTTCTCGCAAGGCTATGGTCACTGCAGAAGTAAACTTGGCAGAAATCGCGAAGGTTGACGGTGATACCGTTGAACTGGCGACTTTGAAAGCAGCAGGTCTCGTTCGTAAGAACGTACTACACGCTAAAGTCATCAAATCTGGTGAGTTAAGTCGTGCTGTGACTGTAAAAGGTCTTAAAGTCACCAAAGGCGCTCGCGAAGCTATTGAAGCTGCTGGCGGCAAAATCGAAGGATAGAGCAAATGGCTAAACCAGGATTGGAATCAAATCGAGCGCAAGGTGGCTTGTCGGAACTTAAGCGTCGCCTGCTGTTTGTGTTAGGAGCGATTATCGTTTTCCGAGCGGGCTCCTTTGTGCCTATTCCTGGTATTGATGCCGCTGTATTAGCTCAGCTATTCGAACAGCAGAAAGATACCATCGTTGCCATGTTTAACATGTTCAGCGGTGGTGCCTTAGAGCGTGCGTCAGTATTTGCATTAGGTATTATGCCGTATATTTCGGCTTCGATTATTATGCAGTTGGCTAGCGTGGTACATCCGCGTTTGGCCGAGCTTAAGAAAGAAGGTGAGTCTGGTCGTCGTAAGATTAACCAGTATACGCGGTGGGGTACTTTAATACTGGCAACGTTCCAGTCGATTGGTATAGCTACAGGCTTGCCAAATTTGATGCCAGGACTCGTAATAGACCCTGGCTTCGGCTTCTATTTCACTGCTGTAGTGAGCTTAGTCACAGGAACCATGTTCCTTATGTGGTTAGGTGAACAGATTACTGAGCGTGGTATTGGCAACGGTATCTCTATCCTGATCTTTGTGGGTATTGTTGCAGGATTACCTTCCGCTATCGGCCAAACGGCTGAACAAGCGCGTCAAGGTGACTTGCACCTGTTATTGTTGTTATTAATTGGGGTTGTGGTTTTAGCAGTAACTTATTTCGTTGTTTTTGTGGAGCGTGGTCAACGTCGTATCGTCGTTAATTATGCGAAGCGTCAACAAGGTCGTAAGGTATTTGCTGCGCAAAGCACGCACTTGCCATTGAAAGTTAATATGGCTGGTGTTATTCCACCAATTTTTGCGTCAAGTATTATTTTATTCCCGGGTACCATTGCCACTTGGTTTGGCTCTGGTGAAGGTATGGTTGCAGACTTTTTGCAGCAAGTATCGATGACATTGTCTCCCGGTCAGCCGTTATATGTGTTATTGTACGCGGCTGCGATAATCTTCTTCTGTTTCTTCTATACTGCGTTGGTATTTAACCCTCGCGAAACAGCTGACAACTTGAAGAAGTCGGGTGCGTTTATTCCGGGGATTCGCCCAGGTGAACAAACCTCAAGATACATCGATAAAGTAATGACGCGTTTGACATTAGCAGGCGCACTGTACATTACCTTTGTCTGTTTGGTTCCGGAGTTCATGATGATTGCATGGAATGTGCAATTCTACTTCGGCGGTACATCTTTATTGATTATCGTTGTTGTTATCATGGACTTTATGGCACAGGTTCAGACTCATATGATGTCGCATCAATATGACTCTGTCCTGAAAAAAGCCAATCTAAAAGGCTACGGCCGGTAAGATTGGGTAGAACGGAGAGTAGCAATGAAAGTTCGTGCTTCCGTGAAGAAAATCTGTCGTAACTGCAAAATCATCAAGCGTAACGGTGTAGTTCGCGTTATTTGCACTGATGCTAAGCATAAGCAACGACAAGGTTGATTCGAAGGAAAGGCTTGCGGCTTAATCGCCGCAGCCTTTGAAGTATTTGCAATTCGGCAATCGGTTGAGTATCCTAACGGGCTTTTCAACTGAAGCCTACAAACTGAAGGAGACGTGTTAGTGGCCCGTATCGCTGGCATTAACGTTCCTGACAATAAGCATGCAGTCATAGCTTTGACTGCAATCTACGGTGTTGGCCGTACTCGTTCACAGCAGATTCTTGCTGCTACGGGTATCGCTGAAGACACCAAGATTGGTTCATTGTCAGAAGACAAACTGGACGCGCTTCGTGACGCTGTATCAAAGTTCGCCGTAGAAGGTGATCTGCGTCGTGAAGTATCTATGAACATTAAACGTTTGATGGACCTCGGGTGTTTCCGTGGACTTCGTCATCGTCGTAGCTTACCTCTACGTGGGCAGCGCACTAAAACAAATGCGCGCACTCGTAAAGGTCCGCGCAAACCAATCAAGAAATAGGGGGATTGAGTAATGGCTAAAACACCAACTCGCTCTCGAAAGCGCGTTAAAAAGCAGGTCGCCGATGGCATGGCTCATGTGCATGCATCTTTCAACAACACCATTATTACCATTACTGATCGCCAGGGTAACGCACTAGCGTGGGCTACTGCAGGTGGATCAGGGTTCCGTGGTTCACGGAAATCAACGCCGTTCGCAGCACAGGTTGCAGCAGAACGCGCAGGTGAAATGGCGAAGGAATACGGACTGAAAAACCTGGAAGTATTTGTGAATGGTCCAGGCCCAGGTCGTGAATCATCGATTCGTGCCCTGAACGCCGTTGGTTACAAAATCACAAATATTACCGATGTGACACCGATTCCTCACAACGGTTGTCGTCCGCCTAAGAAACGTCGCGTTTAAGGCGTGAATCGATAGTTGGAGAAAGATCATGGCTAGATATTTGGGTCCAAAGCTCAAGCTGAGCCGTCGCGAAGGAACAGATTTGTTCCTGAAGAGCGGCGTTCGCGCAATCGATTCTAAATGTAAGATCGAAACTGCACCAGGACAACACGGCGCGCGTCGCGGTCGTTTGTCAGATTACGGTGTTCAGTTGCGTGAGAAACAGAAAGTTCGTCGTATGTACGGCGTACTGGAAAAGCAATTTCGTAACTACTACAAAGAAGCTGCACGACTGAAAGGCAATACCGGTGAAAACCTGTTGCAGTTGCTGGAACAGCGCTTGGATAACGTAGTGTATCGCATGGGTTTTGCGTCAACACGCGCAGAAGCTCGTCAGCTGGTCAGTCACAAAGCAGTTGTTGTGAATGGTCAGGTAGTGAACATTCCATCGTTCAAGGTTCGTCCTGAAGATGTCGTTTCTGTTCGTGAAAAAGCGAAGAAACAGGCACGTATCGGAGCAGCACTGGAGCTTGCAGAACAACGCGAAAAGCCAGTCTGGATAGAAGTAGACAACAACAAATTGGAAGGTGCATTTAAACGTCTTCCAGAACGTAGCGACTTGTCTGCTGAAATTAACGAACAGTTGATCGTAGAGCTTTACTCTAAGTAAAGCTTAAGCATAGAGAGAGGACACAATGCAGGGTTCTGTTACCGAATTCCTAAAGCCGAGGTTAGTCGACATCGAGCAAATCAGCCCGACTCATGCCAAGGTGACACTGGAGCCTCTGGAACGCGGCTTTGGTTATACACTAGGTAATGCGTTACGTCGCATTTTACTGTCGTCAATGCCAGGCTGTGCAGTGACTGAGGTTGAAATCGATGGCGTGCTGCACGAATACAGCAGCAAAGAGGGCGTTCAGGAAGATGTCATTGAAGTTTTATTAAACCTGAAAGGGCTGGCAGTCAGCGTTGAAGGTAAAGATGAAGCAACTCTGACTTTGAATAAATCCGGAGCAGGTCCTGTAACAGCAGGCGATTTCACCCACGATGGTGATGTTGAAATCGTTAATCCTGAGCACGTTATCTGTCATCTGACAGGCGACTATGAACTTGTTATGCGAGTGAAAGTCGAACGTGGTCGTGGTTACGTGCCTGCGGCATCTCGTCAGTCCGCTGATGATGATGAACGTCCAATCGGTCGTCTTTTAGTCGACGCGTCGTTCAGCCCGGTAGAACGCATTGCATATTCTGTAGATGCGGCTCGTGTTGAACAGCGCACTGACTTAGACAAGCTGGTTATCGAAATGGAAACCAATGGTACATTGGATCCAGAAGAAGCTATCCGCCGTGCAGCAACAATTTTAGCTGAACAGTTGGATGCCTTCGTAGAACTTCGTGATATCAGTGAACCGGAAGAAAAAGAAGAGAAGCCGGAGTTCGATCCGATCCTTCTGCGTCCGGTAGACGACTTGGAATTGACTGTTCGATCTGCGAACTGCTTGAAAGCAGAAGCGATTCAGTACATTGGTGACTTAGTACAACGCACTGAGGTCGAGTTATTGAAAACTCCGAACTTGGGTAAGAAGTCGTTGACTGAAATCAAAGACGTGTTGGCTTCACGTGGTTTGTCTCTAGGCATGCGCCTTGAGAACTGGCCACCAGCCAGCTTAATTGACAACGACTAAGGTCACCTTAGTAATAGATTTACTGAGAAGGGTATAGGTATGCGCCATCGTAAGAGTGGTCGTCAACTAAATCGAAACAGCAGCCATCGTCAGGCAATGTTCCGCAACATGGCAAGCTCTTTAGTGCGTCATGAGATCATCAAGACGACTTTGCCAAAGGCAAAAGAGTTACGTCGCGTTGTTGAGCCGTTGATCACAATGGCAAAACAAGACAGCGTAGCAAATCGTCGTCTGGCGTTCGCACGCACACGTGACAAAGAGGTTGTTGGCAAGCTGTTTAATGAATTAGGCCCGCGTTATGAAGAACGCCCAGGTGGTTACACTCGCATTATGAAGTGTGGCTTCCGTACAGGTGATAACGCACCAATGGCTTACATTGAATTAGTTGGTCGCCCAGAAGTTGAAGAAGTTGAAGAAGTAGCTGAAGAAGCTGCGGAGTAAACCGCTTCGGAAAGTTAAAAAGCCGGCTGAAGTACAGCCGGCTTTTTTGTGTCTAAAACCAAGTGGTAATAACTAATTAGAGCCTTTCGTTGAAAATCTTAGCGAAGGTTTCCTTTTCCAGATAACCTTCCTTTACTAACCATTCAAGTTCCTTGCGGCTAACTCCTGACTCTTTCGCTTCCAGAGTTAAAATTCTCCAATCTTCTTTGCTAATTTCGTATGTGCCCTCTTCATCATCTGAACCAACAAAAAAGTCCTTCATAACGGCAATTAAAGCTGTTGCTGTCTCCGGTAAAGCCTTGATCGACTTAGTCAATGAAGAAAAAATTGAACTAGGTGCTTCCTGCGCTGCGGTTCTCAAAACAGACTCAGTAAAATCAGGATGGGACGCGACAGCTTTGCGTATAATAGTTTCAGCCTGATCAGGTTGACGTTGCAAAGCAATAGTAATGATATCATCAATATAAGCGGGCTCGGTTTGAATAGCTGCCTCAACAATGGCATTACATAAATCTGGGTAACGAGCTATAGCAATGTCGACGACAGTATAAGTAACTGCAGGCTCCGCTTGCATGGCGGCTATTACAATGGCGGTTACTCTACTCTCTCTGGTATCAAAAGCGGCATTAACGATATAGGCAGCATGTTCTGGGTAGTTATTAATCAGAATGCGTACAGTTCGCATAATAGAGAAGTTTTTATTGAGGTGACTTTCGATAATACTTCGGTAAGTATCTTGTAAAGTGGAAGACGAATTTTGGAGGCTGCCATCAAAAGTAGCAGCATGACTCGTTCGTATGGCGCTTGAACTAAGAGTTGCAACAAGCAAACAGGTAAAAGTTATTGATTTCCAGCGCATAAGATTTAAGCCCTTTATGTAATTCCAACTTATTAGAGTGATTCAATATAACAACAGTTCAAGGTAATCACAAAAAAACAACAAAATAGAATTAAAAACGAGCAAATCTAAGGGTTTTAGTTACAGCTGGTTGTTTTTTGTTCGGTTAAACTTTTTGATCGAAAAAGATCTTGCAAGGCTCAGAGAGATCACTATAATTCGCCGCCGTTGTCATGAGTTATCTGCAAAGTGTATTTGCAATAAATTCGGACAACGGCGTTTTGTTTTAACCGGGCTGAAAAAGCTGAAAAAAATGGGTTGACGAAACGAAAGGGACGTGTAGAATACGCCTCCCTGCTTCGAAAGAAGCAACGCTCTTTAACAATTATATCAAGCCAAGCAAACTGTGTGGGCACTTGCAGAAGTTAAGCAAAACGAAATATTTGTATTGCAACTTTTGAATGA